>DATJAE010000192.1:0-7403 GCA_035516595.1 Kofleriaceae bacterium | reverse complement strand
TTCCAGCAGTACAGCCGCGCCGGCCGGTTCAACGGTGCGTACGACCCGCTCGAGTACGACGTGCTGCGCGCCGGGCACGTCGCGATGTCGAGCCTCGCGTACCTGCTCGCGGTGCAGGCGGTCGTGCGCGGCGATCGCGCGGTACCCGAGGAGCTCGCGCCGCCGCAGCACGACGAGGCGAGCGCGTGGTTTCGCGCGCTCGCCGAACGCGGCCCCGAGCTGCGCGCGCGGCTCGGCGTCCCGGCCGACGCCGCGCCCGGCGTGCGCCGCGAGGCGGTCGCGTTCGACGACGCCGTGCTCGAGGACGACGCGCCGCCGCCGAAGATCGCGTTCCGCTGGCGCAGCCATCGCGGCGGGATCGGGCTGGTCGCGGGCGCGGTGCTCGGTCTCGGCATCGCGGTGGCCGGGGTGGCGCGCAGCGCGATCCCCGCGGTCGCGCTCGGCGCGGCGGTGTGCGGTCACGTGATCGGCCGGCGCGTGCGCGTGCGCCGCTGCACCGCCTGCGCGTCGATCGTTCCGGAGGGCGCGCCGATCTGCCCCAGTTGCGGGGCAGAGCTGCGCGGCGACATCGCACACCTGTCCGATCGGCTAGAGGCGGAAGAGCGTCTCGATGACCACACCAGGGGCTGACCTGATTCGCGTCATCCGAATGCGGGGCTGGCGCATCTAACAGGCAACGAGGACGTCACCGCGCACACTCGTCATGAGGTGTGCGACATGTGCAGACAATCGTCAGGTCCCGTCCATTCTCGACGGTGATTGCGATCTCGCCCATGGGTTTTTCGTCGAGTTTGATGACGTCACCGATAGGGTTTGGTAGTGTCTATGTTGGGAGTTCCTTCGAACAGGAGGTGTGCGATGTCGAACGAGATCGAGAAGCGGCACGAAAAGGATTCCTGGAAGGACGCGGCCTTCATCCTGCTCGCCGTGCTGCTGGTCGCGCTGTCGATCGGGTCGGTGACCTCGAAGGCCGCCGGCAAGAACCCCGCGCATCAGTGGTCGGTCACGATGGTCGAGAACCCGGACCTGGCCCGCTAGTCGTCACGCCGCGTTACGACGGCCGTGTAGCAACTGATCCAGCGGAATCGCGGGGTTCGCTTCGAGCACCGTGATGCCATGGCGAACGAGCAGGCGACGCCCGGGCTCGGTCGCCTGCCGCTGATCGCGCGCCATCAGCTCGCGCACGCGGCGGCCATGCGGGGTCGCCGCGCCCGGCAGGAACGCGCTGGGCGACGGCACCAGCGCGATCACCGAGCCCGCAAAGCGGCGCAGCCGCGCGATCGCCCGCCGCGTTCGCGGCTCGTCCTCCGCGAGGCCGGCGAGGTCGCTGACGATGATCACGACGTCCGGCCGGGTGGCCGCGACCGCCCGGTCGACCGCCGCGGCGAACCCCGCGGCGCGCTTGCCGTGCTCCCAGCTCGCCCGGTACGGCAGCTCGATCCCGCGCAGCCGGCACAGCTGGCGCAGCGGCCGGAGCTGCAGGTCGTCCTCGACCACCGCGGGCGGCCGGGCCTTCGCGTCGCCCCGGGCGTCGTCCTTGCCGACGATGATGTCGATCAGGCGCTTGCACAGCCGGCCGGTCGCCGCGACGTCGTAGAGCTGGCCGTCGGGGCCGGCCTGGATCTGCATCCAGCGCGCGTCGTCGAGCGGCGGCGCGATCTTGATCCGCACGTCGATCGCCTCCTGGTGCGCGAGGTAGCGCGCGACCAGCGCGACCAGCTCGCCGGCGGTGACGTCGGTGAGATCGGCGTCGACGATGCTGCGGGTGTCGAGCAGGCGGTCGACCAGCTGGAGGTAGTGGTGGTGGCCGGTGTCCGCGGCGAGCTCGCACACCGGCCGGGTGTCGAATCCGACCAGGCCGATGCGATCGCTCGAGGTCAGCGCGGTCTTGGCGAGCGCCGCGGTCGCGTCGCACGCCCAGTCGAGCGGCGTCGCGCCGAGCGCGCCGGCACGCATGCCCGCTCCGACATCGATCACCGCGACCTGCGTCACCACGATCTCGTTCTCGAGGTCGCGCACCATCAGCTGCTGGCGGCGCGCGGTCGCCTTCCACGCGATGAACTTGAACGGATCGCCGTGGGTGTGCTCGCGGATCTCGCGCAGCTCGCCCGATAGCCCGCGCCGGCGCACGTGGTGGATGCCGACCTGCTCGTGCAGCGCGCCGCCGAGCGCGCGCACCGGCTGGCTGCGCAGCGCGAACAGCCGCGGGAACACCTTGACCGCGATCGGGTTCGGGAAGAACGCCTCGATATCGAACAGCCCGAGCGCATCGCCGAACGTCAGCGCCGCGCCGTGCAGCACGTGGTAGCCCGACGCGAGCGGACGGACCGCGGTCGTGACCTCGACCTGCTGGCCGCGGCGCACGGTCGCGCTCGGCTGGTCGTCGATGCTCAGGCCGCTCGCGCCGAGGATCTGGGTCGACAGGATGCGCAGCTTGCGGCTGCCGTGGTTGCGGAACGCGAGGTGGAGCTGGAACGGCCGGTCGACGCCGAGCGCGCCGCCCGGCTGATCGCCCGGCGGCACCCACCACGACAGCTCGATCTTCTTGCGGCGGAGCAGGATCGCGGTCGGATAGAACACCAGGTAGAGCGCGCACAGCACGGCGAGCACGACGCCGGCGAGCGCGACCAGCGGCGGGGTGCCGTGCAGCGCGCCGACCACGATGAACAGCAGCGCCGTGCCGAGGACGAGCTTGCCGCGGGTGGCGAGCCGCGGGATCACCCGTTCCTCTTCGGCATCTTGTAGCCGACCTTGTCGAGCGCCTCGGCGACCACCGCGGTCCCCTGCGCGCCCTCGAGCTCGGCCTCGGGCGTCATCAGGATGCGATGGCCGAGCACGAGCGGCGCGAGGTGGCGGACGTCGTCGGGCAGCACGAAGTCGCGGCCGCGCAGCAGCGCGAGCCCCTTGGCGGCGTGGACCAGCGCGAGGCCGGCGCGCGGCGACGCGCCGAGGTAGACGCGCGGATGGCCGCGGGTGAACGCGACCAGGCCCAGCACGTAGTCGAGCAGCTCCTCGGCGACGAACACCTCGCGGGCCAGCGCCTGCATCTCGAGCACGTCGTGCGGGCCGACCACCGCGCGCACCGGCGGCGGCGGACGATCGTAGGTGCCGAGCATGCGCTTCTCGTCGGCCGCGACCGGGTAGCCCATGCGCAGCTTGATCAGGAAGCGATCGACCTGGGCCTCGGGCAGCGGGTAGGTGCCCTCCTGCTCGATCGGGTTCTGGGTCGCGAGCACGATGAACGGCTCGGCGAGCTGCCGGGTCTCGCCCTCGATCGTGACCTGCTGCTCCTGCATCGCCTCGAGCAGCGCGGATTGGGTCTTGGCCGGCGCGCGGTTGATCTCGTCGCCGAGCAGCACGTGGGTGAACACCGGGCCCTCGCGCAGCACGAACGTGTTCGACCGCATGTCGAGGATGTAGGTGCCGGTGATGTCGGACGGCAGCAGGTCCGGCGTGAACTGGATGCGCCGGAAGTGGCAGCCCAGGGTCGACGAGAACGCCTTGACCAGCGTGGTCTTCGCGACGCCCGGGTAGCCCTCGATCAGGACGTGACCGCGTGCGAGCAGGCAGGTGAGCAGCGCCTCGGTGATCGTCGGCGAGCCGATGAACGCACGGCCGACCTCGTCGGTGATCGCGCGCGCCAGCAAGTTGACGCGGGACAGCTTGTCGTGGGTCAGGGCGGCTTGCATCAGGCGTTAGGCCTCGCTGAGCGGTGCGCCGAGAGTACGACACAGCTCGGCGGCATCTCGGTATAGCGCGTCGAAATCGCGGCGGGGGAGATGTCCCGCGCTCCACGGCGCGGCCGCCTGACCGCGGCTCGGCAGGGCGCGCAGCCGGCGGTAGACGCGGGCCAGCGCGACGCCCGCGCCCGTGCCGCGCGCGTTGGCGACCAGGGCGACCAGCTCGGCCTCGGGGATCGTGTACAGCGGCTCGGCGCGCCCGGTCGCGCGCTCGAGCTCGGCCTGGACCTGGTCGCGCAGCACGCACGCGACCACGAGCAGCGGGCCGCCGCCACGATCGGCTGCGGCGATCACGCCGTGCGGCTCGTCGCGCCGGGCCGGCCGGCCGAACCGCAGCCACGCGCCATCGATCTTCGGGCCGCGGCGCACCGGCAGCGCGATCACGGCGAGCACGAGCAGCAGCGCGGCGAGCGCGGCGGCCAGCCCCTTCATCGCGGCCGGGGTGAGCAGCCACTGGCGGCGCTCGGCGAGCCACAGGTTGAGGTCGCCGACCGTGCGGCCGAGCGCGCCGCCGCGCGGGTCGTCGATGAACGGCCGCGGATCGCCGTACATCGACACGTCGCCGCGCACCAGCACGACCCGGCGCGCGCGGCCGTCCCGGTTGAGCCAGCGCAGGATGTTCGCGGCGAGCTGGACGTTGCCGGCGAACGGCTCGCGCAGCATCTGGTTGATGAAGATGCTCGGGTCGGCGAGCGCGACGAACCGGCCGGTGCCGCGCTCGCCCGCCACGACCAGGGCACCGCCGCCGTCGAACCCGATCACGGACGTCGCGCCCTCGACCTGCTTGAACATCGCGGGATGGTTGGTCACGACCTCGCCGACCCCCGCCGACAGCGGATGGTCGGTCACCGGCGTCGCGATCGGCGCGAACGAGTGGTTGTCGTAGTAGCGGCTCGCGCTGGGCGGCGCCGCCGGATCGCTGCGCAGGATCACGCCGAGCCCGGCGAGTGCGTCGCCGGCGTCGCCGTAGTCGTCCGCGATCACCGCGTTGCCGCCGGCCTGGACGAACGCCGACAGCCGCTCCGGATCGATGCGCTGCAGCGGGTAGACCACGAACAGGATGTCGTCGGGCCCGAGCTCGCCCCACTCGAGGGTCGACACCGGCACGACCTCGAAGCCGATGCCCTCGGCGAGCCCGACGAAGCCGGCCATGCCGTTCCACGCGGTCGAGTGCGGATCGTAGTCGTCGATCTCGGTCGCGCGCGCGGTCGACGACAGCGCGAGCACCGCGAGCACGGCCGCGCGCTTCATGCCATCTCCACGCGGAGCGCGCTCGCCGCGACGCGCAGGCTGTCGAGCGCGAGCGCCAGCGGCGCCGGCTGATCGAACGCGAGCAGCGCGTAGTAGCCCTGGTGCACCGAGAACACCACGACCTCGAGCGACTGGTGGCGCGCGATGAAGTACTCCGGCCCGCCGTAGTGCCACGTGCCGAACGCGGCGGTGAGCTGGGAGAGCACGACGCCGTAGTGCGCGGTCAAGACCGCCCAGTCGTGCGGATCGATCCGGGTGTAGCTGTCGACCATCTCGCCGTCGCAGTCGGCGAACGCGCCGCCGATCGCGTTGGGCGTGCGCTCGACCGCGCGCTGCAGGATCAGCCCGAACGGGGTCACGGCAGCGACTCCAGCTGCTTCTGCGCGTCCTTCGCGATCTCGACCTTGATGCCGAGCTCGCGCTGGAGCTGATCGACCCAGGTCGAGAAGTACGACTGCTTGAGCCCGGGCAGGAGCTGCGCGGCGATCTGCTCGGGCGTCGGATCGGTGGCCGGCACGTCGCCGGTGTACAGGATGACGTCCCAGCCCCACGGCGTGCGCACCGCGGGCGACGCGCGGCCGATCTCGGGGATCGCGAACAGCGCGTCGCCGTACGCGGGCACCAGCGCGTCCTGGCGGAACGGCCGGACGTCCTCGTGGCCGTACTTGGCGCCCGCCGCGGCCTGCTCGGCGTACGCGAGGAAGTGCACCGGCAGCATGCCGGTCTGGCCGGCGACCGCCGCGGCGATCCGCTCGGCGACCGCCTTGGCCGCGGCGTCGACCTCGGGCGGCGCCTTGTCGGGCACCTCGACCCGCACGTAGGTCGACGCGCGATACTCGACGTGCTTGACGAGCCACCGGTTCTTGTCGACGAACTTGTCCCACGCCGAGCCGAAGTCGCTCGGCCGGGTCATGCCGTCCTCGTAGGCCTTGGCGACCAGCTGGCCGACCAGCGCGGTGCGCGTCGCGTCGACCACCAGCGGATCGGTCGCCAGGCCGCGCTGCGCCGCCGCCTGGGCGAGCAGCTCGAAGTCGACACACTCGTGGAGCGCGGCGTCGCGCGCGAGGTGGTGGCGCGCGGCCTGCGCGGCCACGCACGAGCCCCACACCGGCTTGCCGTTGACCTGCGCGACGATCACGTCGTCGCCGCCCTCGCGGGTCGCGATCAGCTGGGCGGGCGGTCCGGCCGGGGTCGGCGGCGCCGACGGGCCACCGCACGCGACGACCAGCGCGACTGCGAGCACGCGGACCATCAGTCCCTCTGCACCAGGGCGAGCCGCGCCATCTCCTTGCCCACGCTGATCACCGCGACGCCGATCACCATCACGAGCAGCGCCGCCACGTAATCGCGCCGCGCCAGATAGTCGAGCGTCTCCTTGAAGAAGAACAGGCTGCCGCCGATCAACGCGACCGCGAGAGCTTCGAAGAAATACACGCGCATCGATCACCTCACAGGTGGCGGAACACGATCAGCGCCAGCATCGCGGCGAGCGCGACGGCGACGGCGAGATAGAACCGGCCGCGCGGCTTGCCGGCCTTGGCGTCGGCGCGCGCCTGCGCGACCGCGGTGACCAGATCGCGGTCGCCGGTGCGGTGCGGGCGCAGCACGCCGAGGAACGCGTAGTGGTAGACGCCGAGCCACAGCACGATCGCGCCGACCGTGAGCGCGGTGGTCATGAGCGCGACCCGCCCGGGATACATCTGGCCGAGGTAGTCGGCGATCGAGTCGTCGTAGTTGACCCACGCGATCAGCACCGCCGGCATGATCAGCGACATCGCGGTGAGCATCCAGTACACGCGCTCGCGCCGGCGCCAGCGCGTCGCCGGGCCCTGCTGCGCCGACGACAGCATGCGCACCGAGCGCGGCGCGGGCGGCTCGTGGAACGTCGTGAAGAACGACACGCCGAACAGGTACGCGATCAGGCCGAGCGCGACCAGCGTGAACCGGATCGGGCCGTAGACGTGGGCCGACGCGAGCTGCGGCTCGAGCGCGACCGGCACGAGCACCGCCGCCGGGAACAGCCCGAGCAGGATGCCCTCGCTGCGCCGCGCGAGGCCGAGCATCAGGACGAGGAACGGCAGCAGCGCGGCGAGGATCCGGCTCGGCCCGTGCAGTGCGCCGATGAAGATCGCCGGCAGGATGACGATCGACACCCACACGTTGGTCCCGAGCGCGAACGCGACGACGTCGGCGAACGTCCGCCACCTCCGGGTCACGGCCTGCTCGGTCACCGGATCGAATGTACAACGCGCGTCCGCGGCGCGCCCGCGGTTCGTGCATCATGCCGGCATGAGCATCGGTCCCGTCGATTACGGCCTGTTCGTCGCGCCGATCCAGCAGCGCCTCCACCTGCTCGAGACCGCCGAGCTCGCCGATGCCGACAACGCCGGCCAGCTGTCGAGTCGGCTCGCC
>DATJAE010000191.1:0-19374 GCA_035516595.1 Kofleriaceae bacterium | reverse complement strand
ACGTGCGCGGGCCGGACGAGCTCGACGAGCACGAGCCGGCCGAGACCACGCACACCCGGGCCGACACGGTGCCCGGCGCGCCGAAGAAGGCCGGGCTGTTGCGCCGTCTGTTCGGCCGCAAATGATCCGGCTCGCGTGGGCGGTCGTGGTGATCGCGGCGTGTCGCTCGCACGGCGAGCCCGACGTGCCCGGCGACGCAGCCGCGCCCAGGCCGCACGACGCCCGTACGCCCGACGCGCCGCCCGCGTTTCCCGAGCTCGCGACGTTCCCGCACGTCGAGCCGGTGCGGGTGGTCGCGCTGCCCGCGCGGCCCGCGCTCCCGCGGTTCGATCTCGCCGGCCCGGCGATCGCCGGCGACGTCGCGATCGTCGGGTCGTCGCAGTTCGGCTTTGTCGCGGTCGACTGGCGGCGCGGCCAGATCGCGTGGGCCAAGCCGACCGGCGAGCACGTGGCGCCGCCGATCGTGCGTACCGGCGGCATCGTGCTGCTCGCCGATTGCGTGAACCCGCCCGACGTGCCGGCCGGCGACGCGCTGCTCGGCTGCCTGCGGCTGGTCTCGCCGACCGGCGCGGACCAGCTCTACGTCGCGATCCACGGCCGCGCCGGTGCGCTCGCGCCGTTCGCGACCGCGCTGGGCGACCAGCGCACGTGGCAGGACGGCACCCGGGTGATCTGGCGACGCGGCGATCAGGCGGTCGCGATCGACGTGTTCAGCGGCGTCGCGCGGCCCGTGCCGGCGACCGATCCGCCGCTGGTCGTGAGCTACAAGCACCGGAGCTGGCAGATCGCGCGCGGCGAGGACGGCGTGATCGCCGGGCGCGGCACACCGTCGTGGCACACCAGGCGCGGCTACACCGCGCTGATCGGCGCGGTCTACCTGCCGGAGCAGGCGCCGATGATCCGGATGTCGAACGCCGGCGCGTTCGCCGGCAAGCCCGAGCTGATGCTGTTCGACATGGACGCGACCGGATCGATGAACGGCCAGGTCGCGTTCCCGGTGCCCGGCATCGGCCTGCTCGGCCACGCGATCGACGAGGTCGGCGACACCGCGCTCGCGGTGCGGCTCGACACCACGCTCGAGCGCGACTTCGTCGTCGGCTACGCGGCCAACGCGCTGCTGATGTGGGTCTATCCGCTACCACGCGTGCCGCGTGCCGATCCGGTCGGTCTCGCGATCGCGCGCGACGCCGTGCTGGTGTTTCACGATGGAGACACGCTCACCGTCTTGCCCGAGCTGTCGGCGCCTCCTACGTCACCCGGCGCGCCGAGCCGGCCGTCGGAAAACGCGACACCGTAACTCGCCGAGATCTGCCGAATCGCGTTGGTACGCGAGCTGCTGATGAGGCCCTTCGTCCACCCCAAAGGAGTGCACGAACATGATGATGAAGAGCCTACTCGCCGCGACCTGCCTGCTCGGCGTCTCCGCCAGCGGGTGCATCAAGCAAGACGGAGCGCCCGGCGAGATCGGCCGGGCCATCCCGACCAGCGACCAGGTCGCGATCAACCTGCCGGCGACCACCAGCGGCACCAGCTCGCGACTCGAGGCGCCGACCGTCGGCCAGCTCGCGACCTACTACCTCGCGACCCGCGGCGTGACCCAGACGTTCAACGGCGGCAGCGCGTGGGTGCTGATCCTCGTGCACACGATCGTGTCGTACCCGGTGACCTCGGTCGACGGCAACGTCTACACCTGGGGCCCGTGGACCGGCAACGCGCTCGACCCCGCGGACTACAAGCTCGACGTCACCGCGAACGCCGACGGCACCTACGACTACGTGCTGTCGGGCCACCAGAAGTCCGACACCACCGATCACTTCATCGCGGTGCTCACCGGCCACGCCGATCCGACGCCCGGCGAAAACAAGGGCAACGGCAACTTTCTGCTCGACTTCGACGCGGCGCGCACGGTCGATCCGATCGACAACGCGAACAACCACGGCCAGGTCAAGGTCGACTACGACCTCGCCAAGATGCACCTCGATCTGACGATCACGACCACCGACGCCAACAACCAGGCGCAGTCGCTGGACTACGCGTACGACCAGACCACGGACGGCGGCGGCAGCATGCAGCTGCAGCTCGTGGCCAACGTCGGCGGCACCGCGGCCGAGGAGAACGTCGAGCTGCACTCGCGCTGGCTCGGGACCGGTGCGGGCCGCGGCGATGCGAAGATCTCGGGCGGCGACCTCGGCTCGGAGCAGGCGATCGCCTCGGAGTGCTGGGACACCTCGTTCGACCGCGTCTACTACACCGACAACGTGAACTTCGAGCCCACCGAGGGCGACGCCTCGCAGTGCGCGTACTCGGACGTCGACCTCCCCGAGTGAGCGGCGATTCCGAGAACCGTCAGAGTTGACCGCCGACGAGGCGACGCGGTAACACCGCCCGCGGAGGACAACGTATGGCCACGATGCCCAAGGACGCGCAGGACCTGTTCAACAACCTGGTTCCGGAGGGCTTGAAGCAGTTCCCCGACAAGGCACGCGAGCTCAACGCGATCTACTGCTTCAAGATCACGGGCGACGGCGGCGGCGAGTGGACGGTCGACTGCACGGCGAACCCGCCGAGCTGCATCAAGGGCGATTCGGGCAAGGCGCAGTGCACGGTCGAGGTCTCGAACGACGACTTCAAGACCATGCTGACCGATCCCAACGCCGGCATGCAGCTGTACTTCCAGGGCAAGCTCCGCGTGTCGGGTGACCCGATGCTGGCGATGAAGCTGCAGCAGCTGTTCGAGATCGCGCGCCCGAAGTGAACGCGCCGCTCGCCGACGCGCTGCGCGGCATCCGCGTGCTGGATCTGTCGCGGCTGCTGCCCGGGCCGTACCTCACGATGGTGCTCGCCGACATGGGCGCCGACGTCGTGAAGGTCGAGGACCCGCGGATCGGCGACTACATGCGCGGCATCCCGCCGGGCAAGCACGGCGTGTCGGGGCGGTTCCTCGCGGTCAACCGCGGCAAGCGCTCGCTCGCGCTCGATCTCAAGCTGCCGGCGGGTCACGCCGCGTTCGTGCGGCTCGCGGCCAAGACCGACGTCGTGGTCGAGAGCTTCCGCCCCGGCGTGATGGACAAGCTCGGGCTCGGCTACACCGCGCTCGCCGCGCACAACCCGAAGCTGGTGATGTGCTCGATCAGCGGCTACGGCCAGACCGGACCGTACGCGCACCGCGCCGGCCACGACCTCGACTACATCGCGCTCGCCGGCGTGCTGGCGATGACCGGCGACGCTGGCGGACCGCCGCGCATGCCGGGCGTGCAGATCGCCGACCTCGCGGGCGGCGCGCTGTGGAGCGCGACGGCGATCCTCGCGGCGCTGCTCGGCCGCGAGCGCACCGGCAAGGGCGCGCACCTGGACATCTCGATGACCGAGGGCGCGCTCGCGCTGCTCGCCGCCGAGCTCGGCAACTTCGATTGCGGTGCGCGGCCGACCCGCGGCACCGAGACCCTGAACGGCGGGCTCGCCTGCTACGGCGTGTATCGCGCCAGGGACGGCCGCTACCTCGCGGTCGGCGCGCTCGAGCCCAAGTTCTGGATGGCGCTCAACCAGGCGATCGGCCGCGTGCCGAACCTCGCCGAGCTGATCGGCGGGCCCGACCAGCAGGCGCGCACGCGCGCCGAGGTCGCCGCGATCTTCGAGACCCGCACCGCCGACGAGTGGCAGCGCGCGCTCGCGGCGCACGACTGCTGCGTCGAGATCATCCACGAGCTCGAGGAGCTGCCCGCACATCCCTTGCACGTCGCGCGCGAGGTGTTCTTCGAGCTCGACGGCGGCGAGCTCGGCCCGCTGCTCCAGGTCCGCACGCCGGTCGGGATGCCGCGTGGACCGCGGCCCGCGCCCTCGCTCGGCGAGCACAGCCGCGAGGTGCTGGCCGACTACGGGTTCAGCGACGCCGAGATCGCGGCGCTCACGTAGACCATCGCCACTTGCCGTAGCGCAGCCACGCCCACACCCGGCGCGCCAGGCCGTGGCGGACCTCGAGCATCGTGATCGTCGAGCCCGCGGCGTCGCCGTCGTACCCGGGCTCGTCGTCGGGCTCGCGCTCGAGCTCGTCGAGCGCACCGCGCAGGTCCTCGGCGTCGGCCCAGCGCGCGTCGGCGCGCTTGGCGAGCGCGCGCAGGACCACGGCCTCGAGCCCGCGCGACACGTCCCTGCGCGCGGCGCGCAGCGGCCGCGGCGGGCGCTCGAGCGCCATCCGCATCACGTCCTCGGGGCGCGGTCCGACGAACGGCCGCGCACCGGCGAGCATCTCGTAGAGCACGACGCCCACCGACCACAGGTCGGCGCGCGCGTCGTACGGCTCGGCACGCAGCCGCTCGGGCGCGATGTACGACGGCGAGCCCAGGCACATGCCGACGCCGGTCAGCCCGGGCTCGTCGACCACGCACGCCAGCCCGAAGTCGATCAGCACGACCCGTCCAGACGCGGCGAGCATGATGTTGTCGGGCTTGATGTCTCGATGCAGCACGCCGCGCGCGTGCGCGTGGGCGAGCGCCGCCAGCACGCCGCGCGCGATGCGCAGCGCGCGCGCCTGCGAGAACTGGCCGTCGGCGCGCAGCGCGGCCGCGAGCGTGGTGCCGGCGACCAGCTCGAGCACGAGGTAGCGCCGCGCGACGTCGAGCACGCGCACGCAGCCCGGATGATCGAGGCGGGCCAGCGCGCGCGCCTCGCGCTCGAACCGCGCGGCCAGCTCGTCGCTCGCGTGGCTGTCGAGCAGCTTGAGCGCGACCTCGCGGCCGAGCACGACATCGCGCGCGCGATACACGCGCCCCATGCCGCCGCGACCGAGCGGTCCGAGGATCTCGTAGCGACCCCCGACTGACATGTATCGAACATGGATCGCGGTTGCCCGCGCGCCATGAAAACAACATTGCTTCACACGCGCGCGGCTGTGATCTGCCTCGCACGCAGCGCCGCCCAGCCGGCGAGCATCAGCGCGCCCAGCGCGGCCAGCACGAACACGATTCGCGCGTGCGGGAACAGCGACAGCACGCCGGGCACCGGGCGGGCCATCACGACTCGCGCGAACGGCTGGCCCTCGCTGTCGAGCAGGGGCCGCGCCTGCACCTGGTACAGCTTGCCGCCGTAGCGCGCCTCGGCGACCTCCCCGCTCGGCGGCGCGGCGCGCGCGAGCGCCGCCGGCACCGCACCGACGCTGCGCCCGCCCGGCGCGACCAGCCCGAGCTCGGTGTCGTCGAGCTGGATCCCGTCGAGCACGTCGCGCCCGGCCACGAACTGCAGGAACACGCCGCCCGGCTCGCCGCCGTGCTCGAGCGCGCGCGCGAACATCACGACCAGCCCGGCCGGCGGCGCCGCGCCGAACAGGTGCGCCGCGGCAAACGCCGGCTCGTCGTAGCCGATCGCGGTCAGAAAATCGCCGCGCCCGGCATCGAGCGCGCGCTTGATCGCCGGCATCTTGTCGAGCTGCGCCTTCCAGTCGTTGGGCGACGCGCTGGTGTAGAGCAAACGACCCTTGTAGTCGACCACCGCGATCTCGGTCGCGTGCACGTCCTGCTCGCGCACCAGCCGCCAGTCCTGCGCGAACAGGATGTCGTGCAGCGTCTGCAGATCCGCCGCGTCCTGCTCGGGCGTGGCCAGCCCGAAGTCAGTGCCGTCGCGATGCGAGGTGACGTCGAGCATGACCTTGAGCTCGCGCACGAAGCTCGCGACCGTGACGAACCTGCGCAGCTGGGCCGATCCGACGCGCGCGATCTGCGTGCCGGTGGCCGCGAACGCCTGGCTCGACTGCGCGAGCCCGCGCGCGCGCACGACGTAGTCGGCGACCAGCCCAAGCGCGAGCACGGCGGCGAGCGAAGCCGCGGCGATCGCGGTGCGCCGCCACGGCCGCGCGCGATCGCGGCCGAGCTCGGCGAGCAGGTGATCCATCGCCGGATAGCGATCGCCGGGCTTGACCGCGAGGCCGCGCAGGATGATCGCGCGCAGCGCGCTCGACACCGCGCTGCCCGGCGGCGCCGGCCGGATCTTGCCCTCGCACACCGCGGTGCCGAGCTCCTCGAACGTCTTGCCGTCGAACGGCCGCTCGCCGTACAGCGCCTCGTACAGCGCGACGCAGAAGTTGAACTGGTCGGTGCGCGAGTCGACGTTGCCGTTGCCGAACTGCTCCGGCGCCATGTACGCCGGCGTGCCGAGCACCGAGCCGTCGGTCGTGAGGTTGACGTCGCCGATCGCCGCGTACGTCCCGCTCTCGCTCGGCTTGACCGCGGCGAGCCCGAAGTCGGTGACGCGCACGCGGCCGTCGTCGCCGACCAGCACGTTATCGGGCTTGAAGTCGCGGTGGACGAGGCCGGCGGCGTGCGCGGCGGCGAGCCCGCGCCCGGCCGCGACGTAGGCCTCGATCAGCTCGGGGATCGTGTGGTGCTTCGAGCTCTGCCACGCGCGCAGGCTCGTGCCCTGCACCAGCTCCATCGCGATGTAGGTCGCGCCGTCGGCGACGCCGACCTCGTAGACCGCGACCACGTTGGGATGGCTGACCTGCGCCATCGAGCGCGCCTCGCGCACCAGCCGCTCGGTGAGCGCGGCGTCGGGCCGCTTGAGCAGCTTGATCGCGAGCTTGCGGCCGAGCTCGGGATCCTCGGCGCTCCACACCACGCCCATCGCGCCGGCGCCGAGCCGCGCGCCGAGCGCGTAGCGGCCCAGGCGCTTGCCGGGCGCCGGCTTCGCGGTGGTCGCGCGCGGCCGGGTCGCGGCTTCGGGCGCGAGCGTCTCGGCGAGCGCGTCGTCCTGGGATGCCGGTCCGATGCTCGCGACGGTCTCGGCGAGCGGCGCGCCGTCCTCGAGCGTGTCGCGCGCGGTGACCGCGAGCAGCTCGCGGCAGTCGGCGCAGGTGTCGAGGTGTCCGAGCACCGCGACGCGCGTGCCGGTGTCGAGCGCGCCCGACATCAGGTCCTGCACGACGTTGGCGTCGAGACACTCCATGGCCGGCAGGGAGCCATTGTGACATGCGACAATGCGCCGGGTCGCGATGGCCGATCACCGAATCGAACAGCTCGCCCGCACCAGCGGCCTCGCGGTCGGCTCGCGCGCCGCGGCGACCGCGGCGTGGGACGCGCTGCTGCAGACCGCGCAGGCGGCGTGGCCCGGCGTGCGGCTCGACGAGGCCCAGCTCGCGGGGTTCGTCGGCGAGCGGCTGGTCGGCGTCGCGAGGTCCGGCGCCGCCGGACCCGACGGCGCCCCCGGGGCCAGCGACGAGCTCGCGCTCGCGATCGCCGCGGCGCCGGCCGGCGATCTCGCGCTCGCGGCCGCGTGCGCGGCGCAGGAGCCGAGCGCGCACGCCGCGTTCGAGCGCGTGCTGACCGAGGTCGATGCCGCGGGGGCGGCGACCGGCGCGCCGCGCGATCTGGTCGACGACGTCAAGCAGGTGCTGCGCGTCCAGCTGCTGGTGGCCAAGGACGGCAAGCCCGCCGGGATCGCCGGCTACCGCGGCAGGGGCCCGCTGCGCGGCTGGGTGCGGATCACCGCGACCCGCGAGCTGATCCGGCTCAAGAAGAAGCGCGCGCGGGAGACGCCGCTCGAGCGCAGCCTCGAGCTCGAGCTCGATCGCCTGCTGACCAGCGGGCTCGATCCGACGCTCGAGGCGGTCAAGGCGCAGTACCGCGCCGAGTTTGCCGCCGCGCTCAAGGACGCGATCGAGGATCTCGGCGTCGAGGACCGCACGCTGCTGCGCCAGCAGATCGTCGAGGGCCTGTCGATCGACGCGATCGGCGCCGCGTTCGGCGTGCACCGCGCGACCGCCGCGCGCTGGCTCAAC
Source organism: Kofleriaceae bacterium (assembly GCA_035516595.1). GTDB lineage: Bacteria > Myxococcota_A > Polyangia > Haliangiales > Haliangiaceae > JABFXX01. Next base: position 11,609 of record DATJAE010000191.1, on the reverse strand, counting down.
CGGGCGCGCGCCGCGCTGGTCGCGGCGACCCACCGCCGGCTCGCCGAGCGGCTCGACGTGCCGGTCGAGCAGATCGAGAGCGTGATGCGGCTGGTGCGCAGCCAGCTCGAGGCCAGCGTCGTGCGCATGCTCAAGCAAGAGCGTCAGTGATAGGTGCCGCCGGCATCGTGGTACTTCTCGCCGTACTTGTTGCGGTGGTCGGACTCGGTGTTGCGCTGGAGCGCGAGGTTCACCATCGCATCCTTGCCGGCCTCGACCACGACCGGCGCGCTGACCGGTCGCGAGGCGCGCCGGGTGTACGCGAACACCATCCACGATCCCGGCGGCACGCCGGCGAGCACGAACGAGCCGTCGGGTGCGGCCTGCACGTGGTGGCGGTTCGGCAGCACGAGGATCGTCGCGGCCATCTCCGGGTGGATGTTGCAGTAGACCTCGACCACGCCCGGCTTGGGGAAATCCTTGGTCTTGGTGTCGCCGCGCTTGAACGAGCCGAGGTCGAACGGCCGCACGCCCGACTGCGAGAACACGTTGTGCAGGAACGGATCGCCGTTGGGGAAGCTCACGGTGCCGCCGACCGTGACCGCGACCAGATCCGGCACGAACCGGCGATCCTTCTGCACGATCTTCACGTCGTCGCCCGGGGCGGCCGGCTCGTCGAAGCCGACCACGTAGACCACGACGTCGGCGCCGGTCGCCGGCTTGCCGTCGGCCTCCACGACCGTGACCTTGCCGACCACGCGCCCGGTCGGCGCCGCGAGCGCGCGGCTCGCGACCAGCAGCGCGGCGAGCGCTAGAACGCGATGCCCCATTGCAGCCTGGGAGCGTCGCGGATGTGGTAGATGCCGATGCCGTACGCCGCCGACAGCCAGCTGCGCCCGTGCGCCCACGCCACGTTCGGGCCGATCGCCGCCCAGCTCGAGCCGCTGTCGAGCGTGATCTCGGCGTGGACCTCGGCGCCGAAGCGAAGATCGCCAATCGCCTTGACGCTCACGCCGGCGCCGGGATGAAACTCGAAGTGCTGGGTCGCGCTGCTCAGCTCGGCGTACATGCCGAGATCGACCAGCATCTGGACGATGCCGACGTCGTACGAGGTCACCAGATCGGCCTGCGGGATCGTGGTCGCGCGCTCGAGCACCGCGCGCTCGACCGCGACGCGGAGCAGCGGGACCAGCGGCGGCGCGTCCACCGGATCCGATGACACGAAGCGATAGCGCAGCTCGCCGCCGAACCGGTCGAACGCGCTGTGGCCCGACACCACGTCGGAGCGATCCCACGCGAGCTCGACCGGCAGCGCGAGCTCGAGCTGGTCGGTGATGCCGATCATCGGCGCGATCCACCACCGGGTCTCCGACAGGTGATCTTCCTGATCGAGATCGTTGGTCTCCTGCAGCCAGGTCGCGATCTCGGCGCCGCGCTCGGGCAAGACCTCGGTGCCGTACAGCCAGCCGAAGTTGCTGCGGCCCGCGACCGCGCTTGTCGGCGCCGCGATCAGCGCACACCCCAGCACCGCGAGTCTGCCGCGCACGGCGCGAGCTTACTCCGAATCGGCCCGCTGGTATGGTCGCGCCATGATCGATCACATCGGCATCCAGGTCAGTGATCTCGAGCGCAGCATCGCGTTCTACACCAAGGCGCTCGCGCCGCTCGGCTTCGAGCTGGTGATGCGCTGGGAGCAGTTCGCCGGGTTCGGGATCGCGGGCAAGCCGGAGTTCTGGATCGACGGGCGGAGCGCGCCGAAGGATCCGATCCATGTCGCGTTTCGCGCGAGCGGCCGCGCGATCGTGCGCGGCTTCCACGACGCGGCGATCGCGGCGGGCGGCAAGGACAACGGCCCGCCCGGCGTGCGCCCGCATTACCACGAGCATTACTACGGCGCGTTCGTCCACGACCCGGATGGCCACAACGTCGAGGCGGTGTGCCACGAGGCGTTTCTAGACTAGCTCGATGATCGGCCGCGCGTCGCGCGCGCGCAGCGTGCCGATCGCGGCGGCCGGCAGGCCCGCCGCGCGCAGCTCGTCGACGCACGCGGCCGCGCGCTCGGCCGGCACGCACAGCAGCAGGCCGCCGCTGGTCTGCGCGTCGCACGCGATCGACGCGAGCAGCTCGCGCGGCGAGTCGTCGCCCTCGGCGGTCAGCGGCGCACCGCCGTGCCAGGCGGTGTCGGGCGCGACGTGCGCGCGGTTGGCCTTGCTGCCGGCCGGGCACAGCTTCGCGCGCAGGTGATCGAGCGCGCCGGGCAGGACCGGCAGCGCGGCGAGCTCGATCGTCGCGGCGACCCCCGAGCCGCGCAGGATGTTGCGCAGGTGGCCGAGCAAGCCGAACCCGGTGACGTCGGTCGCGCAGGTGACGCCGTGCGCGCGGCCGACCCGCGCGGCGCGCTGGTTGAGCGTGGTCATCGAGCGGATCGCGGCGGCGGCCGCCTCCGGGCTCGCCACGCCCTTCTTGATCGCCTGGCCGATCACGCCCGTGCCGAGCGCCTTGGTGAGCACCAGGCGCTGGCCGGCCCGCGCGCCGCGATTGGACCACACCGCATCGGGCGCGACCTCGCCGGTCACCGACAGCCCGTACTTGAGCTCGGCGTCGCGCACCGAGTGGCCGCCGACGATCGCGACACCGGCCTCGGCGCAGGTGCGCGCGCCGGCCGCGAGGATCGCGTCGAGCACGTCGAGCGGCAGCTGGTCGTCGGGGAAGAACACCAGATTGAGCGCGAACCGCGGCTCGCCACCCATCGCCCACACGTCCGAAAGCGAGTTGGCCGCCGCGATCGCGCCGAACGCGTCGGGATCGTCGACCAGCGGCGCGATCACGTCGGCGGTCAGCACGAGCTGGCGATCGGGCGCGACCTTGACGATCGCGGCGTCGTCGGACAACGCGTGATCGACCACGACGTCCGAGCGCAGCTCTCCCGCGCCGCCGCGCGGCAGCTGATCGAGGACGTGTGCCAGCTCGCCGAGCCGGAGCTTGGCGGCTCAACCACCGCCGCGGGCGTACTGGGTGAGCCGGATCGCAGCCTTCGCTTCGGGCGTCATCGCGAGCAGCGTAGCAGCTAGTGCGGCAGGAGGACGCCGGTGCCGAGGAACTGCAGGATGTCCTGGCGAAAGCTCGCGTCGTCGAACAGGCGCTGCGGGCCCTGGACGAGCAGCGCGAGCCGGTAGCGCGGGTCGAGGTAGACGACGATCAGCTGGTGGAACGGACCGGCGGCGGTGCTGTACGTGAAGTCGACGGCGTCGCGGTCGCTGCCGGCGCTCACCACCTGCGATCGGCCCGCGAACGTGACGTGCTGCTCGGCCACCCACTGCTTGGTGAGCGCGTCGACGTCGTTGGTGCCGGCGTCGAGCGGACCGAGCACGATCGTGATCTGCTTCTTCGCGTCGACGTACGCGATCGCCTTGCCCGAGGGCTCGGCCTTGCGCACGAAGCTCGACGGCAGCTTGAGCCGGGTGCCGGCGGGGATCGGCGTCATCGAGATCCCGACGCTGGCGTTGGTCCCGCCCGACGTCTTCCACGGATCGCTCGGACCGGGCGGCGGCGTGTCCTGCGTCGGCGGCGGCGGCTCGTCGCGCCGCGGCAGCGGCGTGTGCTCGGAGTCGGGCGACGATGACGATCGCATCGCGACGCCGATCGCGAGCGCGCCGCCCGCGACCAGCACCGCGATCAGCGCGATCCACAGCGCGCTGCGGCCGCGCCGCTTCGGATCGACCGCCTTGGTCGGGGGGATCGGCGGCAGCGGCAGCGGCGCGACGTGTGCGGTCGGCGCGACCTGCGCCGCGATCGGCATCGCGGTCGGCACGACCTGCATCGGGCGCGCGGGAGTCGGCGCCGGCGCGGGCATCGGCGTCGCCGACGCCACCGCGACGCCCCGCATCGCCGACGCGGACGTCGCGGGGGCGCGCCGCGGATCGGCGGGCAGCGACGCGGCGAGCCCGACCAGCTGCTCGCCGTAGGCCTCCATCGTCGGGCGGGCCTTCGGATCCTTCTGCATCGCCATCACGACCAGGCGATCGAGCGGCTGCGGGATGCCGAGCTCGGGGCGGCGCGCCGACGGCGCCATCACGTGCTCGGTCAGATGCTTGGTCAGCATCGCCATCACGGTCGAGGCCTCGAACGGCATCCGCCCGGTGATCATCTCGTAGATCATGCAGCCGAGCGCGTAGACGTCGCACCGGCCGTCGACCGGCTCGCCGCGGATCTGCTCGGGCGCCATGTACTGCGGCGTGCCGAGCATGTCGCCGGCCTGGGTCATCGCGGCCTGGGTCGCGCGCGAGTCGTCGCGCAGCTTCGCGATCCCGAAGTCGAGCACGCGCGCGACGTCGCGCAGCCGCCCGCGCTCCTGCAGCATGACGTTGTCGGGCTTGAGATCGCGATGCACGACCGCGTGGGCGTGCGCGTCGGCGAGCGAGGCCGCGACCTGGATCGCGATCGCGAGCGCGCGCTGCGGCGACAGCGGCGCCTCGCGCTGGATCACGGCGCGCAGCGAGCTGCCCTCGATCAGCTCCATCGCGATGAACAGCGAGCCGTCGGCGTCCTGGCCGGAGTCGTAGACCGACACCGTGTTGGGGTGCGCGAGCTTGGCGACCGAGGTCGCCTCCGCCTCGAACCGGCGCAGCACCATCGGGTTCTGCGACATCTCGGGCCGCAGCACCTTGAGCGCGATCGCGCGGCGCAGCGAGATCTGCTCGGCGCGATACACCGCGCCCATCCCGCCCTCGCCGAGCTTGGCGAGCACGCGGTAGCGCCCCGCGACCTCGCGGCCGATCAGATCGCGTGCGGCGGGCAGCCCGCCCGAGGTGTCGGCCTGGGTCTCGGTCGCGACCACCGCCTTGCCGCACCCCGGGCAGAACCGCGCGTCGTCGGCGAGCGGCGCCTGGCAGTGCGGGCAGCTCACGAGGCCTCGAGCGCGAAGATGCCGTACAGCGGCGACGGCCCGCCGCGCAGCACGCGGACCTCGACCCGGTGATCGTCGTACAGCGCGACCAGCGCGAGCGCGTCACCCTTGCCGTCGGGGATGGTCACGAACCCGACGTAGATGTGCAGCGGCGAGCCGCTCCACGACATCGTCGACAGCACGTCGGCCTCGGCGCTGTCGAGCGAGGTCAGCGGCGCGTCCTGGACCAGCCCGTCGACCGTCAGCGTGCCCTGCATGCCGTACGTGTCGATCTGGCTGATCGCGAGCGTCGCGCTCGCGCCGGGCGAGATATTGACGCGCAGCACCGCCGCGCTGCCGACGCTCGGCCCCCGCCAGGTGCCGCGAAAGTCGCGAACGTCGCTGCAGCCGACCAGCACCACCAGGCAGGCCAACGTGGCACGGGGCACGGTCTCAAGGTAGCACCGCCGGGGATCGGTGCGCTACGTTAGGCGCGATGCGAGGCGCCGCGCTCGTCGTGCTCGCGCAGCTCGCGGTGATCGCGGCTGCGCACGCCGACGCGCCGCTGCACGAGGACAACGAGCTCGGCCCGGTGATCCTGATCGAGCGGATCGACATCACGGGCAACACGGCGACCCAGACCGAGATCATCCGGCGCGCCCTGCCGATCGCGCCCGGTGACGTGCTGCACGCGAGCGATCACCGGCTGCGCGACACCCGCTTCAAGGTGCTCGCGCTCGGCTACTTCCGCGACGTCACGATGGCGATGAAGAAGGGCTCGGCGCGCGGCCAGGTCGTGATCGAGATCCACGTGGTCGAGCGCGGCACGTTCGTGCTCAACCGGCTGTGGTTCGGCACCACCACCGAGTCACCGTACTGGGTCGGCACCGACGTCGGCGATCGCAACCTCCTGGGGCTCGGCATCTCGATCGGCGGCGGCGTGGTGTTCGCGGATCACGGCGCGATCGCGGGCAGCCGCGACCAGTACGCCGGCGAGCTGCGCCTGGCCGACGGCACGCTGTACGGCACGCGGTGGGGCGCGATGGCGTCGATGACGCTGGTCCACGGCAGCGAGCCGTATCGCGTGTCGGGCAGCGGCGACGACGCGTCGGAGTTCGACGCGTTCTCGTACCGGCGGTTCGGCGGGCGCGCCGGCGTGACCTACGACGTCACGTCGCTGTCGCGGATCTCGGGCACGCTGCGCGCCGAGCAGATCGACGCCGACCTGCCGCTCGCGCCGACCCAGATCCTGCCCGACGGCCGGACGGTCGGAATCGATCTCCATCTCATCCCGGGCGAGAGCCACGTGATCACCACCGGCCTGAGCTTCGACCGCGACACCCGGCCCGATCCGGTGCTACCGCACTCGGGCGGCCAGATCATGGCGAGCGCCGAGATCGGATCGAGCGCGCTCGGCGGCGACTACAACTTCGCCGACGTGTTCGTGCGCTACGAGCACTGGTGGCCGTTGCACGACGAGCGCCAGGCGATCGGCATGCGGCTGGCCGGCGGCATCGTGATCGGCAACGCGCCGCGGTTCGATCGGATCTACGTCGCCGACGTCGATCACATGCTGACCCCGCGCGCGCTCGGCCTCGTGCTGTCGACCGCCGCGCCGTTCGACATCCTCGACACCCGGCCCGACAAGCCGAGCTACGGCGAGCTCGGTGGCAGCGCGACGGTCGAGTACACCGCGCGGCTGTTCCGCGGCAGCGGCAAGGACCGCGTCTACGGCGGCGACATCTTCGTCGGGGTCGGGCTGTGGGGGCTCGGCGAGACCGAGGACCTCGAGCTGCGCGACGCCTCGCTGTGGAAGTCGCTGCCGATCGACGGCTTCGCCGATGCGGGCGTGCGGATCGACACCGACATCGGCATCTTCGAGCTGACGATCGCCAACGCGCTCGGAAGGATACGATGAGGCGTGGTCTGGTCGTCGCGATGATGCTGGTCGTCGCGATGCCGGCGCTCGCCGACGACGATCGCCCCGAGGTCCAGCACATGAAGTTCGTCGAGCACGACGACGACCTCACGGTGACGACCAACATCACCAAGCTGTTCGACGCCGCGGCGTTCCAGGCGCTCGACTCGGGGTTCGTGTCGACCGTCGTGATCCAGACCTGGGTCTACCCCAAGGACTCGAGCTCGCCGGTCGCGTGGTACACCAACGTGCGCTCGGTGGTCTACGACATGTGGGACGAGGTCTACGCGGTCTCGCTGTGCAAGGGCTGCAAGCCGATCAAGGTGAAGTCGCCCGCCGAGGCGCTCAAGCTGCTCACCTCGATCGACGACCTCGCGGTCGCCAAGCTGGTCGACATCCCGTTCGACGACACCTACTTCCTCGCGCTGCGCGCCGATCTCAACCCGGTCGACAAGCAGACCCTGACCGAGGTGCGGCGCTGGCTGTCGCAATCGAGCGGCGGCGGGCTCGATCGCGGCGGCGTGTTCTTCGGCAACTTCGTGTCGGTGTTCGTCAACCCCAAGATCGCGGAATCCGATCGCGTGCTGCGCGTCCGCTCGCAGCCGTTCTTCCGGCCCAGACCATGACCCGCGGCGCTCGCATCGGCCTGCAGTGGAAGCTCACGATCGCGCTCGTGCTGATCGTGATGATGCCGCTCGGCGCGTCGTACGTGCTGATCGATCAGATCGGCAAGGTCGCGGCGAACTTCGCGGCGAACGAGTCCGACACCCACGTCGCGGCGATGGAGAAGGCGCTCGGCACGTACCGCGAGCTGTTCGTCACGACCAAGACGCTGCACGCCGAGGTCGCCGACCGGCTGAGCCGGCGGCCGAACCTGCTCGCGCTCGATCCCAAGGTCGACCTCGATCAGGTGCTCGACGACGACGCGTCGCACGCGGCCAACCTGCGCGCGATCGCCGTGCTGCGCGCGGACGGCACGACCGTGGCCGAGTCGCGCCGTCCGCTGTTCGAGAGCTACCGCGACAAGGTCGTCGATCAGCCGCTCGGCACGTCGGGCGCGACCCTGCGCCTGACCTTCGCGGTCCCCGCCGATCTCCAGGACGACTATCAGGATCTCAAGCGCCAGGTCGACGCGGCGCGGCTGGTCGTCACCCAGGTGCGCACCGGCCTGGCCGGCGGCTATCGCACCGCGTTCCTCGTCGTGCTGGCGCTCGCCACCCTCGCCGCGGTGGTCACCGGGCTGGTCTTGGCGCGCGTGGTCACGCGCCGGATCGCGGCGCTCGTCACCACGGCGCGCCGGGTCTCCGACGGCCACCACGACGCGCGGGTCGAGCTGCGCGGCGGCGACGAGATGGCCGAGCTCGGCAGCGCGTTCAACACCATGCTCGACGACCTCGCCGCGACGCGCGGCCAGGTCGAGTACCTGCAACGGATCGGCGCGTGGCAGGACGTGGCGCGCCGGCTCGCGCACGAGATCAAGAACCCGCTCACGCCGATCCAGCTCGCGGTCCAGCAGACCGTGTCGGCCTACAAGGGCGACGACCCGCGGTTCAAGAAGCAGCTCGACGAGGCCAAGGAGATCGTCGAGGAGGAGATCGCCGGGCTGCGCCGGCTGGTCGACACGTTCCGCACGCTCGGCCAGCTCCCGAAGGTCGAGAAGGCGCCGATCGCGCTCGGCGAGCTGGTCGAGGAGCTGCGGCTCGACCCGACGTTCGCGGCCAAGCTCGAACTCGAGCCGCCGCGCTTGCCGGTCACGGTGCGCGCGGACAAGCTCCTGCTCAAGCGCGTGCTCGCGAACCTGATCGAGAACGGGATCCACGCCGGCCTCGACGCCGGCCGCGACGGCAAGGTCGTGGTCGGCTGGCGCGCCGAGCCCGAGTCGGTGACGATCACGGTCGACGACGCCGGTGCGGGCGTCGCCGAGGCCGATCGCGAGCGCATCTTCGAGCCCTACGTCACGACCAAGTCGACCGGCACCGGGCTGGGCCTGGCGATCGCGCGCAAGATCGCGATCGAGCACGGCGGCGAGCTCGCGGTCGCGCCCGGCCGCGCACCGACCGGCGGCGCGCGGTTCGTCGTGTCGCTGCCGCTGCGCGGGCCGGAGGGCTCGCTCGGATGATCCGCCTGCTCGCGCTCGCGCTCGTCGCGTCGTGCAGCTGGCTGCCGCCGGACACGCCGCCGCAGAAGCCGGCGCCGATCGATCCCGACGTCAAGGCGCTCGTCCATCCCTGGCAGGTCGAGAACCACGTGCTGTCGAACAGCCCGGCGATCAGCGACGCCGACGCGCGCGCGATGCACGGCCGCAAGGTCGAGATCACGGCGACCGGCTACCGCACGCCGTTCACCGGCACGTGCGACGACGCCACCCACACCCGGCACGACCTGGTGTTCGCCGACCTGCTCGACCGCCTCAACCTCGGGCCCGACGCGCGCGAGGTGGCGATCCACTTCGGGTTCGGCGATCCGATCGTCGAGTACGATCTCGCGTGCGGCGGCGATCGCCACTCGACCGATCTGGTGATCTACATCTCGGGCGATCGCGCGATGACCTGCGCCACCGGCGCGTGCTACCTGCTCGCGTACTAAGGCACGTCTCATAACCGGTCGCGATCCAAGTGCGTGCAATTCGATCGCTTTCTGGTGGGGGTCGACGGTGGATCTCGACTTTGATCTACTCGCGTCGTGGATCTCACGGATGCACAGTGGAGCGCGATAGAGCCGTTCATTCCTCGTCGGGAACTACGCCCGCCGAGTAAGAAAGGCGGGCGCCCGTGGCGCTCAGCCAGAGATGTGCTCGATGGCGTTCTCTGGGTACTGCGTACTGGAGCGCCGTGGGCTGATCTGCCGCGGCGATATCCGCCATACCAAACGTGTCACCGGCGCTTTCAACAGTGGGTCGCAGACAAGACGCTGCCGAAGATCCTCGCCGGGTTGCGACACGACCTCGAAACCCGAGGCGGCATCGAAGACGTAGAGGGATACATCGACGGGACGTACGTTCCGGCGAAAAAAGGGGGGACCTTGTCGGCCGCTGCCGCGCGGGGAATGCAAGCAAGGTCATGGCAATCGCAGACCGCCATGGTCTTCCACTCGCTCTCTATCTTGCGAGCGGAAACCGATACGACAGTGTGCTCACCGAGCGAACTCTCGACGCTGCTTTCGTGGCCAAGCTTCCGCCCCGCTTGATCGGCGACCGAGCCTGGGATGCAGGCGTGCTCCAGCAACGCCTGTGGAACGAGCGCGAGATCGATCTGATCGCGCCCAAGCGCGGCGGTCTGCGTCCGAGTAAACGCAAGCAAGACGGACGCAAGCTCCGCCGCTACAAGCGCCGGTGGCGCGTCGAGTGGCTGTTCTCTCAGCTCAAGCGGTTTCGCCGCATCACGACGCGCTGGGACTCGAAGGCGGCCAACTTCTTCGGCTTCGTTCAGCTGGCGTCCTGCGTGTTGTTTCTCCGCGCGCTCACCGCACGCGGAGGTTATGAGATACGCGCTAGTCTAGAGGCGCCTCGGGGTGACCGGACCCGCCCCGAGTCACAGCGAGCGCAGGAAGTCGACGACCGCTTGCTGGTCCGACGGCGGCAGCCGGGTGAACCGCCGGATCACGGTGTTGGCCTCCGAGCCTTGCCCGGCGTGCGCGATGATCGCGCGGACCAGGCCGCCGTTGTCGGGCGTGGCGCGGCCGTCGTGCAGGAAGAAGATGCGCTGGCCGACGCCCCACAGCGGCGCGGTGCGAAACTGATCGCCCGATGCCGCGCCCTGCGCGACGCCGTCGGCCAGGCCGCTGCCCATGTGATGGAGCGCGAGATCCGAGTACGGGTGGATCTCGACGTTCGACATCCCGGTGAAGCGCGAGCTGCCGGTCGTGAGCGTGTCGCTGTGGCAGTACACGCAGCCGATCGAGCCGAACACCTCCTGGCCGCGCAGCTCGGACGGCGAGCCGGTGGTCGGGGTCGGCGGCGCGGACAGCCGCATGAACGCGGCGAAGTTCGTCGTATCGGCGGCCTCCTCGTCGCTGCTCGCGTCCTCGGGCTGCGCGTTGGGCTCGCAGCCCGGCACGGTCGCACGCTCGTTGGGGAACAGCTCGTTCGACACGCCCTGCTCGACGTTGTAGGCCTCGCCCGCGAACACCAGCAGCGACTTGTTCTGCGCCTTCCAGCCGAACCGCGTCACCGTGCCGTCGTTGCCGCTGTGGTTGAGCGCGCCGGCGATCCCGGCCTGCTGCTTGGCATGGCCGTGCGCCGCGAGGTTCTGCGCGAGCGCGTCGTCGGGCACGGCCTCGAGCAGGCCGCCGCCGAACGTCGGCGTCGGGATTCGGAAGATCACGTTGCCCGCGGCGAGCTCGCTCGCGAAGTCGGGCTGCGCCAGCACGCAGCCCGGCGCGTCGCTGCGCCCGGCGATCGTGTAGAGCCCGTGCACGCCGCCGTCGGGCGTGCCGTCGGGGTTGGTGACGAACCGCGCCTCGCGCACCGGCCCGTCGGCGGCGAGAAACGACGGCACGGCCTGCGCACCGCCGGGCACGCGATCGAGCGTCGCGAGCCCGAGCTGCGGGTTGGGCTCGAGCACCTGGCCGAGCCTGGGATGCGGGCTCGATCCGCCGACGTCGGGCTCCGCGTGGCACTGCGCGCAGCTGTTGCCGTTGAACGTCGGCCCGAGCCCGAGGCCGGACTCGATCGTTCCGGACACCGAGTCGACCTCTTCGAACACGGCGCGCGCGCTCGCGAACCGCGCCTGTTCGGCCGAGCCGAGGCCGGCGTACGGTCCGCCGGCGCCGGCGGGTCCCGGTCGCGGTCCGGGATCGGTGACGCCGGGCGCGGCCTGCAGGGCCTCG
>DATJAE010000190.1:0-43272 GCA_035516595.1 Kofleriaceae bacterium | reverse complement strand
TGACGTAGCGGCTGAAGAACTCGGCGAGCGCGTCGTCGGCGAGGTTCGGCCACACGCCGGGCGGCACGCCGAGCGCGGCGCGCACGCCGCTCGCGGTCGGCCGCGGCTCGCTGGCGACGAACGCGAGCGCCCGCCGCGCCGCATCGGACAGCTCCAGCTCGGCGACCGTGCGGCCGCGCCGGACCAGCGCGATCAGCGGCGGCGCGAGCGCGGCGTCGGCAAGCGCGACCCGGTCGGCGACGCACGCGATCTCGAGCGCGTTGCCGTCGCCGATCAGCTGGTTGGCCAGCACGGTCGCGCGGCGCTGCGCGTCCCGCTCGGGCTCGCGCGGGCCGGCCACCGCGGCGTACATGCTGGCCAGCGGCAGCGACCTGTGCGGACCGTAGCGCAGCGCGATCCCGACCTGGCCGAGCCACGCGCGCGCCTGCGCGATCGTCGTGATCACGGCTTGCGCCGCTTGCGCTTGCCCGCGAGGCCGTCGCGCAGCGCCTGCTTGAGCTCGTCGAGCTCGCGCCGCATCGCCGCGACGTCGTCGGACTTGGCCGGCTCGGCCTCGGACCCGGCGGCGTCGTCCGCCGGCGGCGGCGCGGCCGCGACCGGATACGGCGGCGGCGGCGCGGCATAGCCCGGATAGCCGCCGAACGGGTTGCCCATCCACATCCGCGCCAGCGCGTCGCTCGCCGCGAGCGGCAGCTGGGCGAGCGGGTTGTAGGCCGCGAGTGACTGCACGCCGCGCTTGGCCTGGAGGTAGAGATCGAGCGCGCCGGTGACGTAGCGGCTGAAGAACTCGGCGAGCGCGTCGTCCGACAGCCGGATCATCTGGGTCAGCAGCTGGACCGGCAGGAACTTCGCGGCGTGGCCGGTCTCGAGCACGATCTGGGTCAGCGTGGCCTGGGTCAGATCGTCGTTGCTCTGCGCGTCGACCACGCGCAGATCGGCGCCGCTCCGGATCTTGGCGGCGAGCTCGTCGAGCGTGACGTACCGGCTGTCGCCGGTGTCGTAGAGCCTGCGGTTGCCGTACTTCTTGATCAGGACCGTCGCCACGCGGGCACACCTTACCGGGGCGCGTTGCCGCGTCGCAAGGGACGTTTTTGCTGCGCCGCAAAAACCCGCTTGACACCCCCGGTGCCACGGTCGTAGCGTGCGCCCATGTCGCCCCGCCTCGCCGCGATCTTTGCGCTGCACTGCAGCATCGCGGCGTGCGGCGGCAGTGGCGGCCGCGCGTGCACGACCGACGATCAGTGCCCGTCGCACTTCTGCCGCGCCGACGGCACGTGCGCGCCGGGCGACTTCGATGCCGGATCCGGCAGCGACGCCGCGCCGGGCAGCGACGCCGCCGGCGGGACGTGCATGCCGAACCACGACGGCACGATCGAGCTCGACGAGCTGCCGATGGCGGCCGGCAAGATGGCCAACTTCCGCATCGCGACCAACGCGACCTGGGACACCTCCGGCACGTCGAGCGGCAGCGGCTCGCGCACCTGGGACCTCACCGGCCAGCTCTCCAACGACGCCGACCACGCGATCGCGCTCGCCGCGCCGGCCGGCGCGTGGTGGGCCGGCGACTTCCCGGACGCGACCTACGCGACCCCGCTGTCGGAGTCGTCGAGCCTGATCGGCGTGTTCGAGCTGACGCCGAATTCGCTGCTCCTGCTCGGCGTGGTCTCGCCCGACGGCGGCACGACCAGGACCGAGCTGACGTACGACCCGCCGGCGGAGATCCTCGCGATCCCGTTCGACAGCAACTCGACGTGGAGCTCGTCGAGCTCGGTCACCGGCACCGCGTCGGGCGTGATCGCCGCGTACAGCGAGAGCTACGACTCGCAGGTCGACGCGGTGGGCACGATGACCACCCCGTACGGCATGTTCCCGGTGCTGCGCGTCGCCACCGATCTGTCGCGCACGTCGGGCGTGACCACGCTGCTCACCAACCGCACGTTCGCGTGGGTCGCGGAGTGCTTCGGACCGGTCGCGACCGTCCAGTCGCAGAGCTTCGAGACCGGCGAGGAGTTCTCGAACGACGCGGAGGTGCGGAGGCTGATCCCGTGAGGCAAGCCGAGCGAAGCGAGGCGTGGTGCAGGAGGTAGGTCGGGCTTGCACCGGAGGCCGAGCGCAGCGAGGACCGACGGTGATGCTGGCGCTCGGGCTGGTCGCGCTGTGCGCCGCGTGCCCCGCGTTTCATGCCGCGCCGCTGCCGGGCGCGCCGCCCGACGCCACGTTCGTCGACGTCGATGGCGTGCACGTCCACTACAAGGAAGCCGGCGCCGGTCCCGCGGTCGTGCTGATCCACGGCTACGGCGCCTCGCTCGACAGCTGGGCCGGCATCGCCGCCGATGTTGCAGCGCACCATCGGGTGATCGCGATCGACCTCAAGGGCTTCGGCTGGACCAGCCGCCCCGAGGGCGACTACGGCCCGGCCGCACAGGCGCAGCTGGTCTGGCACGTGCTCGACAAGCTCGGCGTCGGCGACGTCGCGATCGTCGGCCACTCGTGGGGCAGCTCGGTCGCGTTCGCGATGGCGGTCGCGCATCCCGAGCGCACCCGGCGGGTCGCGGTCTACGACGCGTACCTCTACGACGACCAGGTCCCCGGGTTCTTCCGCTGGGCGCAAGCCCGCGGGATCGGCGAGCTGCTGTTCGGCCTGTTCTATCGCGAGCGCATCGAGGATCGCGCCGCGCTCGCGTACCACGACCTGCGCTGGATCACGCAGCCGCGGATCGAGCGGGTCGAGGCCGACCTCGCCCGCGACGGCACCGTCGCCGCGGCGCTCGCGACCGCGCGCGGCCATCACTTCAAGTGGCTGCACGAGGCGCTGCGCGGGTTCACCAAGCCGGTGCTCGTGCTGTGGGGGCGCGACGATCAGGTCACGCCGCTGCGGTTCGGCGATCGTCTGGTCGGCGAGCTGCGCGACGCCGAGCTCAAGGTCTACGGCAGCTGCGGCCACTTCCCGATGGTCGAGGCGCGCGGCGCGTCGACCCGCGACCTGCTCGCGTTCCTCGCGCAGGACGCCGCGCCGCCGCCGGCCGAGGGGGCAGCGCCACCGCCCGCGCCCCCGCCCGCGCCGCCGCCGCCGCCACCCCCCGAGCCGGCGCCGCCGACCCTGCCGCTCGGCGCCGACCTCGCCGGCATCGGCGCCGAGCTCGCGCCGCGCCAGTACGCCGCGCCGCGCGATCGCACCGAGGTCGTCGTCCACGGCTACCTGCGCGCGCGCGCCGCCGAGCTCTACAACCTCGATCTCGATCGCGGGCTCGACTCGAGCGGCAAGCCGATCTTTCCGGTGCCGCTCGACGGCGGCCAGTCGCTCGAGTCCGGCGATCTGCGCGCGCGCACCGACGTGTCGATCTACGCGCCCGGCGTCGGCGTCGCGGCCCACGCGCGGGTCGACTGGCTCGACAACACGCCGCTCGGCGGCGAGCCCGATCTCGCGGGCGGCTCGCCGGCGACCAGCGGCGGCCAGCGCCCGACCACGGTCGTGATCAAGCGCGCGTGGGGCGAGGCGCTCACCCCGCTCGGCACGCTCGCGGTCGGCCGGATGGGCGCGAACTTCGGCCTGGGCATCGCGGCCAACGGCGGCGACTGCGAGGACTGCGACCACGGCGATGCCGCCGATCGCGCCGCGTTCGTCACGCCGATCGCCGGGCACCTGATCGCGATCGCCTACGACATCGCGTCGCGCGGGCCGTTCACGCCGTCGGCCGACGGCGGCCACGCGATCGCGCTCGAGCCGAGCGATCAGGTCGCGGGCCCGACGCTCGCGATCTTCAAGGTCCACACGCCCGCCGCGCTCGCCCGCCGCGCCGCGGCCGGGCTCACCAGCCTCGAGTACGCCGGCTACGTCTCGCATCGCACCCAGCAGAACGACGTGCCCGCGTGGTACCTGCCGGTCGCGGCGCCGCCGACCACGTTCACCGCGAACGATCTGGTGTCGCGCGGCTTCACCGCGACCGCCGCCGGTGCGTGGTTGCGCCTGTCGAGCTCGTGGTTCCGCGTCGAGGCCGAGCTCGCGTACATCGACGCGCGGATCGCGCAGCCGTCGCTCGTGCCGGGCGCCGCGATCACCGAGCCCGTCACGTCGAGCCAGCTCGGCTTCGCGCTCGAGTCCGACGTCGACGCCGGCCCGGTCCGGCTCGGTGCGGACGGCGGCTACGCGAGCGGCGATCCGGCGCCCGGGTTCGGCGCGTTCCCCCAGCCGGGCCAGGCCGCGACCACCCCGGGCGCGTTCGACGGCCCCCAGGCCAATCCGCCCGGCGATCGCACGGTCGACAACTTCCGGTTCCACCCCGACTACCACATCGATCAGATCCTGTTCCGCGAGATCATCGGCACGATCACCGACGCGATCTACCTGCGGCCGCACGTGCGCACCACGCTCGTCGCGATCGGCACCGGCCGGCTCGAGCTCGGCGCGGCGCTGATCGCGTCGTGGGCGGTCGACGCGACGTCGACCCCGAGCGGCGCGCGCGCGCTCGGCGTCGAGCTCGATCCCGAGCTGCGCTACGCCAGCCACGACGGCTTCGCCGCGACGATCGACTACGGCGTGCTGTTCCCCGGCGCCGCGTTCGACAACCCCACCGCTCACCTCGAGGCCCAGACCGCGCAGGTCATCCGCGCGCGCCTGGTGTTCGCCTTCTGATGCGGCGCGCGCTCGTCGTCGTGCTCGCCGCGTGCTCGACCAACGCGACGCCGCAGCCCCAGCCGGTGCCGACCCTGCCGTCGTGCGTGCCGAACCGCGACGGCACGATCACCGCCGACGAGCTGCCGATCGCGCTCGGCGCGACGCTCGACTACTACGCCGGCGACAACCGCACGGTCGATCAGGTCGCGCAGGGCGGCGTGTGGGACCTGTCGCAACAGCGTCCCGACGACACCGTGGTCGCGCTCGGGCCGGTCGCGCTCGACACCCAGTGGTACGCCGCCGAGTTCCCGAGCGGCGCGTTCGTGGTCGACGCCGGCGACGGGCTCGACGGGATCTACCACCAGGACGACCAGGCGCTGTGGCTCGACGGCACCGCGTCGCAGCAAGAGAACCCGGCGGCGGGCAAGACGCTGGTCGCCTACCCCGAGCCGGTCGCGGTGCTGCGCTTCCCGCTCGCCGACGGCGCCGCGTGGTCGACGACCGCGCCGCTCGCCGCCGCGACGATCGACGGCCTGCCGTTCGTCGGCAGCGACAAGGTCGACGTCGCGGTCGCCGGCACCGGCCGGCTCGACGTGCCGTACGTCGAGTTCTCGCCGACCCTGCGCGTGCAGACCCTGGTGACGCGCACGCCGTCGACCGGCGCCGCGATCACCAAGCGCACGACGATCTTCATGTTCGAGTGCTTCGGCGAGATCGCGCGCGCCGAGAGCAACCCCGACGAGCCGCAGGCCGATTTCACGCAAGCTGCCTATCTCAGGCGATTCGCGCTAGGAGTGACACCATGATCTGGGACATGTGGAAGAAGGGCTTCGACGCGTGGGAGCAAGCGACCGCGCAGTACATGGAGAAGGTGCTGACCAACCCGGGCGTGCTCGGGCCGGCCGGCGCGATGCTGACCGCGGCGATGCGCACCAAGGCCGCGACCGACCGCGCGATCTCGCAGTGGTGGGCCGCGCTCGGCCTGCCGACCCGGCGCGACCAGGAGCGCGCGCTCCACAAGCTCAACCAGCTCGAGAGCCGGCTCTACGATCTCGAGGAGCAGCTGCTCGCGCGGCGGAGCTAGCCATGGACATCTCCGCGCTCACCGAGATCCTGCCCGCGCCGCGCGCGGTGTTCGACAAGCTACCGACCCACCGCCATCGCGTGCGCTTCCAGGTGCGCAGCGGCGACGGGTGGACGCCGGTGACGTGGGGCGAGTTCGCGCGCGGGATCCGCGGCGTCGCGCGCTGGCTGGTCGAGCACGACCTCGATCCCGGCGATCGCGTCGCGATCTACGCGCCGAACTCGGTCGCGTGGGCGTGCGCGGCGCTCGGTGCGCAGACCGCCGGTGCGGTGTTCGTGCCGATCTATCCGGCGTCGACCGCGGAGCAAGTCGCGTACATCCTCGAGCACGCCGAGATCCGCTTCGTGTTCGTCGCCGGCGCGGAGCAGGTCGCGCGGCTCGAGCGCGCGCGCGCGCTGCTGCCGCGGCCGCCCGAGGCGGTCGCGCTCGATGCCGCGACCTGGCAGGCCTCCGCCGAGCGCGACGCCGCCGCGCCGACCCTGGTCGACGCCCGGCTCGGTGCGCTCGACCTCGACCAGCCGGCGCAGCTGCTCTACACCAGCGGCACCTCGGGCAACCCCAAGGGCGTGCCGCTCACCACGCGCAACGTCGGCCGCAACGGCGCCGACTGGCTCGCGTGCAACGCGCCGCTGCTCGAGGAGGGCGATCGCGACCTGCTGTGGCTGCCGATGAGCCACATCTTCGGGTTCGGCGAGCTGTGCCTGGGCAACCTGCTCGGCTGGGAGACCTACCTCGCCTCGCCCGCCGACGTGCTCGATCTGCTGCCGGGCGTCGCGCCGCAGGTGTTCATGTCGGTGCCGGCATACTGGGAGAAGATCGCGCGCGCCATCACCGCGTACGGGGCCGGCCGCGATCGCGCCGACGCGCTGCGCCGGGTGACCGGCGGCCGGCTGCGGTTCTGCCTGTCGGGCGGCGCCGGCCTCAAGGTCGAGATCAAGCAGCTGCTCCACGCGCACGGCGTGCTCGTGATCGAGGGCTACGGGCTGACCGAGACCTCGCCGACCCTCACGCTCAACCGCCCGGACGCGTTCCGGTTCGACACGGTCGGCCGGCCGCTGCCGTCGGTCGAGCTCCGGCTCGACACGGACGGCGAGATCCTGGCGCGCGGCGACAACGTGTTCGCCGGCTATTACAAGGATCCCGACGCGACCGCCGCGGCGTTCACCGAGGACGGCTGGTTCCGCACCGGCGACATCGGGCGGTGGACCGACGACGGCTTCCTGCAGATCGTCGATCGCAAGAAGGACATCCTGGTCACCGCGGGCGGCAAGAACATCCCGCCCGCCAACATCGAGGCGCGGTTCGCGGACGATCCGGTGATCGAGCGCGTCGTGGTCTACGGCGACGCGCGGCCCTACCTGGTCGCCGCGGTGTGGACGCGCGCCGACGTGCCGGCCGACGATCGCGATCGCCTGATCGGCGAGCGGCTCGCCGCGGTCAACGCCGAGCTCGCTCGCCACGAGACGATCAAGCGGCACTTCGTCGCCGACGCGCCGCTGTCGGTCGACGACGGCACGCTGACCTCGTCGCTCAAGCTGCGCCGCAAGGCGGTGTACGACCGGCTGCGCGCCCGGTTCGAGGCGCTCTACGCATGAACGCCCCGCCGAGACGCTCGCCGCTCGATTCGCTCGCCGCGCTGTGGCGCCGCGCGCGCAACGGCCCGCCCGCGCTCGGCGTCACGCCGCACGCCGTGGTGTGGACCGAGAACAAGTGGCGCCTGCTGCGCTTCACGCCGCCGGGTGGCGCGCGGTTCGCGACGCCGGTCGTGCTCGTGCCGTCGCTGATCAACCGCTGGTACGTACTCGACCTCGGCGCCGGCCGCTCGCTGATCGAGTGGCTGGTCGCGCAGGGTCACGACGTGTTCTGCATCGACTGGGGTACGCCCGGCGACGAGGACCGCTACCTGACGTGGGACGACTTCGCCGGGCGCTACGTCGGGCGCGCGGTGCGGATCGCGACGCGCTACGGCCGGCGCGGCGCCGCGCACGTGCTCGGCTACTGCCTGGGCGGCACGCTCGCGACCAGCTACGTCGCGGCGTTCCCCGAGCACACCGCGTCGCTGCTCGCGCTGGCCGCGCCGATCGACTTCGATCACGCCGGCATCATGGCGACCTGGACGCGCACGCCGACGTTCGACGTCGCGGCGCTGGTCGAGGCGTTCGGCAACGTGCCGTGGCCGCTCATGCAGGCCAGCTTCAACCTGCTCCGCCCGACCCTGCGCGCGCAGAAGACGGTGGCGCTGCTCGATCGCGCGTGGGACGACGAGTTCCTCGAGAGCTTCCTGGCGACGGAGGCCTGGGGCCACGACAACGTGTCGTTCCCCGGCGCGTGCTACGCGCGCTACATCGACGAGCTGTATCGCGCCAACCGGCTGGTGCGCGGCGGCTTCTCCGTCGCGGGCCGGCCCGCCGAGCTCGCGGCGATCCGCTGTCCCGTGCTCGCGCTCGCGTTCGAGGACGATCACATCGTGCCGCCGGGCAGCGCGGCGCCGCTTTGCGATCGCGTCGCGAGCCGCGACAAGCAGCTCGTGATCCAGCGCGGCGGACACGTCGGAGCGGTGGTGTCGCGCCACGCCGCGACCCGCCTGTGGCCGATTTTATCGACGTTCTGGTCGGCACGCGACTAAGATTGTTACATGCGGACCCTATTCTTCGCCTCGCTGTTGCTCGCCGCCTGCGCCGGCAAGTCGCCGCCCCAAGTCGCCGCCGATTCGCCCGGCGGGGGCCAGGACTGCACGACCTACTGCAACATCATCCAGGGCGCGTGCACCGGCGCCAACGGCCAGTACTCGTCGATGGACACCTGCGTCGCGTCGTGCTCGCACTTCCCGATGGGCACCGCCGCCGACACCAGCGGCGACACGCTGGGCTGCCGGATCTATCACGCGATGAACGCGGTCACCGATCCCAACACCCACTGCATCCATGCCGGCCCGAGCGGTGGCGGCGTGTGCGGCATGCCGTGCGACGGGTTCTGCTCGCTGGTCGTCGCCGAGTGCCCGACGCAGTATCCGTCGGCCGCCACGTGCGCGACCGACTGCGCCGGGTACGCGCCGCTGCCGCCGTACAGCGCGATGGTGACGAGCGGCGACACGCTGTCGTGCCGGATCTACCACGCGACCGCGGCATCGACCGATCCGGCGACGCACTGCCCGCACACCGGGCTCGACGGCGGCGGGGTCTGCCAGTAAGCTTCGCGCGCGTTGCTCGTCGCGCTCGTCCTCTGCTCCGCGCTGCTGCACGCGCTGTGGAACGCGCTGCTTCGCACCGAGCCGGACAAGGATCGCGGGCTGGTCGCGGCGGTGTCGGTCGCGACCGTGCTCGCCGCGTGCGTCGCGGCCGCGCGCTGGGCGTTTGCCGGCGACCTGCCGTTCGCGAGCGGCGCGAGCGCGCTGTGGGCGTGCGCCGCCGGGCTGTTCGAGTGGATGTACTTCGCGGCGCTCGCGCGCGCGCTCGATCGCGGCCCGCTCGGGCCGGTCTACACGCTGTCGCGCGGCGGCGCGATCGTCGCGGTGTGGCCGCTGTCGGCGGTCGTGTTCGGCGAGGCGATCACCGGCGTGGCGGCGGGCGGCAGCGCGATCGTGCTGGTCGGCCTCGTGCTCGCCGGCGCGCGCGGCGGCGACCGGCGCGAGCTCGGGCTCGACGCGATCGCGTGGGCCCTCGCCTGCGCGGCGGCGATCGCCGGCTATCACCTGGCGTACAAGGCCGCGCTCGGCGCCGGCGGTAGCCCGTCCGCGGTGTTCGCCGTCGCGCTCGCGCTGGCCTCCGCGATCAACGCGGCGCGGCTGCGCGGCGTCGCGAGCTACGCGCGGGTGCGGCTGCCCCGCGTGATCGCGATGGGCGTGATCTGCGGCGGCTCGTTCCTGATCCTGCTCGAGGCGCTCGCGCGCGGCGGCACCGGGTTCGTGCTCACGCTGCGCAACACGTCGGTGCTGTTCGCGACCGGGCTGGCCGCGATGATCGGCGATCGCCCGCGCGGCATGCAGATCGCGGGGGCGGCGCTGGTCGCGAGCGGTGCGGCCTTGATGGCGTGGGGCTGAGCCGTTACCGTGAGGCGATGCGCTACCTCGCGCTGGTCGTGCTCGCCGTCGCGCCCGCCGCGGCCGATCCGCCGTCGATCAAAGCCCCGGCCGACGTCAACCTCGCGACCGCGGTGCCGCTCACGATCGCGGTGTCGTCGACCGTTGCGAACGCGTCGATCCTCCCCGAGCACCTGGTCGACGGCAAGCTCGACACCGCGTGGAACTCGCGCACCGGCGATCTGGTCGGCGCGTGGATCGCGCTGCGCGTGCCGGGCGACGCGCACGTCACGCGGATCCGGATCACCGCCGGGTTCACCGTCAAGGACAAGCGCGGCGATCTGTTCACGATGAACCCGCGCATCCGCAAGCTGATGCTGTGGCGGGGCACGTCGCGGATGCGCGAGATCACGCTCGATCCCGAACGCCGCGACCTCCAGGACATCCCGGTCGACCTCGACGGCGGCGACTTCAAGCTCGTGGTGAGCGAGCTCGTGCCCGGGACGAAGGCGACGTGGCGCGAGGTGTGCGTCAGCGAGCTCGAGGTCTGGGGCACGTTGCCCGCGGGCACGCACGGCCATCCGAGCCGGCCGATCGTGCGGGTCGGCGGGCTCGACGCGCCCGCGTTCGCCGCGGATCGCTGCGTGCCGCTCATGTTCCCCGGCGCGCGGGGCGGCAAGATCGCGCCGGACGGCGACGTCGTGCGCGCGACCTCGGCGATCGCGCTCGAGCCCCACCTCGTGGTCTGCCAGGTCGAGCACGCGGCCGACGCGACGACCGGCGACCGCACGGTCGAGCTCGCGCTGGTGAGGCCGTCGCCGCCGTCCGTGCTCGATCGCCAGAGCTTTCCGGTCAGCCGCACCACGGCCAGCGACGTCGACGTCGTCACCGAGAGCGCGATCGAGCTGTCGACCCTGCGGCTCACCGTCGACGAGGACGCGCTGATCGTCGCGGAGGTCGAGACCGCGTCCGGCCCGATGACCGCGGATTCGTCGTCGAAGTCGACCGTGTACCGCGCGACCCGCACCGGGCTCGTGCCGATCCTCACGTTCGCGTCGAAGGACGACAACGGCGAGTCGCGCAACGCCGACCTGTGCACGCTCGCGATCGGCACGCGCCGCTCCCCGCTGCCCGACCTCGACCTGGTGTGCGACCACGTCGAGGGGCGCTGGCACGACGAGGACCCGCGGGGCAACGGCGAGTACCACGACGAGAAGACCACGCACTACCGCTGGGACGGCAAGGCCTACCAGCCGCGGTAGGAATTGTCGGCGAGCCCCGGCCGCGAGATGGTATAGCCGCGTGCCATGACCCGGACCGGTTCGTTCAACGCCCCCGCCGGCTTTCGGGACAGCCCGGCGCGCGCGCTGGCGCCCGGCGAGGTCGTGGCATCGACCTACCAGGTGCGCGACGAGATCGCGCGGACCGACACCGGCGTGGTGTTCGAGGCACGCGACATGATGCTCGATCGCCTGGTCGCGCTGAAGCTGGCGTGGCGCGACCCCGGCACGCCGTCGCTCATCACCGAGGCGCGGCGCTGCGCGTCGGTGCGCGACTCGTGCGCGGTCCAGGTCCACGGCATGGGCAGCCACAACGGGGTCGAGTACGCGATCGGCGAGCGCGTGCTCGGCCGGATGCTGCGCGACGAGCTGTCGGCGCGGCTCGCGCCCGAGATCTACCTGTCGCGGCTCCGCACGCTGGTCGCGGCGGTCTCGCGCGCGCACGAGGCCGGGATCGCGGTCGGCGAGATCTCCGGCGCGACCGTGCTGGTCTGCCCGGCCGGCCCCGCCCAGCCCGGCCGGCTGGTCCGCCCCGACGATCGCGTCGTGCTCGGCCGGCTATCGCTGTCGCAGGTGCCGGCGTTCGGGCCGCACGGCCAGATCCTCGCGCCCGAGGTCGTGCGCGGCGATGTCGCGGCGAGCGATCCGCTCGCGGCCGAGGCGATCGACGTCTACGGCCTGGGCTGCCTCGCGATCGAGCTGGCGTGCGGCCAGCCGCCGTTCGCCGATCCCGACTCGCACGTCGAGCTGCACGGCCACGCCACCGCGGCGCCGCCGCGGCTGGGCGACCTGCGCCCCGAGCTGCCCGGCGAGCTGTCGGATCTGGTCGAGTCGCTGCTCGCCAAGCACGCGCCGCATCGCCCGCGCTCGGTCCAGGACGTGCTCGCGCAGCTCGACGCGATCATCGAGCGCGCGCGGGGCGGCACCAACCCGGTGCGCGTGCTGATCGTCGAGGACGACGCGACCCGCGCGCGCTGGCTGTGGAGCCTGGTGCGCCGCGCCCACGCCGCGGCGATCGTCGAGATCGCGAGCGAGGGCACCGACGCCGCGCACAAGCTCAACCGCGATCAGCCCGACCTGGTGTTTGTCGACGCCCAGCTCAAGGGCGTGATGAACGCGCTCGAGCTGTGCATGTACGTGCGCGGGCTCGAGACCGGGTTCCGCAGCCAGCTGTTCCTGATCGGCGCGGTCACCGAGCGCGACCGCGTGCTGCTCGCCGAGGCCGCCGTGCGGTTCGTCCCCGACGATAGCCACCTGCCAGCCGCGCTGCTCGATCTCGTGCGCGCGCGGATCGCCGAGCGGCCGCGCTCGCGCACGCGCTCCACCATTTCCGGATGATGAAACCAGCAGTCGCGCTCGTCGCGCTCGTCGCGTGCGGCGGCGGCGCCAGCAAGACGGTCTACTTCGAGCTCGGCAAGACCGCGCAGCCCGGCGCGTTCTTCGATTACCCGTGGCCGTCGGACCTGCGGCTCGATGATGGCGGCGCGCCCGACGTGTCGAGCTACCCCAACCCGCGCAACGGCCCGCTGCTCGCAAATCTGCTCTCGGTCGTGCCCGAACGCCGCGGCTGGCCGACGATGTCGGTCGCGTACTTCCGGTTCACCGCCGAGCTCCCGAGCTACACGCTCGACCAGGTCATGACCGGCGGGCCGGCGTACCTCGTCGACATCGATCCCGCGTCGCCCGAGCTCGGCACGGCGTATCCGGTGGTCGCGGACTCGCTGCCGACCGACATCTACGTGCCGAGCGACCTCGTCGCGATCGCGCCGCGCCCGGGCATCGTGCTGCGGCCCGACACCGAGTACGCCTACGTGCTCGCGCGCGACTTCGCGCCCGGGTTCGCCGCGCCGAGCGGCCTCGGCGACGCGGTGTTCGACGATCTGTGGCCGGCGCTGCCGATGATCGGGCTCGCCAGGTCCGACGTGCTCGCCGCGACCGTGTTCACCACGGGCGACGAGATCGCGCGCACCCGGGCGCGCAGCGAGGCGATCCGCGCGGCGTTCCATCCGGCGATCACGAACCTCGTGCTCGATGGCGGCGCGACCTACGACGGGTTCTGCCGGCTCGACGGCCAGATCGCGATGCCGCAGTTCCAGACCGGCACGCAGCCGTTCGACACCGGCGGGCTGTTCGTGCTCGACGGCAACGACGTGCCGATGCAGCAGGGCTCGATGACGATCCCGCTGGTCATCACGCTGCCCAAGGAGGCGATGCCCGCGTCCGGCTGGCCGCTCTATCAATTCTTCCACGGCTCGGGCGGGGTCTCGAGCGGGCTGGTCGATCTCGGTCCGTCGCCGACCTCGGCCGACATGCCGATCCCCGGCGAGGGCCCGGGCTACGTGGTCGCGCTCCATCACATCGCGGCCGCGTCGAGCGCGCTGCCGCTCAACCCCGAGCGCCTGCCCGGCGCGAGCGACTACGAGTACCTCAACATCAACAACCTCGCCGCGTTCCCCCAGACGTTCCAGCAGGGCGTGTTCGAGCAGCGCCTGCTGACCGACGCGCTGCTCGCGCTCCAGATCCCGCAGAGCCTGGTCGCCGACTGCACCGGGATCTCGACGCCCGACCCGGGCGGCAACCACTTCTTCGATCCGCAGAAGCTGGTCGCGGGCGGCCAGTCGATGGGCGGCATGTACACCAACATGGTCGGCGCGGTCGAGCCGCGGTTCGGCGCGCTCGTGCCGACGGGCGCCGGCGGGTTCTGGAACTACATGATCCTCGAGTCGACGATCGTGCCGGGCGCGCGCTCGCTGCTCGCCGCCGCGCTCGGCATCGACGACTCGAACCTGGTGTTCATGCACCCCGCGATGAACGGCATCGCGCTCGCGTGGGAGATCGCCGAGCCGATCGTCTACATGAACCGGCTCGGCCGGCGACCCTTGCCCGGCATGCCGGTGCATCACGTCTACGAGCCGGTCGGGATGGGCGACTCGTACTTCCCGACCGACGTCTACGACGCCGCCGCGCTGTCGTACGGCAACCAGGAGGCCACGCCGGCGATCTGGCCGACCATGCAGACCGCGCTCGCGCTCGAGCAGCTCGCCGGCCTCGTGCCGTACCCGGTCGAGGCCAACCAGGACGGCAAGACCCGGGTGGTCGTGCAGTTCATGGGCGATGGCATCATCGACCCGCACTACATCTACCGACAGCTCGACAGCGTGAAGCACCAGTACGGCTGCTTCCTCGAGAGCTTCCTGCGCGACGGCGTCCCGACCGTTCCGGATGTGGGCGGGCTCACCGACCCGTGTCCTTAACCTTCCGGTCGTGGATGGGTCTGGACGGACATGAAGTCCGTCGCATTCAGCTTGATCGCGATCCTCGGGCTGGCCGGGGTGGCATCGGCGCAGCCCGCCGATCCGTACGCCGTCCCCTACCCCGGCCCGCCGCCGGTCGCCGCGCCGATGGCGCCGCGGCCGATCGCCGCGCCGGGCCGGCCGGTCGGTCCGCTGCGCGCCGCGCTGCTCGCGCGGTTCGACCGCAATCGTGATGGGCGGCTCGAGCCCAACGAGCGCCGCGCCGCGATCCGCGCGCTGCGCCGGCTGACCCGCCAGATGGCGCGGCAGCAGCGCCGCGAGATGCGCGAGGCGCGCCGCTTGAACGGCGTGATGCGGCGCTACGACACCAACCGCGACGGCGTGGTCGATCCGTCGGAGATGCCGCCCGGCGCGGCGCAGCGGCTGCGCCCGCTCGATCGCAACGGCGACGGCTGGATCGATCCGTCGGATCTGGATCGCTAGCGCCGACGACGCCGCCGCACCAGCCCGAACGTCGCGAGCGCGAGCACGAGCGAGGCCGGCGTACCCGAGCTCGAGCAGCAGCCCGACGAGCTCGGCGCGTTCAGCGTGCAGGTCGCGCCGCAGCTCGTCGAGCCCGAGGGGCCGTCGTCGCACTGCTCGCCGGTGTCGACGATGTGGTCGCCGCAGATCGGCAGCCGGCAGTCGCTGCGGCAGGCATCGGGGGCGTCGGCGTTGGCCGAGCCGTTGTCGCACTGCTCGGTCGCGGTCTTGACCCCGTCGCCGCAGATCGAGAACGGGTTGGCGACGATGCACACGTCGTCGAGCGCCCAGCCGCCGAGCTGGAGCCCGGCATCGGACGTGAGGTCCCAGCCGACCTGCAGCGTGCGCCCGATGAAGTAGCCCGACAGCGGCACGTCGTGGAACCGCCACTCCTTGTCGACGTGGCTGTACTGCGCGGCGTCGCCGGCGTTCGGCGCGGTCGCGTTCTGCCACGCCTTGGTATCGTTCGCGGTGACGCGCGCCTGATCGAACGCGCCGTCCTGCACCGCGAGCCAGCGCCGGTACTGCACGCGCACGTCGCTGTACTTGCCGACGTCGATCTCCGGCGACTTGACCCACGACGTCTGCGACGGCGGATAGTCGCCGCCCGGCGCCTGGATCAGCGCGTATGCGCCGGAGTACGCGGCGTGCGGATCGGTCGCGCCGCCGCCCGGCATCGCCCACGCCCACGGCGACGGCGAGCCATCGAGCGTGCCGGTGGTCCAGCCGGCCGCGAACGGATCGGTCTCGAAGTCGGTGCAGTACAGCGCGACGGTCGGCCCGTCGTAGAGCTGGTACCACGGGTCGGCGATGTTGTCGGGCAGGTCGAGCGACGAGCCGTCGGCGAACGCGACGCTCGCCTGGTAGTACACCGACTGCTGCGGCGCCAGCGGCAGGTCGGCGAACCATCGGTTCGCGCCGGCGGCCGAGGCGTCGACCGAGCCGGCGCTCGGCACGCCGGTGAACGGCGGGCGCCAGGCGAGCGTCGCGCTCGACGTCGTGGTGTCGCCGCTGCACGCCGACAGCCCGGTCACCTCGATCACCACGCCGATCGCGGCGGCGGTATCGGCGAGCGCGCCGGGCGCCTCGACCCCGCCGAGCGCGGTGCGCAGGCCGTGCCGGCCGTACGCGTTGCGGATCTCGCACTCGTGCGGCGTGCCGTTGGCGAGGTTGCCGTCGTCGTCGTCGCTGGCGAGCGCCTCGATCAGGCTGGTCGGGATGTCGGTCGAGCGGCGCAGCGTGCCGACGTAGATCTTCTCGAACACGACCAGCCCCTGGGCCTCGCCGTATTCGTCGAACAGCGTGGTCTTGAGGTCCCACATCGTGCCGCCGTAGATCAAGCCGGTGTGGTGGATGTCGGGCTGCACGTCGATCGGCCACATCCACTCGCGGCCCGGCGGGTCGAGCTCGCGCAGCGGCTCGTCGCTGTAGAAGAAGCCGCGGCCCATGCCGGAGTCGTTGGTGATCGTGACCGCGAGCGTGTCGGCGGCGCCCTCGCTCATCGCGCCGTCGAACGCGCCCACCCCGGGAATGATCTCGGCGGTGTGCACGCGGTGGCCGTACTCGTGGAAGTTGACGTCCTGGACCCGCGCGGTGTTGTCGCAGCACGTGCCGTCCCGCGTGCTGCACGTCCCGGCGGGCGAGGCCTCGAAGAAGTTGAGCGCCGAGCCGTCGAAGAACGCGTTGCAGGTCATCGCGAGGTTGACGTTCACCGTCATCTGATCGTCGAGCGTCGGCATCGCCGGATCGATGTTGTCGCGCACGAACTCCTTCACGAGGTTGGTGTCGATGTACGCGTCGAGCTGCGCGTCGTCCTCGACCACGCTCGACGCGTCCCACAGCGCCGTGCCGCCCGGCGCCACCGACAGGTTCGCGGTCGCGACCTCCATCATGTCCTGGTTGACCACGGTGACGAGGTCGCCGGTCACGCCCGGGATGATCGAGGCCGAGCCGTCGGTCGGCCAGGTCACGCCGCCGGCCTGCGATGTCGTCTGCTGCGCGCCGGCGATCGTGATGTACGCGCGCGGCGCGGGATGATCGAGGTAGCCGCGCCCGGGATAGCGATCCGGCGTGTGGTAGTCGAGCGTGCCGCTCGAGACGTACTCGTTGACCTGGTGGATCGCGATGATCGCGCCGGTGGTCGCGTCGGCGTACGCGAGGTAGCGCCCTTGCGCGCCGCCGTCGATCTGCATCGGCGCGACCCGGCGATAGCCGAGCACCGCCGCGTCGCCGACCAGCGGCAGGATGACGTCGTCGCCGAGCGAGGTCACCGGCGCGTCGGGCAGCGCGACCGCGGCGCGGAGCAGCGGCAGCGCGCGGGCCGAGACCACGGCGCGCGCGCGGCCCGCGGCGATCGCGGGGACGTCCGGCAGGGCCTGCGAGCCGATCACGAACAGCCGGTCGCGCTTGAACTGGAAGCTGACCTGACCGCCGACCACGGCAAGCCCGCCGGCATGCTGCACAAAGCCGATCGCGCGGATATCGCCGTCGTAGACGTCCGACACCATCGTGAAGTCGGAAGGGGCTGCGCCCGGCGCGAGCAGCGCGACGTGCGCGGCGAGCATCGCGCGCGCGAACGCCTCGGCGATCGCCGGGCTCGCGATCGATCCGGGCACCGCGATCCCCGTGCCCCAGATCCGCGACGGCACGCCGGTCGCCGCGTCCCACGCGGCGTGCCACGTGCCGCCGGCCGCCGCGACGAACGTCGTCCAGCCCGGCGGCGGCGACGCCTGATCCCAGCGCAGCGTCGGCTCGAGCCGCAGCGGCTGCGCGACGCCGGCCGCGGGCAGCGCGGTGAGCGTGTCGGCCGCGACGCGCGGTCCCGAGCGCGGCGCGACCGCGTGAGCGTTCGAGGCGAAAAGCACCGCGATGACGCCGTGGCACGCACGCATCTCGCGATTAAACCGCATCCGCGTGTCGATCGTGAAGCGAGCTTTAACCTATCCTGGCGCGCGGAGGTCGAGTCAGCATGCGGAGCTTAACGTATCTGTTCGTGGCAGCAGTTCTGGCACTGGGTGCCGTGGGCACCGGTTGCGTGGCAGCACCCGCCGAGGGACACGCGATGCGCAACGGCTATAGCTATCTCGGCGAGCGCTGGGTGCACGGCGGCGGGCGCGAGGTCCACGAGGCGATCGCCGGGCTGCGCGGCGATGGTCGCTTCACCTCGATCATGCTGGTCGTCGAGAACGCGCCGGTGCAGATGGACGACGTCGTGATCACGTTCGGCGACGGCCAGCAGTTCCGGCCCGGCACGCGGCTCGAGTTCGGCCCCGACAGCACGACCCGCGAGATCCCGCTGCCCGGTGGCGCGCGGATCATTCGCCGCGTCGACTTCGTGTTCAACAACTTCCCCGGCGACGGCAAGGCCAAGGTCGAGCTGTGGGGCCGCTAGGCTAGCGGACCGCGATCGCGATCGCCTCGTCGCGCGCGGCGCGCACCGCGAGGCCGAGCGCGAGCTGGCCGCGCGCGCGCACCAGGTTGTGAGCGCGCCGCGACGGAAACCGCGCCGCGTCCCAGCCGAAGTAGCGGTCGTCGAACACGTCGACCGCGAACCGCGCGGCGAGCTCGACGCACACGGTCTCGAGCCCGAGCACGATCGCGATGCGCTCGTCGCGCGACACGATCGGATCGGCGACCGCGCGAAACCCGGCGATCGCGGCCGCGAAGATCGCGAGGTCGAAGTGCGCCGCGGCGGCGTCCTCGCCGCGCGGATTGCACCACGACCGCATCGCGTCGCCGAGCTCGTACGCGAGCGTGCCGCGGCCGAACGTGTCGAGATCGATCAGCGCGACCGCGCGGTTGCCGCGGAAGATCACGTTCGAGATCTTGAGGTCGCCGTGGACGTGGCGGCGCGGCACGCCGGGCAGCGCGGGCAAGACGTCGGCTGCCGCGAGGATCTCGCGCGCGAGCGCCACCGCCTCGGCATCGCCGCCGGCGCGCTCGCGATCGCGCAGCCTGCCGAGGTGCGCCGCGGTGTCGTGCACGCCGGCGCGCACGAAGCGGTACTCGTACGCGAGCTCGGCGACCGCGCGATGAAACCGCCCGACCAGCTCGCCGGCGCTCTCGGCCCACGCCGGATCCGGCACCGCGTGCACGGTCTGGCCCGGCACCCAGCTCAGCGCGCGCCACACGCCGTCGTCGGCCTCGACCCAGGCCCGATCGTCGCGCGTGCGGAGCAGGCGCGGCGTCTCGAGCCCGGACGCCGCGAGGTGCGAGGTCACCGCCTCGATGTCGTAGTTGACCGGCGGGCCGAACACCGGGTGCAGGCGCTGCAGCGCCGCGATCGGCTCGCCCGCGTCGTCGCGCACCACGAACGTCGCGTTGATCAGGCCACCGGGATGCGGCGCGATCCGATCGACGCGCCAGCCCCACGCCGCGGCCACCGCCTCGGCGGTCACGGGTGCGGCGGCGCCATGCCGGGATGCGGCTCCATCCCCGGATGGCCATGCGGTGGCGGCGGCATGCCTGCGGGCGTGCTCTTGATCTCGAGCAGCTCGACATCGAACACCAGCATGCCCTGCGGCCGGCCGGGCTTGCCCTTGTAGGCCAGCTCGTCCGGGATCCAGAACCGGTAGGTGTCGCCGACCGACATCTGCGGGATGCCGTCGGTCCAGCCCGGGATCACGGCGGACAGGCCGAACTCGGCGGGCTGGCCGCGCTCGAGTGACGAATCGAACATCTTGCCGTCGGTCGTCCAGCCCGAGTAGTTCACCTTGACGCTGTCGGTCGGCTTGGGATGCGGCCCGCCCGGGCCGGCCTTGAGCACCTTGTAGAACACGCCCTTCGCGGTCTTCTTCGCGTCGGCCGGCGGCGCCTTGACGTCGGGCGGGGTCTCGGCGCCGGGCTCGAGCTTCTGCAGCTCGAGCTCGTAGCACAGCGTCCCGGCCGGCAGCCCGGGCTCGGCCTTGCCGGCGATCGTCATCTTGTCGCTCGGGACCCAGAACCGCACGCGCTCGCCCTCGACCATGTTCTCCGCGACGTCGATGAACGGCTGCGCGAGCTTGTCGAGCCGCGAGCGGGTCGGCTTCTTGCGGCCCATCTCGGTGGTGTCGAACATCTTGCCGTCGCTGTCCCAGCCGGTGAAGCTCGCCGTCGGATAGTCGAACGAGCGCGCCTTGTCCTTGCCGGTGCCGGGCCTCACGACCTCGTACTTGATGCCGGACCTGGTGGTCTGCGCGGCGTCGGGCGGCTTGGCGAGATCCGGCGGCGTCTCCGGCGCGCGCTTGATGTCGACCACCTCGACCTCGTAGACCCGCGCCTCGGGCGTGCCCGGCGGCTTGCCCTTGTAGCCGATCGCGGCCGGCATCCACAGCGCGGCGGTCTCGCCCTTGTGCAGCAGCTGCATCGCCTCGACGAACCCCGGCGCCGCGTTCGCGAGGTTGAGCGGCATCGGCTCGCCGTGCGGCTCGTTCGAGTAGAACGTCTCGCCAGTCGAGACGTTCCACCCGGTGTAGTTGACCATCACGATGTCGTTGCGCCTGGGCGTGTCGCCCGACGGGTTCGCGACCAGCTTCTTGTAGACCAGCCCGCTCGCGGTCTTGGTCGCGTCGGCCGGCGGGGTCTTGAGATCGACCGGCGGGCTCACTTGCACCGGCTTGGGCCGCACCACCATCACACCGCTTCCCGAACCGGAGCCCGAGCCCGAGCCGGTCTCGGTGGTGACCGGCGCCTTATGATCGTCCGCCTTCTGGCAGCCGATCGCCACGACGAGCGAGATCACGGCGAGTCCACGCATGCGCGGCGAACATACGGCGATGCGGCTCACGCGGCAAACGCCTCGCGCGTCAAGTTGCGCACGCCGGTCGCCTCGACGAGCACGTCGTCCTCGATGCGGATCCCGCCGAACGCGCGCAGCGCGTCGATCGCGCCCCAGTCGACGAGGCGCGCGCGATCGTCCTGGCGCAGCGGCGCCAGCAGCGCGTCGATGAGGTAGATGCCCGGTTCGATCGTGAACACCTGACCGACCTCGATGGTCGAGGTATTCCGCAGGAAGCGATTTTCGGCGCGGGGCGGCCGGGGCTTCATGCCCACGTCGTGGACCACCACGCCGAGCGAGTGGCCCAGGCCGTGCGGGAACAGCGCCCGCGTGATGCCGCGGTCGACCAGCTCGGCGGCGCTCGCCTTCGCGATCCCGAGGTCGCGCAGCACGTCGGCGAGCAGCTGATGCGACTGGTCGTGCAGCGCCTCGTAGGCCATGCCCGGACGGATCCGCGCGCACACGTCCTGCTGCAGCCGCTCCATGCGCGCGAGCAGATCGCCGAACCGCCTGGCGGCCGCGCCGGTGCCGCGCACGTAGCTCCGCGTGATGTCGCTGCCGTAGCCGAGGCAGCGCGCGCCAGCGTCGACCAGCAGCGAGGTGTCGCCTGCGACGCGCTCGCGCTGGTACGCGACGTAGTGCAGCACCGCCGCATGCGCGCCGAGCGCGACGATGTTCTTGTACGGCGTGGTCGGATCGTCCTGCTCGGACGCCGCGAGGTAGGCGAGGTGGAGCTCGAGCTCGCTCACCGGGCCGGCGGCGAACCGCGCCGCGGTCTCGCGATGGCCGCGCACCGCGCGGCGCTCGGCCTCGGCCAGGCACGCGACCTCGTACGGCGTCTTGCGCGTGCGGATCGCGTCGAGCGCGGCGACCAGCGCCGGCGGATTGACCTCGCCCGGCGGCGCCGCGCCGACGTCGCGCGTGATCACCGCGACGTGCCCGCCCGGCAGGACGTCACCGGCGTGACCCGGCTCGACCGTGACCACGTCGAACGCGTCCCAGAAGTGATCGGCCTCGGGCGGTGCCGCGGCCTCCCAGAAGTCGTCGACCACCGTGCGCACCAGGGTGGGCCGCCGCCCCGCGCGCACGATCAGGTAGGCATCGGGCTCGGCGAGCGGGCACCAGTGGGTGAACGTCGGGGTCGGCGACAGCGGCCACGACTGATCGTCGAACCGGTTCTTCACCTGCGGCGCGCCGCTGCACACCACCAGGGCCTCGAGCTTGTGCGCGGCGAGCGCGGCCTCGGTCGCGCGCTGCACGTGCTGGACGTGATCCGGATACGTGGTCTCGAAGGTCACGCGCCGACCTTACATCAGCCGATGCGCTGCGCGACCAGGCGGTGCCACGCCGGGACGAGGAACGGCAGGCGCTCGAGCCACAGGCCCCGCATCCGATCGGCCAGCTCGAACGCCGCGGGATGACCGCGCGGCACCCCGATCATCGCGGCGAACACCGGCAGGATCTCGCGCGCGGTGAGGATGAAGCCGAGCAGCTCGCGCGGCAGCCGCGTCACGCGCCAGCTCGGGGCTCGCTCCTCGACGCTCGGCCGGCGCTCGTACCTCGGCTGCCAGGACGCGGCCCGATCGACCAGGACGAACCCGAAGTCGTCGAGCGTGATCGGCGTGCGGTGCTTGACCGCGTTGGCCCACATCACCATCGGGTGATACAGCCAGCCCATCCGGCCGTAGGCCTCGAACCGGGCGACCAGCTCGGGCATCGCCGCGATCAGCTCGTCGTGGCGGTCGCGCGCGGCGAGATCGAGCGCGACCAGCGTGGCGAACAGCGTGGTGGTCGCGTCGGGGACGCAGCGCTGGCGGACGACGTGCGCGAGGTCGGGGAGCGCGCGGTAGGGCATGCGGCGCCAGGTCGCCGCCGCGTAGGCCTCCATCAGCCAGCTCGGCACGCCGGCGCGCGCCTCCCAGCGCTCGAACCAGCGCCCGACGTCCTCGGGCCTGCCGACATTCGACGTGACGAACACGTAGCCGACGACGACCCAGCTCGACGTCCTGGCGCTCAGGCGATCGCGGTGCTCGCGGATGAACGCCGACAGCGCGTTCCCTCGGTCGATCTCGATCAGGGTCAGGAACACCGCGGCGAGGTACGGGTGCGGGTCCCAGCCGGCGTCGAGCACCGCGGTCGCGAGCTCGAGCAGCCGTCCGACATCGTCGATCGCCTCGACGACATCGACGAACGCGTGCGGGCGCAGCCGGCGGCCCTCCAGCACGTGCCTGCGGCCGGCGTCGACCGCGCGCGCTACGGCGCCCGCATCCACGATCGCCTTCCACACCTCGGCGGCGGCCGAGTCGGGAAGCTCGGGGTGCTCGGGCTGCTCGAGCCACAGCGCCGCGGCGGCGTCGACCATCGCGGCGAGATCGCCGGCTTGCTTGTGCTGCAGCACCTCGCCGACCCGCGTGATCTCGTTCTCGCGGAACATCGTCAGCCCCACATCAGCCGGAGCCGCGTGACCAGCGGGATGCGCTGCTTGACCAGCCGGTTCCACGCGGGGACGACCGCGCGCAGCCGCGCGGGCCGCGCGCGCGTCATCTGCTCGAACAGCTCGACCGCCTTCGGGTCGCCGCGCGGCACCTCGAGCATCGCGACGAACAGCGGCAGGATCTCGCGCGCAGCGGTCACCATCGGTTCGAGCTCTCGCGCCACCAGCCCGACCCGCCAGTTCGGCGGCCGCGCGTGCTCGCCCCGGGCGCCGGCGATCGCCATGGTGACGCTCGGCCGGCGGTCGACCGGCACGTACGTCAGATCGGCCTGATCGATCGGCGCGCGATGCTTGACCGCGTTGGCCCAGCGGACGAGCGGATGGTCGAGCAGCGAGCGCCGGGCACCGGCGTCGAGCATCGCGCGCAGCTCGGGCATCCCGGCCGCGAGCTCGTCGTGGCGATCGCGCGCCGCGAGATCGATCATGACGAGCGTCGCGAACAGGGTCGAGGTCGCGTCGGGCACGCAGCGTGCTCGCGCGAGCCGCGCCAGCTCGGCCAGCGCCGGCAAGGTCGCGCCGATCTGGGCGCGCGCCGCGGCATACGTCTGGATGAGCCAGCTCGGCACGCCGTCGCGCGCCTCCCAGCGCTCGAACCAGCGCGCGATGTCCTCGCGCTTGCCGATGCGCGAGGTCGTGAGCACGTAGCCGACCACGATCCAGCTCGGCGTCGCGGCGGCGAGCCGATCGTGGTGCGCGCGGATGAACGCCCACAGCGGATCCTCGAGGCCCGCCTCGATCATGCGCAGGAACACCGCGGCGAGGTACGGATGCGCGTCCCAGCGGGCGTCGAGCACCGCGGTCGCGAGCGCGAGCAGGTGCTCGGCGTCGTCGACGTGCTCGACGAGGTCGACGAACGCGTGCGGCCGCAGCTTGCGGCCCGCCAGCACGTGCATCCGACCGGCCTCCACCGCACGCGGGACGGCGCGCGCCGCCACGATCGCGTCCCAGACCTCGGCGGCGGCGGAGTCCGGCTGGTCGGGTCGCTCCGGCGGCTCGAGCCAGAGCGCGGCCGCGGCGTCGACCATCGCCGCGAGATCACCTGCTTGCGCGCGCGCGCGCACCTCGCCGACGCGCGAAACCTCGTTGTCGCGAAACGCCATCTGCGCGACCCATCCTACACATCTGCGAACTACCCGCCGAACATCGGTCGGCAACCCCGAGCCGATCGATCCGGCCGAGGCCGAGCGCCAGGCGTCACCGCACGACGCGAAGCTCGCGGGCCCTACGCGAGCCCGGATGGCGCCGGCGTCACCGTCGCAGGCCGATCCTGAGCACCGCCGGCTTCACCAGGTAGTGCGTCGGCTCGGCCGCGGACGCGCGCCAGCGCGTGGCGAGCACGCCGTGCGGCCGCACGCTCGGGTCCCAGCTCGACAGCCGCATCGCGGTGTCGGCGCCCGGCGCGGTCGGGCCGCGGCGCACCAGCTCGGCGTAGCCGTCCTTGGCGCTCGCCAGCCGCGCGGTCGCACGCGCGATGTCGTCGTGCAGCGTGTCGGCGGCGTTCTGCGCCGCGATCCAGCGCTTCTCGATGCGCGCGAGCTGGCCGCGCAGCGGCGCGCCGTCGTAGGTGTCGTCGCCGAGCATGTTGCGATCGACCGCGCGCGCGCGATCGACCTCGTACTGGGCGCGCAGCACGTCGAGCTGCGAGCTGAACAGCTCGACCCGCGCGGTCTGCCATGCCAGGCGCGCGCGCTGCCAATCGGCCTGCGCCGTATCGATCTGGAGCCGCGCCGCCGCCTTCTGGCGCTCGTCGGCGGCGATCGCGTCGGCCCAGTCGTCGCCCGGAGCCGCGGCGACCGGCCGGGTGGTCGGATGAATGACGATGCCGCGGCGCGCCTCGGCGACGCCGGCGACCGCGGCCCGGAGCTCGGCCTGGGTCTGCGCGACCTCGGCCTGGTGCGCGCGATCGATCGCGTCGCGCTGCGCTTGCGGAACGGTGTGCCAGTCCTGCTCGGAAACGCTCAGGAACTCCGGGGCGCATCCGGTCACGACCAGCACGAGTAGCAGTGTCCTCATCCGTCCATGATCGCGCCGCCGCGCCCCCGCGGTCGGTAAGCCAGCACGCGCTGGCCAGGCGTCGCGTACTGTGCGACAGGTGCGTGTCAGTGGTGGTCCGGAGCCACCGCGAACACGCTCGCCGGGGTGCGCTCGATCGCGAACGTGCGGCCCTCGACGAGATCGCCGACGAGCAAGCGGATCGCGGGCACCGCGAGCGGACCGCGCTTGACCGGCGGTGCGAACCGGCGCGCGATCGCGTGGATCGGCTCGGCATCGCTCGCGCGAAACCCGGTGATCGTCGCGTCGCCGCGGAAGCCGGGCGCCGCCGCGGCCAGCGCCGCACGCTGCGCGGCGGACAGCGGGCCGTACGCGACCAGCACCGGCCCCTCGAGCGCGGGCAGCGCGACCACGACCTGCACGCCGGCCGGCAGCTCGACGCCGGTCGGCACGACCGCGGCGTCGGCCTTGCCGATCGCGAGCGCCGCGAGCACCGACGCGGTATCCGGCGCCGGCTCGATCCGCGCGAAGTAGTCGCGCGCGACCTCGCCGCCGAGCAGGACGTCGAGCACGAACTCGGTCTCGCGCCCGCCGACGCCGGGCACGAGCAGCTTCTTGCCGCGCAGCGCGCCGAGCTTGCCGCCGCCGCGCGCGACCAGCTGCCAGCCGTGCGCGGTCGCGTCGTCGCGCACGCCCGCCGCGATCACGGTGTAGCCGCCGCCGACCGCCGCGAGGTAGCTGGCGTCGACCAGCGCGACCGCGAGCTCGCCGCGCTTGACCGCGGCGGCGAAGTCGCTCGCGCGCGCGAACACCTTGCCGGTCCCGCTGCCGCCGAGCGCCTTGCCGACCTGCTCGCCGAGCCGCGACGCGAGCTCGACCCGCGCGGAGGTCGACGGAAACGGCGCGCTCGGCGCGTACAGCCCGACCGTGAACGGATCGGCGTGCGCGGTGGCCGCGGCCAGGGCGAGCGCGACGATCGCCCACCTCACGGCGCGTCTCCATAGATCCGCTCCTTCGACTCGATCCACTCGGCGAGCGGTGCGAAGCGAACGCCGAGCTTGCGCGCGCGCCGCCACGCGTCGAGCGCACGCGCCTGATCGCCCTTGCGCTCGTACGCGATGCCGAGGTTGACCAGCGCCTCGGGCACCTTGGCGGCGAGCCGGTCGAGCTGCGCGATCGCGGCGTCGACGTTGCCGGCGGCGAGATCGAGCACCGCGAGGTCCTGCGCGATCTCGTCGGCGCCGACCCGCGCGTTGGCCGCCTTCGCGGTCGCGAGGTACCTGCGCGCCGCGCCGAGCTCGCCGGCGCGATACGCCTCCTGCGCGGCGTTGAGCGCGACCACGCGGATCGCGGTGCCGAGCAGCGCCGCCGCCGGGCCGGTCGCCTTGCCGCCGAGCGCGGTCAGCCGCTCGAGCGCCTTGCCGGCGCGCCTGGCCGACAGCCCCTCGGTGAACGCCGCGAGGATCGGCGCGGCCTGGGTGTCGGCCGGCGGCGGGAACGGACAGCTCTGGCCGCTGATCGCGCGCAGCGACGCGAGCGCGGCGGCGCCGTCGTTGGCGGCGACCTCGGCGACCGCGAGATCGCAGCGCGTGGCGAGCGTGGGCTCGGTGGCGAGCGCGGCGCGCAACAGCTCGACCGCCTTGCCCGCGTTGCCGGCGCGCAGCTGGGCGAGCCCGGCGGCGTGGCGCGC
The DNA here is from genome assembly GCA_035516595.1 of Kofleriaceae bacterium. Lineage (GTDB taxonomy): Bacteria > Myxococcota_A > Polyangia > Haliangiales > Haliangiaceae > JABFXX01. The sequence goes on along the minus strand of DATJAE010000190.1, from coordinate 16,568 downwards.
GTCGGCGAGCGCGGTCTTGTGGCGCGCGGCGAGCGGACCGCCGCGCGCGGCCGCCGCGGTCTTCTCGAGCGCCGCCACCGCGATCGCCGGATCGCCGATCGCGAGCTCGGTCGCCGCCCAGTCGAGCGCGATCTCGACCGGGTTGTCCTTCTCGCCGTCGAGCGCGCGCTCGTACAGCGGCCGCGCGATCGTGATGTTGCCGGCGAGCGCGTAGGCGCGCGCGTCGAGCATCAGCACGATCGGCGCGGGATCGAGCTTGCTCGCGCGATCGAGCACCGCGATCGCGTCCTGCGCCTTGCCCAGCTGGATCTGCGCGATCCCGAGGTCGCGCAGCGCGATCGGCGTGGCGTCGAGCTCGCTGGCGCGCTGGAGCAGCGGCTCGGCGCCGGCCGCGTCACCGGCCGACAGCTTGCCGGCCGCGACCGCACACAGCGCCTCGCCGAGCAGCCGCTTGCCGCGCGGCGACGGCGCGAGCGTCTCGGCCTCGTCGAGCGTGCGCGCCGCGGGCTCGGCCTGGCCGGCGGCGAGCTGCGCACTGCCGAGCACGACCCGGATCGCACCGTCGTCGGGCAGATCGCCGACGATCGGCGCGAGCTTCTTCGCGGCGCCGGCGGCGTCGCCGCTCGCGATCAGCGCCTCGCCGAGCTCGGCCCACCAGTCGGGATCGATCGCGGGCGCGCTCGGCGGCCCGAGCTGGTCGAGCGCCGTGGCCGCGTCGGCGGGATGACCGCTGCGGCGCAGCACGTAGGCCAGCCGCACCGTCCAGCGCCGGCGCGCCGGCTCGATCGTGCGGGCCGCGTCGAGCTCCTTGCGGGCATCGGCGAGGTCGCCGCGCGCGGCCTCGGCCTCGCCGACCAGCGCGTGGCCGGCTGCGCCGCCGGGATCGCGGTCGAGGTAGCGCCGGCCGAGCGCGAGCGCGCCGCCGGTGTCGCCGAGCGCGAGCGCGCACCGGCCGTCGACCAGCCACACCTCGGGATGGTCCTCGGCGATCGGCTCGAGCTCGCGCAGCAGCGGGCGCGCCTCGCGGCAGTCGATCGCCGCGGTCGCCCATGCCACGCCGATCCGCGCGCGCAGGTCGCTGCGGCTCGCCTTCGCCGCGGCGCGGAACAGCGGCAGCGCCTTGTTCGGCTCGCGGAAGCGCAGGTACGAATCGGCGAGCGCGATCTCGTGGCGCGCGTCCTCGCGGGCGAGCTCGGCCGGGCGGTGCGCGAAGTACGCCTCGAGCGCGGCGATCGCCTCGGGCCACCTGCCCTGATCGTGCCAGTGATGGCCGAGCAGCAGCTGCGCGTCGTAGCGCGCCGGCTCCTTCGCGACCACCTGCTGGAGCAGCGGGATGCCGTCGCCCGCGTCGCCCGACAGCACGAGCTGCTCGCCGAGCGCGGTCAGCACCTCGGGATCGTCGGGGGCGAGCGCCTGGGCGCGGCGCATCACCGCGATCCCGCCGGCGTACTGCTTGCGCGCGGCGTAGACCGCGGCGCGCAGCACGTAGGCCTCGACGCGGCGCGGGTTGAGCGCGATCGCCTGATCGAGCGCGCGCGCGGCGTCGTCGAGCTTGCCGTCGCGCAGCGCGGCGCGGCCCGTCCCGACCAGCGCGGCGCTCTCGTCCTCGCCCTGGTTCGGCCGCTGCGCGCGCGCCGAGCCGATCGCGAGCACGAGCGCGAGCGCGCTAGTAGCGATAGCCGACCTTGACATAGACCTCTCTGCCCTCGCCGGGCACGAACGGGACGACCACGTTGGGCGTGATGTTGGTGCGATCGTAGTCGGGCGGCGTCGGCACCATGTCGCGCGTGCCGAGGATGTTGCGCACGCCGAGCGTGACGTCGAACCCGCGCACGTCGGGCGCGTAGATCGTCGCGTTCCAGCCCAGCCACGCCGGCGCGTTCGGGAGCGGGTTGCCGTCGGCGTCGGGGCGCGGCGCGCGCGGGCCGATGTAGACCAGCTCGGTCGAGACGTGCGCGAGGCCGCCGAGCTTCGGCGTCGACAGCCCGCCGGCCCACGTCACCGCGGGCGCGTCGAGCACGCCGCCGTAGACCACCGTGGTCGACGCCGTGCTGTCGGCGGCGCCGACGTGCGAGTAGCCGCCGCCGGCGAAGCCGTACCAGCCCGAGCTGTCGCGATAGCTGCCCTCGGCCTCGATGCCCTCGCTGACCAGCCGGCCGGCGTTCTGGAACTGCTGGATCTCCGACGTCGGGTCCATCGGGTTCTGCACGGTCTCCGCGGTGACGATGTCGCGCGCGTCCCACGAGAACGCCGACACGCGGGTCGACAGTCCGGGGATCGGCTTGGCCCACAGGATCGCCTCGTAGCTCGTGATGGTCTCGGCGTTGAGCGTGGTCGGCATGATGAAGCTCGAGTTGTCGTAGAAGAACTTCTCGTACGCGCTCGGGTTGCGGAAGCCCTGGGCGTAGAGCAGCTTGAGCCCGTACGACTCGGGCTTGGCGAGGAACAGCGCGGCGCGCGGCGAGACGTGGGTGTCGACCACCGAGTTGCGGTCGTAGCGCACGCCGCCGGTGAAGCCGAGCCACGGCGTCGGCTGGGCATCGACCTCGCTGTAGATGCCCTCGATGTCGAAGTTCTTCGGCACGACCGTGTCGATCGTGTTGTCCTCTTGATAGGAGTGGCTGTTGGTCTCGTTGTAGTTGACCTCGGCGCCGGCGGTGAGCCCGAGCCGCTGCGGCCGGACCAGCTCGTAGCGGCCGCGCAGCTCGGCGCCGTAGGTCTGCGCGTCGCCGAGATCGTCGAACGGCACCGCGCCCTCCTGGATGATGTGATCGGTGTACTCGTAGAGGTTGGCGTAGGCGCGCCCGGCGATCGTGAAGCGATCGGACAGCTCGCGGGTGTGGCCGCCCTCGATCAGGATCTGCTTGTCGTACTGCTGGAACGGATCGCCCGCCGTCGGATCGGCGTTGAACGGCGCGAACGGATCCTCGCGGCGATAGTTCACCGCGCGGATCTGCGCGAAGCTGCCGCCCCAGTTGCCGACCAGGCTGCCGGCGAACTGGTGCGAGCCGTCGCCGGTCAGCTGGTTGCCGACCGCGGGCACGCTCGTGGTGTCGCCGAACCGATCCATGATCTGGATCGTGCCGCGCAGCCCGCGGTGCACGCCGCCGGTCGCGAACCCGGCGCTCGTGATCGAGCCGTTGACCGAGTTGATCGACGTGCGCGCCCACGCGCGCGGGGTCTCCGACGCGCCGCGCGTCACGATGTTGACGATGCCGAAGAACGCGTTGGCGCCGTACACCGACGACACCGGGCCGCGGATCAGCTCGATGCGCGCGATGTCGTCGATCGAGATGAAGTTGTCGTAGCCCAGGCCCGCGAAGCTGCCCCATGCCTCGTTGATGCTCGCGCCGTCGACCAGCACGAGGATGCGGGTGTTGAAGTCGCCCGGGATGTTGAGCCCGCGGATGCCGATCGTGTAGGACTCGCGGTTGTCGACCAGGTACACGCCGGCGACCGCGGCGAGCGCCTCGCCGACCGTGCGATAGCCGAACCGCCGGATCCGATCGCCGCTGATCACGGTGACCGCCGACGCCACGTTGCCCAGGCTCTGCTCGCGCTTGGCCGCGCCGACCACGATGTCCTCGGAGGCCTGCGCCGCCGCCAGCACGGTCGCCGACGACGACGGCGCCTCGCCGCCGGCGGGCAGCGGCGGCAGATCCGCGACATCGACGGCTGCCGCGGGTGGGTCGGCGCTGGCCGCGCGCGCCAGCGCTGCGAGCGCGAGCGCGGCGAGCCTGCGGCTCACGCCGCGCCCCGGCCGATGCCCGACGCCGACGAGCGCGCCGGCGGGTCGAACTGACACAGCACGAACGTGATGTCGTCGTCGGCGACCACGCCCTCGGCGTGGCGCTCGAGCGCGGCGACCACGCTGTCGCGCAGCTTGACCAGCGCGCTCGCGTCGGGCAGCGCCTGACCGGTCAGCGCGTTGCGCAGCCGGCGATCGCCGAACAGCTTGCCGGCGCGGTTGGCGCGCTCGACCACGCCGTCGGTGAAGCACACGAACAGATCGCCGGGCGAGAGCTGGAGCGAGCCGCGCCGGATCTCGACCGCGATGTTGCGATCGCCGAGCGGGTTGCCGCTCGCCGCGATGATGCTCGCGTCGCCGAGCACGCGGCGCTGGCCGAGCTTGACGATGTACGGGAAGTTCTGGCCGGCGTTGGCGTAGCTCAGCGCGCCGCGCTCCGAATCGAACACCGCGGCGAACGCGGTCATCAGCACGTTGTGCTCGCCGACCATGCGAATCGCCTGATCGATCGCGCGCAGCACCTGCTCGGGCGCGAGCAGCTTCTCGTCGACCGACGACAGCGCCTCGACCGCGCCGCGCGCGGTGGCCGCGATCATCGCCGAGTGGATGCCGTGCCCGGTCGCGTCGCCGACCACGAGCAACATGCGACCGGCCGCGAGCTTGCGATACATCCACCAGTCGCCGCCGCACTGCGACGCCGGCATGCAGTAGCCCACCACCTTGAGGTTGCCGTGCTGATCGAGCGCGGTCGGCGGCAGCATCGCCTGCTGGACCTGGCGCGCGAGCTCCATCTCCTTCTCGAGCGAGATCTTGCGCGCCTGCTCCGACAGCAGCTGCACGATCTGATCGGTCATGAAGTTGAACGTGCGCGCCAGGGTGCCGAGCTCGTCGCGCCGCGATTCGGGGACGCGCTGGCCGAGATCGCCGGCCGCGATCCGCCCGGCCTGCACGGTCAGCGCCTTGACCGGCCGGGCGAGCCCGACGCCCTGCAGCGCCGCGGCGAGCATGCCGATGCCGAGCACGACCAGCGCGATCAGCCACACGCGCTTGCGCAGCGCCGACGCGCGCTCCGCCGCGGCGGCCAGCGTCTTGGCGAGCTCGGCCTCGAGCCCGCCGGTGGTCACGCCGATGCGGAGCAGGCCGACCTTCGCGTCGCCGAGCGCGATCGGGGCGCCGTAGACCCAGTCCGAGCCGTTGATCCGCGAGTGCGTGACCGCGCCGTCCTTGACGCCGCTCGCCAGCCGCTGCTCGAGCTCGGCGAGCTGCTCGGCGTTCGGCGGCTTGCCCGCCTTGGCGACCTGCGCGCCGGTGTTGTCGATCACGACCAGCCACTGCAGGCGATCGTCGCCCGAGGCGTGGTCGTCCTTGATCGCGTCGTCGAGCACCGGCTGGATGTCGCCGTAGGTCGAGGTCGCGAGCGGATGCGCCGCCGCGTTGGCGACCGCCTTGGTGATCAGATCCGACTCGCGGGTGATCGACTTCTCGCCCGAGGCGCGGCGCGCGTCGATCTGGGTCTGGGTCAGCTCGTCGATCGTGCGCTGGCTGAACCACGTCCCGGCACCGATCGCGACCGCGACGACCACCGAGGTCGTCAGGATCAGCTTCGCGGAGATCGGAATACCGCGTCGCTCGCGAGCCGGTCGGGTCACCACCGGCGAGCTTATCAGGCGATCGCCCGTCCGGTGTCACGCGCGCGCGCGACCGCGAGCTGAAATAACTGCTCGAGGCGAGTTGCAACGGTATCGCTTTCGCACATCCGCAACGCGCGCGCGATCGCCTCGATCGTCGACACGCGGCCGGGCGACGGCGCCTCGCGCAGGCGCGCCGCCGGCATCGCGGCATCCGGAAGCCGCCACAGCGGCAGGCCGCGCAGCGCGTCGAGCTTGCGGTACATCCGGCGCGCTTGCGACCACGTGGCGTCGAGCACGACCAGCTGCGCGGGCGGCGGATCGGGCGGCGTGTCGCGCGGCTCGCCCTCGGGGAACACCAGGTACGCGCCGTCGAGGGGCGGCAGCACCGCGGAGCCGAGCTCGCCGCCGTGCTCGACGATCACGCTGTTGGTCAGCGCCAGGTGCGCGAGCCGGCCCGTGTTCGACGACCGCCAGCGCTCGAGGTGATGGCGCACGATCACGATCCGCGTGCGCGTCGCGAGCGCGGGGAGCTCGGCGCACAGGCAGTGCTGCGCGTGGAACAAGCAGCGCGGGCAGCGTGCTACCGGCAACAGCGGAAGCCGACGGTCGGGAAGAAGAACGAGTCGTCGGCCAGGACGAAGTCGTCGGGGCACGACAGCCCGTTCGCGATGTCGCTCGACGCGCCGCCGCGGATCGGGTTCTCGCCGGCCTGATGGGCGAGCACCCACTCGCTGACGTTGCCGGACATGTCGAACGCGTGATCGCTCGCGCTGTCGGCGGCGTAGCAGCTCGCGAGCGAGCCGGTCGGCAGCGTCGCGTCGGGCTGGCTCAGGCTCGCGTTGTAGTCGTGGCCGTTGCAGGTCGTCGGCTGGTAGGTGTTCGGGCTGGTCGCGTACGCCCACGTCCCGCCCGGCCCAGCCAGCGTCGGGTTCGGCGTGGCCGTGCCGATCAGGATGTAGATCGCGTCGACCTTCACGCCGTCCTTGGCCATGTACAGGCTGACGTAGCGGTTGCCGACCGCCGGGACGTTGAACGCGCCGGCGTCGCGCCACTGCCAGGTCGCGGTCGTGCCGTTGGTCGCGGTGTTGGTCGGCGTCTGCGGCGGCGCGAGCGCGCTGATCCCGACGTAGACGTCGTTGCCGTTGGCGTTGGGCGCGAGCATGTGCACCCAGACGTGGTAGTTCGCCGAGCTCGCGGTGAAGTCGATCAGGTAATCGAGCCGCGGCGACTGGGTCGGCGCCTGGGCCTGGGTCGGCGCCGCGCCGGTGTCGGGGATCGCTTCGAGATCCGAGATGCCGGAGAACCCGGGCGTCTCGTCCTCGACCCACGACCGCGTCGTGCCACCCGACACGCCGGTGGCGATCGCGTAGTAGTCCTCGGCCTCGATCAGCGTGCCGGACCCGCTGACCGCGAGCGGATAGGTCGTCGGCGTGACCACCGAGCACGCGCGGTGCCACGCGCTCTCGCTGCACAGCGTGGCGCCGATCGCCTGGCACGCGGCGAGCGCCTGGCTGTACTTGACGTTGGTCCACGGCATGACGCCCGGCTGCGAGCAGGTCGCGGTCGTCACCGAGCCCTGATCGGTGCCGCTCGCGTCGGGCTTGGACGCCTCGTACTTCATCATCTGGTGACCGCCGCCGACGTTCACCCAGTCCTGGCCGATCAGGTTGCCGGTGCTGGCGCCCTCGTCGACGATGCCGTCGCAGTCGTCGTCGAGGTTGTTGCACGCCTCGGGCTGCGGGCTCTGTCCGTTCTGCGTGATCAGGCACTGCGCCGGACCGTTGGGATCCTGCGGCGGCGTGACCTCGTCGCCGCACACGTAGTGACCGGTGCCCTGACACACGCCGAGGCCGCTGTCGTGGCACGCCGGCGGGAACAGCGCGGTGCCGTCGGCGTGCGCGAGCTGCGGCTGGTTGTTGTCGATGATGCCGTCGCAGTCGTTGTCCTTGCCGTCGCACAGGGTCTCGGGGACGATGTTGCCCATGCCGTCGGTCGACACCGTCGAGCCGTAGTTGCACACCCAGCCGCCGGCGCCGGTGCAGGTCGCCACCGTGCCCGCGCACTCGCCCTGGGTCAGGCAGATCGCGGGCGGCGTGCCGAGATCCTCGTCGATGTTGCCGTCGCAATCGTTGTCCTGGCCGTCGCACACCTCCGCGCCGGTGATGAAGCACGGCCCGAACTCGCAGCCGTCGGACGGATCGTTGTTGTTGTCGTGATAGCCCGAGTCGCACGACGCGATCACGCAGCTGCCCGCGCTGCACCCCCACACCGCGTTGCCGCCGTTGGTGAGGCCGGCGCCGCAGATGTGGTTGCACGCGCCGCAGTTCTGCGGATCGGCGTCGAGGTTGAAGTCCTCGTCGATCGCGCCGTCGCAGTCGTCGTCGATGCCGTTGCACAGCTCGAACGTCGGGTTGACCGCACCGACGCACACCGTCGTGCCGCCGATGCACTGGTTCGCGCCGAGCTTGCACGCGCCGATGCTCGACGTGCCGCACATCCCGAGGCTGCCGAGGTTGTCGTCGATGATGCCATCGCAGTCGTTGTCGAGGCCGTCGCAGATCTCCTGCACCGGCCCGGTGCCGCCGACGCACTGGATCGATCCGCCCACGCAATGCTGCACGCCCTGCACGCAGGTGCCCGTGCCGTTGCCGCACCGCCCGCCGCCGCCCGGGTCGTCCTCGTCGACCTGGCCGTTGCAGTTGTTGTCGAGGCCGTCGCAGATCTCCGCGCTCGGCTGCTTGTTGCAGGTCAGCGTGTCGGTGGTCGGATCGCCGGGCGTCGCCGGCAGGCACTGCATCGTGCCGCCGGCGCACACGCCCATCTGGTTCGCGCACAGCGCACCGACGCCGGCCAGCGTGCCCTCGTCGATGATGCCGTCGCAGTCGTTGTCCTTGCCGTCGCAGATCTCCTCGCCGGTCGGGATGCAGTTGCCACCGTCGCCCGCGCCGCCGTCGCCGCCGTCGTTGCCATCGCCGGTGCCGCCGCCGCCGTCGCCGGTCTGGCACGCGAGGCAGTAGTCGTTGACCTTGCACGACAGCCCCGCGCAGGTCGCGGCGAGCACGGCGAGCACGAGCGCGCGGTTCACGAGCGCGCCCCGCGGCGCCGGCGCAGGATCGCGCCGAGCGCGAGCACGACGCCCAGGCCGCCCTCGCCGCCGCCGGCCGCGCAGCCACCGCCGCCGACCGTGACGTGCGTGCCGCCGTCGGGCAGGAACTCCGAGGCGTCGTAGCACGTGCCGCCCTTGCAGATCTGACCGCTGCCCGGGCAGGTCACGCCGAGGCACGGATCGGGCTCGCAGTTGCCGTCGTCGGGGTTGCACCACTGGCCTTCGGGGCACTGGCGGAACTGACACGGATCGGCGATGCACACGCCGGTCGTGTCGTCGCACACCTCGTCGGACGGGCACGGATTGCCGCACGGATTGTTGACGCAGCTGCCGAGCTGGCACTGCTGGCCGCTCGGGCACACCACGCCGGCACAGCTGCCGTAGCACTGCCCCATCTCGCAGTACTGACCGCTCGGGCATTGCTTGCCGAAGCACGGGTTGGTGACGCACGTGCCCAGTCCGTCGGTGCCGACCACGCACTGCTGGCCGGCCGTGCACATGTCCGGGAACGTCGTGCAGTCGTTCGGCTTGCACGTGCCGGTGGGGCCGTAGCAGATCAGCGGCGCCGGGCAGCTCACCAGCGTGCAGGTCTCGACGCACGTGTGGCCCTTGCCCTGCGGCACGCAGCTCTCCGCGTTGCCCATCTGATCGGTGCCGCACGTGACGCCGAAGCAGGGATCGATCACGCACAGCCCGTTCATGCAGGTCTGGCCCTCGGGACACGAGAACTCGCCGCCCATGCACGGGTACTCGCACGTGCAGTCCGCGCCGCACTGCGCGCCCCCGGTGCACAGGCCGTTCTGCGGGTTGCCGTTGCAGTCGCAGCACGAGCTCGGATCGATCGGCTGGCTGCCGACGCAGGTGACCGCGCCGTTGACGCACGCGTTGCTGCCCTTGCAGAACCCGGGCGGCGCGGGGCAATCGCACGGCGCCGGCGGCGTCGACTGGTTGGTCGGATCGCCGCACACCCAGTCCTCGTCGACCTTGCCGTCGCAGTCGTCGTCGATCTTGTTGCAGGTGTAGTCGCCGGTCGCCGACGTCGAGCTGCAGTACAGCGTGCCGCACTGGTTCTGGCCGGGCAGGCACGTCCCGGGCTGGCAGCACGACGGATCGTTCGGCGCGCCCGCGCACAGGATCGTGCCGATGCCGCACGTCGCGTTGCACGAGCCGCCGCCGGTGTCCTCGTCGATGACGTTGTCGCAATCGTCGTCGAGGCCGTTGCAGATCTCGGGGCTGGGCTCGACCTCGCCGGTGCACGCGCCGTAGCTGCCGTCCACGCACGTCGTGGTGCCCGGGTGGCACACGTTCTGCGGGATCGGGTTGTTCGCCGGATCGCCCGGGTTGTTCGTCGCCGGGCACGGCGGCGTGGCGCAGCCGTTGCCGGTGATGTTCGAGCACGCCTCGGTCAGATCCTCGTCGACGATGCCGTCGCAGTCGTCGTCGATGCCGTTGCAGATCTCGGTGGTCGGCGGCGTCGCGCTGCAGCCGGTGTAGCTGCCGTTGACGCAGGTCTGCGTGCCGCAGCACGCCGCGTTCGGCGAGCACGCGCCGTAGCCGCACGGCCGCGTCAGGTCCTCGTCGATCTTGCCGTCGCAGTCGTCGTCCTTGCCGTTGCAGATCTCGGCGGTCGGCACGCACTGCACGCAGCCCTCGTCGATGTCGCCGTCGCAATCGTCGTCGAGGCCGTTGCCGCAGATCTCGGTGCCGTCGCCGTTGCAGGTGTCGCCCGGCGGGCACGACGTCTGCGCGGTGCCACCCGGGTTGGTGATGTCGCACGTCGTGCCGGTGCCGTCGGCGCGGCACACGTACGTGCCGGTGCCCCTGCAGATGCCGTAGAGCCCGTTGTCGCACGGCTGGCCGAGGTTGGGGAAGTCCTCGTCGATCTTGCCGTCGCAGTCGTCGTCGAGGCCGTTGCACACCTCGGAGCGCACCGAGTCCTCGATGATCTGCGAGATCGCGAGCTCGAGGCCGGCCTGATCCTGCGCGTAGTACGCCTCGTTCTGGCCGGGCAGATCGGGGTGACCGCCGGCGTGCGCGATGTCCTCGAGCGGCTGGTACGGCACCGTGGTGCCGAACCCGATCGGATCGGTGATCACGCGATAGCGCTTGAGCGACGCCGGCGAGCCGGTCGTGACGTCGGTGGTGAGCAGCGCCGCCGCGGCATTCGGCGGCGTACCGCCGCAGGTCTCGTCGCCGTCGGTCAAGAGGATCACGATGTACGGCCGGCACTGCGAGACGCAGCAGCAGTTCGTGCCGGTGCACCCGACCGTCGCGTCGCACGTCGACGGATTCGGATTGCACGAGGTCAGACCCGGCGGCGACAGGAACACGCCGTTGAGCGTGTCGTTGACGATCGGGTTGTAGCCGGCCGAGCCGGTCGGCCACGTCAGGTCGCCGCTGCCGATCGCGACGCACGCGTTGCTCGACGTGCTCTCGTTCTGCCCGCCCCAGTAGCACTTCGCGCCGCGCAGCACGCCCTCGAGCGGCGTGTTGCTGTCGGCGTTCCAGATCTCCGGATCGGTGCCGCTCGCGGTGCAGGTGTTGCCGGTGCCGTTGACCCACACCGCGGTCAGCGCGTTCTGACCGTCGACCAGCGCCGACAGCGTCTCGAACATCGACGCGTCGGCGCTGCACGTGATCGACTGACCGTTGCACGCGCCGGCGTCGGGCCCGTGCGAGCAGCAGCCGTTGGGGAACGTGCCGCTGATCGTTCCGCTCATCACGTTGCGGAAGCGACCGAGCCCGAGCACCATGTCGCCGTAGCTGTTCGCGATGTCGTAGATCGCGCACTTCGCGTGATTGAGCTTGGTGTCGGCGAGCAGGCCGCCGCCCGCCGCGGCGCACGTCGGCGGTCCGGATCCGGTCGCCTGCTCCATCGAGCCCGAGGTGTCGAGGATGAGCACGATGTACGGCTTGAGCGCGGTGGGACCGCTGGCGCGAGCTCGCGGCGACGACATCACCGACAGCGCGGCCACCCCTAGCCACGCAAGAAGCTTGCGCATGGCCGCCATCGTAGCAAGTCGCGATCGCGAATTGAATATCGCTAGCGGGCGAGCACCGCCCGGCCGATCACCTTGAGCGCGAGGATCGGCTTCACGCCTTCGAAGATCGGCAGGACCTGCGCGTCGGCCACGTAGCGGCTGATCGGGTACTCCTCGGCGTAGCCCCAGCCGCCGTGGAGCAGCTGCCCCAGCTGGGTCACCTCGACCGCGACGTCGCACGAGAACAGCTTGGCCATCGCGGCGATCGGCGCTGCGGCCCGTTCGTCGCCGTCCATCGCGCGCGCCGCCGCGTAGGTGATCGCCCGCGCGGCGACCAGGCGAGAGGCCATCCGCCCCAGGTGATAACGCGTCAGGCCGTACTCGCCGATCGCGCGACCGAACTGACGCCGCGCCGCCACGTAGCCGGCGGTGTGCTCGAGCGCGGCCGCGGTCACGCCGCACGCCCGCCCGCCGGTCTGGAGCCGGCCGGCCGCGAACCCCGCCATCTGCAGCGCGAAGCCCCGGCCGAGCCCGTCGGGTCCTCCGACCAGCTGGGCGTCCGGCACGATCCAGCGGTCCAGCGCGAGCCCGAACGAGTGCATGCCGCGATAGCCCGGCGTGCGGTCCGCCTTGCCGGTCAGGCTGCCGCCGCCCGGCTGGGTCGCCGCGAACTCGTGGCCCGGGAAGCGCGGCTTGTCGACGATGAACAGCGACAGCCCGCGCGCCCCCGCGCCGACCTCGCCGGTGCGGGCGAGCAGCGCGATCACGTCGGCGCGCCCGGCGAACGTGCACCACGCCTTGGCGCCGCTGATCGCCCAGCCGCCCGCGACCTTGTCGGCGCGGCAGGTCACCGACGCGACGTCCGAGCCGACGTCGGGCTCGGTCACCGAGATCGCGGCCATGATCTCGCCCGACGCCAGGCGCGGCAGCCAGGTCTGCTTCTGGTCCTCGCTGCCGCCGGCGAGCAGCGCCTTGGCGAGGATCTCGGGCCGCGTGATCAGCGAGCCCGCCGCGGCGAGCGAGGCGCGCGACAGCTCCTCGGTGGTCAGGATCATCGCGAGGTTGCCGAGCTCGAAGCCGCCGTAGCGCGCCGGGATCGACAGCCCGAAGTAGCCGAGCTTGGCCATCTCGGCGATGAAGCGCTCGGGCACCAGCTCGTCGTGGCGGTGGATGTGCTCGGCGTGGGGCGCGACCTCGCGCTCGGCGAACGCCCGCACGTTGGCGCGGACCTCGGCGAGCGTGTCGTCGAGCGGCCACGCGAGCCGGCCGGCCTGCGCGATCGCGGCGCCGCCGATCGCCTCGACCGCCGCCGGCGCGCACGCCTCGGCGATCGCCGCGCGCGCGGCGTCGCCGTAGCGAAGCTCCCCGAGCTCGAGCGCGGGTGCGACCGGCTCGAGCCGGTGGCGCAGGCTCGCCGCGAGCTCGCCGGCCGCGACCCGCGCCGCCGCGGCGAGCGGCGCCGGCACGCCGGCGAGCTCGGCGATCACGCGCGCCTCGGTCGCCGCGTACGCGACGCGCTCGACCACGACCTGGTGGTCGTCGATCGCGGCGCCGTCGCGGGTGAGCCGCCGCGCGGCCACGACCGCGCGATCGGCGAGCTCGCGTGCGGCGCTGGCGATGACCTCCATGACGCGACGCACTAGAGCACATCACGCGAGGCGACGCAGCCCGCGTACGACCTCCGCGCCGTATCCGCCGCCGAACAGGCAGGCGTGGGCGGCGAGCGGGTACAGCTGGTGGAGCGCGAGCCGCTCCCGCCAGCCGTCGGCGAGCGGATGGACCTCGCGGTACGCGGCGACCAGCGCGTCGGGCAGCCCGCCGAACAGCGCGAGCATCGCGAGATCGATCTCGCGATGGCCGCCGTAGACCGCCGGATCGAAGATCACCGGCGCTCCCGCGCACGCCGCGACGTTGCCCCACCATAGATCGCCGTGCAGCCGCGCCGGCGGCTCGGCTGGGCCGAACACGTCGCGCGCGCGCAGCCGATCGAGCTCGCGATCGACGCCGAGCCCTGCCCGCGCGCACAACGGGCGCAGCCGGCGCTCGACGTAGAACGCCGGCCAGTCGGGCTCCGCGGCGTTGTCCTGCGGCAGGGTCGCCAGGAAGTTGTCGCGATCGAGCCCGAAGCGCGGCGCGCCGAGCCGGTGCAGCGCGGCGAGGCCGCGGCCGAGCGCGGCCGGATCCGGCCGGCCCGCGAGCTCGAGCCATTCGAGCACGAGGCGGTCGTCGGCGACGTCCAGCACGCGCGGCACGCGCAATGGACCGGCGCGCAGCCAGTCGAGCCCGGCCGCCTCGGCGGCAAACGCGCCGGGCAGCGCGCGTCGGTGGCGCTTGACGAACACCGCGCGGCCGTCGGCGAGCTCGCCGCGCGCCGCGTCGCAGATGTCGCCGCCGGCGACCGCGCGCTCACCGGCGATGCGCATCGCGCACCTGATCGAGCAGGCCCGCGCACGCGCGCTCGCAGATGTCGAGCACGCGTTCGAAGCCGTCGGCGCCACCGGCGTAGGGATCCGGAACCTCGGCGCCGGCCGCCGCGCCGGGCTCGAACGCGCGCAACAGGCAGATCCGCGGCGCGCTGCGCCCGGCCGCCATGCGCAGCACGTGCGCGAGGTTCGCGCGATCCATCGCGACGATCAGATCGAAGCGATCGAGGTCGGCGAGCTCGAGCTGGCGCGCGCGATGATCGAGCTGGTAGCCGCGGCGCGCCGCCGCGCCGCGCGCGCGCGGATCGGGCAGCTCGCCGACGTGCCACTCGCCGGTGCCGGCGCTGTCGAGCACGACCGCGACGCCGGCCCGGCGCGCGAGCTGCTCCATCACGCCCTGCGCGGTCGGCGAGCGACAGATGTTGCCCATGCAGACGAAGCAGATCCTCATCCACTCGGGCTGGTGTCGAGCTCGCCGGTCCAGTACAGGTAGTCGCGCCAGGCGTCCGGGATCGAGCGCAGCGAGATCCGGATCGCGACCGCCGGCACCCAGTTGGGCTGCGCCGGCTGCGCGAGTAGCCTCATCCCCGCCTCGTGCGGTGTGCGCCCGCCCTTCTTGCGGTTGCACAGGTAGCAGCACGTCACGATGTTGGTCCACTCGGTGAGCCCGCCCTGCGAGCGCGGCAGCACGTGGTCGTAGGTCAGCTCGGCGATCGAGGCCTTCTTGCCGCAGTACTGGCAGCGGTAGTTGTCGCGGGCGTAGATGTTGACCCGCGAGAACTTGACCGGCCGGGCGTGGCGCCGGAAGGCGCGGAGCAGCCGCACGACCGCGGGAACCTTGATGATCAGGCTCACCGACCGGACGTCGTGGTCGTACTCCTCGAGCACCTCCACCTTGCCGAGGAACAGCAGGCTGATGGCGCGCTGCCAGGAGATGACCTTGATCGGCTCGAACCCCTGATTGAGCAGCAGGGTCTGTGCGGTATCCATGATCGCGAGGCCCCTTGAGCGGAATGTAGCATCGGATGGGGGCGGTGCGACATTCAGGCCGCGTGTGAGATCTCGGGCACATAGCCGGGAACTCGCTGAACCTGAGATTGAAAACGATTTTCAAATAATGTAGATCTCGAAGGTGGCCATCACCCTCGCCGAGATCCCGCTGGGCCGCGCGGCCAGGGTGGTCGGCGTCGACGGGCCGCGGGCGTTTCGCCGCCGCCTGCTCGAGATGGGGCTGGTGCCCGGCGCCGAGATCCGCGTCGTCACGATCGCGCCGCTCGGCGACCCGCTGCGCATCGAGGTCCGCGGCGGCCAGTGGTCGATCCGCCGCAGCGAAGCGGCGCAGATCGCGGTCGCGCTATGAGCGCGGCGGTCGACTGCTGCGATCCGTCACCGCCCACCCTGCCGGCGCCCGGAACGCGGCCGCAGATCACGCTGGCCGGCAACCCCAACGTCGGCAAGACCACGCTGTTCAACGCGCTCACCGGCAGCACGGCGAAGGTGTCGAACTATCCGGGCATCACGGTGGAGCGCCGCGCCGGCGCGCTCGCCCTGCCGACCGGACCGGCCGACCTCCACGATCTGCCCGGCATGTACAGCCTGAACGCGCGCTCGGCCGAGGAGCAGATCGCGCTCGACGCGCTGGTCGGGCTCGGCGGTCACACGCCGCCCGACGCGGTGATCGTGTGCCTCGACGCGACCCAGCTCGCGCGCTCGGCGTATCTGCTCCTGCAATGCCGCGAGCACGGCGTGCGCTGCGTCGCGGCGCTGACCATGGTGGACGAGGCCGGCGCCGCGGCGCCCGATCCGCGCGCGCTCGCCGAGCTGCTCGGCTGCGAGGTGGTCGCGGTGACCGCGCGCACCGGGCGGGGCCTGCCCGAGCTGCGCGCCGCGGTCGATCGTGCGCTGCGCGCCGAGCGCCGCCCGGCGTGGGTGTGGACGCCATCGCCGGCGCTGCGCGGCCAGCTCGACGCGATCGCGGCCGCGCTGCCGGCGCGCTGGCGCTCCGAGGCGCGCTATCGCCAGGCGCTGCCCGCGGCCGACGACGCGCTCGCGCTGTGGGCGCTCGCGTGCATCGAGACCGGCGGCGACGATGCCGACGAGCTGACCGGCGTGCCCGACGAGCTGCGCCAGGCGATCGCGCGGCGCAGCCGCGAGCGCGCGCACGACGACGAGCCGGTGCTCGCGCGCTGGGCGTGGCTCGATCGCGAGCTCGCCCGGCTCGCACACAAGCCGGCCGACCGCTCGCGCACCGAGCGGATCGATCGCGTCCTGCTCCATCGCGCGCTCGGCTTCGCCGTGTTCCTCGGCGTGATGGCCGTGATGTTCATGTCGCTGTTCTGGTGGGCGCAGCCGCTGATCGACGCGGTCGATCACCTGCTCAAGGCGGGCGGCGGCGCGCTGCGCGACCTGCTCGGCGACGGCATCTTCACCGACTTCCTGGTCGACGGCGTGATCGCCGGGGTCGGCGCGGTGCTCGCGTTCCTGCCCCAGATCTTGCTGCTGTTCCTGATGCTCGGCTTCCTCGAGGACTGCGGCTATCTCGCGCGCGTCGCCTACCTCATGGACCGGATCATGAAGTCGATGAACCTGCACGGCCGCGCGTTCGTGCCGATGCTGTTCGGCTTCGCGTGCGCGGTGCCGGCGATCACCGCCACGCGCACGATGGAGCGCCGGCGCGAT
>DATJAE010000189.1:0-9579 GCA_035516595.1 Kofleriaceae bacterium | reverse complement strand
TTCGCACGAAGTAGCTCGCGACTGCGAGCAACAGCAGTCGGAGCGTCGGCGGGTACCAGATCGCGCCGAGACACGTGGCGTGCACGACCAGGAACGGCAACGCCCTCCACAGCGCGCCGACGAGGGAACGGCGAGGCTGGGGTCCGATCACGCGCGCGCCGATCGGCGGCGCATCACGAGGGTGGACAACCACATCGACTGACGATGTCACGCGCGCCCGGGTTGGCCTGTCATGATCGGGTCACGTCGACGAGCGCGCCCACCGACGAGCCGGCAGGGTCTGCGCGCGGGTCCCGAGACGCAGCGCCGCGCGCCCGCGCCAGGCGGGCACGCACCCCCGAACCGTGGTACATGACGGCGACGTTCTCGATGAGGGCGCGAGCGACCGCAGCGGTCGCGAGACTTGGCCCCGCGGCTGGACGAGTCATTCCATTCATGCCGCTCGAGGAGCAGAAGACCATGTCGAATCGCCTGTACGTTGGAAATCTCGTGTTTCACGCTACCGAGGACCTCCTGACCCAGCGGTTCGCCACGTGCGGCGGCGTCGTCTCTGTGTCGGTCGTGACCGATCGCGAGACCGGTCGGTCGCGCGGGTTCGCGTTCGTCGAGATGGAGAACGTGGCCGCGGCCCAGAAGGCGATCGCGGAGCTCGACGGCCAGGACCTCGAAGGTCGCGCGCTGCGCGTCCGGGTCGCCGAGGATCGCAAGCCGGGGCCGCGCGGGGGTGGCGGTGGCGGTGGGGGTGGGTTTCGCGATCGCGGCGGCGATCGTGGTGGTAGGCGTGGCCGCTGACGCGAGCAACCTCGCACTCGCGACCGCGATCGGCGAAGCCTGGGCCGGCGAGCTCCTGGCCGGCTTCCGTCTCGGCAAGCGGCAGATCCTCGGCCCCTGGCCCGGCACGATCGGCGAGGCGCGCATGCGCATCCTCGCCGGGCTGCGCCGAAAGCTCGAGCTCCGCATGCTCGACGATCTCGCGCGCGTCGCGTCGGCCGCCGCGCGACGCGAGTGGAACCACTTCGCGCGACCCGATCCGGAACCCTGAGCTCGCCGGCCGGCGACGAGCGCGACCATCGACAACCGCGGCACGCTCGCGTGCTGACCCGCTGGTCACGTCATCGCATCCGTGGGCAGGTGATCCCTGGTCAGGGTTTCACGACCTGCGCGGTCGCGGTCAGCTCCGGGGCCGGCTGGCCCTCGGCGCGGGCGAGCGCGTCGCGCGCCTCCTCCGGCGTGTCGGTCACGATCAGCACCTCGACATGGCGCCGGCGCTCGTAGACCGCGACGCGCGCCCCGTGGACGAGCGTGGGATCGGTCGGCCCGTAGTCCTCGACCTGGCGGAACGCCTGCCAGCGCGCGCGCTGGCAGGCGATGTCGCGGCGCACCCAGTCGACGGTCAGGCCGGGCACCTGCTTGAAGATGATGCGCACGCCGCGCTGCTCGCCGCCGTCGAAGTGCGGGATCACCTCGGCGATCGACGAGCGGTGGGCGAACACCGAATGCAGCCGCTCGTCGGGGCCGATCCCGTTGCACGCAGCGCCGCCGACCGCGATCAGCTGCGCGACGCTGCGTCGAGCTTCGTCGCGCGCCTCGGACGCGATCGCGATCTCGCGCTGGCGTGCCGAGACCTCGTCGACGATCGGCCAGCATGGCTGCCACGACGTCACGCGGATGCCGCCGGTGGTGAGCTGGTCGTTGAGCACGGTGTCGCCGCAGTTCCAGGCGGCTGGCGTCGCGATCTCGCCCTGTGCGAGAGCCTTGGGGTTGTTGACGTCGTGGAGCGTCCCACCGCATGCCACGGCGCCCACGATGCTGGCGATGGACAGCGCACGCATGCCCCGGGCTTCTGCATAGCCAGGGCCAGTCAGGCTGCGGGATCGACGTCGACCTGGTAGGTCACGCGCTCGAGGCTGCGGCGCGCGCGCAGGAACGGTGCCTTGGCGACCTGCCAGTCGCCCGCGAACGCGTCGTCGAGGTCGTGGATGAGGAACAGGACGTGCGCGATCGCCCCAGCGAGCGCGGCGGTCACGGTCACGTGGATCCACAGCTGCGGCACGCTCATGAGGTACATCGACGCGATCGTGATGACGGCGCCGGTGTTGAGCAGGATGCGCATCGCGAGCGGGATGCGCGCGCGCGAGGCGGTCAGCCGGTTGGTGCGAAGATCGCTGAGCTCGTTGAAGCGCGACAGCACCTCGGCGTAGACCACGTGCTGGCAGTCGTTCGAGGGCTCGCAGCGGTGGATCTCGACCCACACGTCGTCGAGCTTGGCGCCGACCCGCTCGATCGTGGCCTCGTTGCCCTCGGCCATCGCCGGCCACTCGTCGGCGAGCACCGCGTCGATGTACGCGCGCAGGTGGCGCTGGATCTCGCTGCGCGTCGCCGGCGGCAAGCCGCTCGCGGTGCGGTGCAGGTCGACCACCGACGACGCCTCGCGCTCGACGCACGCACGCGCGTCGTTGAACTGGCCCCACACGACGTAGACCACGAACGCGAGCAGCACGGCGTAGATGCCGCCGACCGTCTGGAGGTAGTTGCCGACCGCGTCGCTCGACGCCTGGAGCTGGTCGGGCGAGACCACCGAGCGGAACGCGAGCAGGCCGATCACGCTCGCCGCCGCGACGCCGATCACGATCGGCACCAGGTGAAGCGAGGTCTTGAGCCAGCGCGGCATGCTCACTCGGGCAGCTGATCGACGCCCGCACCCAGCGTGATGGTCTGGCCGCCGAGCGTGAGCGTCGCGCCGATCGCGGCCGGATCGAACGCGACGGTCGCGCTCTGGCCGCCGGCCAGCCCGAGCTGGATCGTGTTGGCGTCGATCGTCATCTGCGAGGTCACGCCGCCGTCGATCCATAACACGTGCAGCCAGCGCTGGTCGCCGCCGGCGGCGGTCTCGTCGAGCCGGTAGCCGCCGGAGAAGTCGCTGTCGGTCGTGTAGTCGTAGATCGAGCCGGTCGCGCCGCTCGGCGAGGCCCGCAGCACGGTCAAGGTGTGACCCGACGCGGTCTCGGTGGTCTCGCTGCCGTTCAGCGTCGGCTGCGCCGGCATCGCGAGCTGCCACACCTGCTGCACCGCCGCCGGCGTGGTCGCGCGGTCGTAGACCACGACCACGTCGGGCGGCAGGTAGACGACCTCGCGCTGGAGCAGGCTGGTCTCCTTCTGCTTGTAGACCGGCGAGAGGTCGGCCGCCATGTGGACGTAGCCGGTGCCGGCGTGAAGCGCGAGCAGCTGCGACGAGTCGCCGAGGTTCTGCGGGACCGTGGTGCCGCTGTCGACCAGCCGCATCGTGCCATGTGCCTCGACCTCCTGGCGCAGCCCGGAGTGCGAGTCGATCACCGCGTCGTACGCGAGCCAGCCGTCCTTGTAGAGCATGATCGCGCCCTGATCCTGGTGCGCGTGCGACTCGGTGTACGGCCCCGCGGTGAAGTCGAGCCAGGTCGCGTGCGCGTCCCAGCCCGAGCGCGCGTAGACCTGGCCGATGCCCGACGCGTAGTAGGTCGGCCCGAGCCCGTCGAGCGTGGTCGGCGCGACCTCGGCGTTGTCGTACAGGAAGTCGTAGGCGTACTCGAACGGCTGGGACATCTTCGGCACGGTCGAGCCGGCGAGCAACGCCTGGATCCGCGGCGACAGCTCGTCCTGCGGGAACAGCGTGACCAGCTCGGCGAGGTACTGGCGGTGATAGTCGAAGAACGACGCGGTCGAGTCGCGCGATTGATCGCCGGTCGGTGCGACCCGGTCGAGCGTCGGCAGCACCTGGTGGATGAACGCGAGCATCGACGCGCGGGTGTGCGGCGTGAGCGTGGCGATCACCTCGCCGGTCGAGCCGGCCCACAGATCGTAGAGCTCGAACAGGTCGCGCATCGAGACGCCGTAGCCGGTACCCTCGCGCGAGCCGCCGCCGGTGAGGTCCATGTCGAACGTCGGCACGAGCTCGCCGGTCAGCTTGGTGTCGTGGAACTGCGCGATCCACGCGTCGCCGGCCGGGTCGTCGCCCTTCTCGGCGAGGCCGAGCAGCATCGTCGCGCGCAGGAACGAGTAGTAGTAGTTGTCGGACGGGTCGTCGACCGCCCAGCCGCTCCACGGCACCGACTTGCTGCCCCACATCGCGTGGTCGGGGTCCCACACGTTCGACACCGCCTGGTTCGCGTAGGCCAGCCAGGCGGTGCGGCGATCGCTCGGGATCGCGTCGTAACACCAGTCGTAGGTGAGCGCGAGATCGCCGATGTCGCCGCCGACCTGCAGGTAATCGTCGCCCGCGACGTCGGGCGCGTTGCCGCTGCCGATCGCGGCGTCGGCCGCCATGACGTCGCTGTCGATGTCCTTGATCGCGGCCGCGCAGTACTTGGGATCGCCGGTGAGCTGGCCGACCATCGCGGCGTTCCAGTCGGAGAACCCGTAGACGTCCTGGCCACCGACCCAGCCGTCGACCATCTTCTGGAAGCGCTGGCCCGAGTCGGTCGACCCGAGCGCCGCGGCGAGCCGATCGTGGTTGGTGGCGAGGTAGATGTGCGGGTGCTGCGACGCGAAGGTCGGGCCCTTGTCCTTGCTGGAGCCACACGCAGCGACGGCGACGACGACGAGCAGGTGACCGCGCATAGGTCACCGATGTATCACGCGCTGCGGGCGCGCGTCATTCCGGCAGCGTGTCGACACCCGCGGCGAGCGTGGTCGTGGCGCCGAGGTACGTGAGGGTCGCACCGATCGCGTCGCGGTCGAACGCGACGGTCGCGCTCTGCCCGCTCGCGAGCGTGACCGTGACGGTCGAGTCGTCCGGCGACGACGTCGCGGTCACCGCGCCGTCGATCGACACCACGTGCAGGTAGCGCTGGTCGCCGCCGGGCATGGTCTCGTCGAGCCGGTAGCCCGACGCGTAGTCGCCGCTCGGATCGCTGGTGTAATCGAACACGCTCGCGGTCGCGCTCGGCGCGAGCCGCTGGACGTGCAGCGCGTGCGCGCCGCTGATCGTCGCGGTCGCGCCCGAGATCGTCGGCGCGACCGGCGAGGCGAGCTGCCAGGTCTGGGTCGTGCCCGCCGCGCTGGTCACGCGATCGTAGACCACGACGGTGTCGGGCTCGAGGTAGACCATTTCGCGCTGCACCTTGCCGACCGCCGCGTTGCCGTTGTACGCGGGCGTGACGTCGGCGGCGGCGTACAGCCAGCCGGTGCCGGCGTGGAGCGCCGCGAGCTGCGACGTGGTGGTCGCGACCTGCGGGACCGCGCTGCCGCCGCTGTCGATCCGGACCAGACCGTGCGCTGCGGTCTCCTGGCGCAGGCCGGAGTGCGAGTCGATCACCGCGTCGTACGCCAGCCAGCCGTCCTTGTAGATCATCAGCGACCCCTGATCCTGGTGCGCGTGCGCCTCGGTGTACGGGCCGGCGATCAGGTTGATCCAGGTCGCGTGGCTGTCCCAGCCCGAGCGCGCGAACAGCTCGCCGATGCCGGCCGCGTAGTACGCGGTGCCCAGGCCGCTCATCGTGGTCGCCGCGACGTCGGCGTTGTCGTACAGGAAGTCGTCGATCGCCATGAAGGAGTCCTCCATGGTCGGCACGCTGCACGTCGCGAGCAGCTCCTGGGTCGGCGACGCCAGCGGATCCTGCGGGAACAGGTGGACGAGCTCCTGCAGGTAGTTGCGCTGGTAGTCGAACATCGACGCGGTCGAGTCGCGCGACTGGTCGCCGATCGGCGCGAAGCGATCGAGCGTCGGCACGATCTGGTGGATCATCGCGAGCATCGACGCGCGCGTGTGGCCGGTCAGGACCGCGAGCGGCTCGCCGGTGGTCGCGTACCAGAAGTCGTAGAGCTGGAACAGCCCGCGCATCGCGACGCCGTAGCCGGTGCCCTCGCGCGACCCGCCGCCGACCAGGTCGGCGTCGAACGTCGGGAGCAGCTCGCCGAACATCTTGGTCGTGCGGAACTGATCGATCCAGGTGTCGCCTGCGGGATCCTCCCCCTTCTCGGCCAGGCCGAGCAGCATGGTCGCGCGCAAGAACGAGTAGTAGTAATTGTCGGCAGGGTCGTCGGTCGCCCAGCCGGTCCACGCGAACGTCTTGCCGCCCCAGGTCGCGTCCGCCGGGTGCCACACGTTCCACACCGCCTGGTTCGCGTAGGCCAGCCAGCGCGTCTTCTGCGACGCGCTGACCGCGTCGTTGCACCAGTCGTAGACCAGCGCGACATCGCCGATCAGCTCTCCGACATCCAGGTAGTCGTCGGCCGCCACCACGGGCGCCGACCCGGCCGCGATCGCGGACTCCGCGGTCGAGACCTGGGTATCGACCGCGGCGATCGCCGCGGTGCAGTACTTCGGATCGCCGGTCAGCGGGCCGAAGATCGCCGCGTTCCACGCGTCGAACCCCCACAGGTCGGCGCCGCCGATCCAGTCATCGGCGATCGTCTTCATCCGGGTCGCCGCGGGCCGCGCCGCCGCGAGCGCGGCCTGCAGTCGGGCGAGGTTGGCGCCGAGGTAGATCCGGGGATGCGCGGTCGGATAGACCGGCTGGACGTCGGAGCCCGAGCCGGAGCCCGAGCCGGCGCCGAAGTCTTCGCCGCTGCCGGAGCCGCTGCCCGAGCCGGTGGTGACGCTGCTGCTGCCGCCGGCGCAGCCCATCGCGAGAACGATCGTGGTCGTGATGAGTCGTGAATGTGACATCGGCGCTCGCCATAACATCCAGCGTGCGCGCACGTCTCTGTGGTTTTTGTCCGACAGTACGGCACATTAGTCAGATCAGCAGATCTCGGAGTGCGATTTCTCGACGGTGAGTGCTCACTTCTTCCCTCGAGCACGTGTTCGAGATAACCGATCTCGAATCGATAGAACCGAAAAATAAATTCGGTTCGGCTCTCAGTGATTCGCTGATTTCGGGGTGACGCGCGCGTTGTACACGCTGATCGACAGCGCGAGCCCGAGCACCGCGATCGGGATCATCGCGAGCGGCCACCAGTGCCAGTTGCTCGCCTCCTGCGCCGCCGGGTTCGGCACCATCTTGCCGCCGACCGGGATCCTGCTCTCGGGCAAGAGGCGCCCGTAGACCTCGGCCTGCAGCGCCGTCCCGAAATACACGAAGCCATCGATCAGGCCGGTCGCCGTGCCGGCGTTGCGCCTGCCGCCGAAGTCCTGGCTCGCGACGCCCGACAGCATGCCGTGCACCCCGATGATCGCCATCGCCATCGCCATGATCACCCACGGGACGAGCACGGGCGTGCCGAGCAGCGCCAGGATCAGGCAGGCCCCGACCAGCATGACCGCGTAGAGCAAGGTCGCCACCGGTGGGCGGCGCGACTGGAACAGGTGATCCGAGAGCACCCCGGCGAGCATTCCGCCGAGCATCCCCGCGATGCACGACATCATGCCCCAGTGGTGATCGACGAACGACCCGGCGACTCCGACGCCATCGGCGAAGTTCCGGTACCACTTGAGGATGCCCTGGCGGAGAAAGCCGGAGCACAGCGAGATGCACGCGATCACCATGATCACGCGGTTGGTCAGCATCCGGACGATGATGCGCAGCGCCGGATCGGGCGGCCCGGTCTCGCCGCTCGACGCGTCCGCGACGTCGAAGTCGGCCAGCCCGGCGTCGGCCGGCGTGTCGCGCACGAGCACCGCCGACGCGATCAGGAACCCCACGAGGATCGCGGCCGGTGCGAAGAACAGCCAGGGCGGCGTGGTCAGCGACGCGATCTTCGGTGCCCAGTCGAACGCGAGGTACAGGCCGAGCGAGATCAGGATGCCGAAGATCCCGCCGAACGTGCCGCGCTCGCGCAGGTGGAACCACGAGGCGTTGACCTTGACGATCGAGACCGCGCCGAAGCTCTGGAAGTACATGTTGAGCGCGAACAGCCAGAACAGCGCGCGCACGTTCGGCGTGCCGCCGACGATCGCCATCCCCATCCCGAAGTTGCACGCCGCGGCGCCGCCCGCCGCGATCAGGATCGACAGCCGCCCGCCCCAGCGATCGGTGAGCGGGCCGTTGATCAGGAACGCGAGGCCATAGATGATCGAGCCGAACGCGTCGATGTCGCCGAACTGCTGGCCGGTGATCAGGCCGACGTTCGGATCCTTGAGGCTCACCAGGTTGTAGCGCCCCATGTAGAGGAACGCGTAGGTCAGGCCGAGCGGCACCCAGTTGAGCGTGCGGCGCCAGCGAAACTGCCGCGAGTGGCGGACGTCCACCCTCGGCAGCGCGGCGACGACCAGCGCGATCACGCCGCACAGCAGCACGATCGGAAGGACCTCGGACAGCAGCTTGTCCACGAGCCGGGCAGCTTACACGACGTGGTAACCTCGTGGGCATGCGCAGGCTGTCCGTGCTCGCGCTCGCAGGACTCGCGAGCTGCAGCAAGGGTGACGCGACCACCGGTGGATCGCAGGGCTCCGGCTCGGCTGCGGCCGCGCCGCCGGCGGCCGTCGAGATCTTCGTCGACGACCACTCGGTCGCCAAGCTCACGCCGGCCCAGCTCGCGACCTGGCCGCGGGTCGACACGCTGGTGCCGGTGAGCGCGCGCCGGCTCGGCACCTGGCTCGACGTCGCGGCCAAGGGCACGGCCGAAAAGGACCTCCACCGGCCGTCGGATACCTACCCCGACCTCGTGCCCGCGCTGTATCCCGGCGACGACGGCAAGCCGGCGTTCGGCATGTTCGATCCGGTCGAGCTCGCCAGGCACGGCAAGCCGAAGCTCGGCCAGGACGGCGTGCGCGAGCTGCGCATCAAGCTCGCACAGGACTCGGGGCGCGGCCAGCACGAGAGCGGCCAGGGCGGCGGCAGCGATCCCGCGCTGCTCGTGATCGACATCCAGACCCCCGCCGGGACGTCGAAGCTCGAGGGCAAGACCCTGCTCGCGATCCCGCGCTCGGGGATGCCGGGCGACGACTCGAAGGAGCCCAAGGGCTGGCCGCTCGCCCAGCTGCTCGACGCCGCCGGCATCAAGAGCTTCCACACGCTGCTGCTCACCGACACCGACGGGCTCAACCTGACGCTCGAGAAGCGCGACTTCGACGACCAGACCTCGATCCCGTTCGTCAAGCTCAACCGCCAGGGCGCGCTGCGCGTCACCGTGTTCAAGAAGCAGGGCCAGGGCTGGCAGAAGGGCGGCGACCTGCGCGGCCTCGCCGCGATCCAGGTCGTGAAGTAGCGCAGCGGTTTGTTGCGCTGACGGTCCTCACGCTCACGCTCGGCTCACGCTCGGTCTCGAGCGCTGTGAGCGCGCTGACGCGAATCGCTGGGTGGGAACACGCGCGCACAGCTGCCGCACATTCCCTCCCTGGTCGACCGTGCGAATTCGCTCGTAGGATGTGCGAATGACAACAGGGGACGAGCTCGATGACCTCGCGATCCCGAGCGAGATCGTCGAGGACATCGCACGCACCGAGCCGAGCCCGCGCCCGACCATGACCTTGCGCGGGGTCGCGCCGCTGTCCGTGCGGCCGTCGCGCCGCTCGCTGCCGCGCGTGATCATGCCGGCGCTCGTGCTCGAGCTCGACGCGGCGCCGCTCCGGCGCGGCGTGCGCGAGCTGGCCGGTGCGCTGTGGCGGCTGGTGGCTCGCTCCGTGCGCGCGCGGCGCTAGACGGCCGAGCGCGACGGTCGTGG
>DATJAE010000188.1:0-12623 GCA_035516595.1 Kofleriaceae bacterium | reverse complement strand
CTTGACCGCGTCGTCCCACACGCCGGCGAGCTCGGCCGGATCGCGCGGGCACGGGTCGTCGGCGGCGTGCCACGGCCGGAGCACGGCGAGCGCGATCGCCGCGGCCGCGACCAGCCCGCCGCCGGCGAGCAGCGCCGCCCGCGAGCGCGGCGGCGCGAGCGCGTCGCACAGCGCGGCCATCGACGGCCAGCGCGCCCCGGGCGCCTCGGCGAGCCCGCGCACCAGCGCGCGGTGGATGCGCGGCGGCACGCCGCCGGGGTCGGCGGGCGGCGCCGGCGGATCCGCGATCGCCTGGCGCAGCTCGGCGAGGCTGTGCCCGGTGAACGGTCGCGCGCGGTACAGCGCCTCCCACAGCGCGACGCAGAACGCGAACTGATCGGTGCGCGCGTCGACCTCGCCGCCGTCGATCTGTTCGGGCGCCATGTACGCCGGCGTGCCCATCACCGCGCCGGTCTGGGTCAGCGCGGCCGCGAGCGCGCCGCTGATGCTCGCGCCCGGCTCGCTCGCCTCGCCCGCCGTGCGCGCGAGCCCGAAATCGGTGACGCGCGGCCGGCCGTCGCCGCCGAGCACGACGTTGTCGGGCTTGAAGTCGCGATGGATCAGGCCCGCGGCATGCGCGGCGGCCAGGCCGCGCCCGGCCTCGCGATACGCCGCGACGATGTCGCGCCAGCTCCGCCCGCGCTGCCACGCGCGCAGCGTGCCGCCCGCCGCGATCTCGACCGCGATGAACACCGAGTCTTCCCACGTGCCGACGTCGTAGACCGCGAGCACGTTGGGATGCGACACCCGCGCCATCGCCTGCGCCTCGCGCAACAGGCGCGCGCGCGCCGGCAGCGTGTCGCCCGCCGCGCCGTGCGCGCGCAGCAGCTTGATCGCGATGTCGCGATGCAGCTCGGGATCGTAGGCCGCGTAGACCACGCCCATCCCACCCTCGCCGAGCCGCGCGCCGAGCTCGTAGCGCGACACCCGCCGCGGCGCGACGACGTCGCGGCCGGGCGCCTCCGGCACGGTCGCCGCGCTCGCGACGTCGGGCGCGAGCACCGCGACGAGCTGGCGGCACTGCGAGCAGCGATCGAGGTGCGCCTCGGTCGCGGCATGCGCGCTGCCGTCGAGCCGCCCGGCCACGAAGTCCTGCGCCTGGTTCGCGTCGAGGCACGCCACGCGTCCTCACTGTGCGACAATCTCGATTGCCGGGCAAATGACGACGAGCCTCTGCGACCTGTTCGAACCCGGCGCGCCGGGCAACGCCGCGCTCGAGCACGCGCTCGCCGACATCGTGGCGCGCGCGCGGCAGGCGTGGCCCGAGGTCGAGCTCGCGCCCGCGCGCTTCCTGCCGTTCCTCGCCGCGCGCGTCACGCCCGAGACCCCGCTCGATCGTTTGCCGACCGGCGACCTCTACCTCGCGTGCGCGTGCGCCGACGGCAACCCCGCCGCGCTCGCCCGGTTCGACGCGGTGTACCTGCGCGAGGTCGACATCGCCGCCGCCAAGGCGCGCGCCGCGCCCGGCATCCGCGACGAGGCGCGCCAGGTCGTGCGCGATCTGCTGCTGGTCGCGCGCGGCGATCGCCCGGCCGCGATCGCGAGCTACCTGGGGCGCGGCGACCTGCGCGGCTGGATCCGCGTCACCGCCGTGCGCGAGGTGCTGCGGCTGTGCAAGTCCGGCCCGCGCGAGGTCGCGGTCGAGGACGACGCGCTGCTCGACGCGCTGTCGCCGGCGAGCGATCCGGCGCTCGAGCTGGTCAAGCAGCAGTCTCGCGCCGAGTTCGAGCGCGCGTTTCGCGCCGCGGTCGCCGCGCTCGACGTGCGCGACCGCCGGCTGCTCCGCCACCAGATCCTCGACGGGCTCGGCGTGGACGAGATCGCCGCGCTGTTCAAGGTGCACCGCACCACCGCGTCGCGCTGGCTGTCGGCCGCGCGCGACCAGCTGCTCGCGGGCACGCGCACCCGGCTCGCCCAGCAGCTCGCGATCTCGCCGCGCGAGGTCGACAGCCTGATCCGCCTGATCCAGAGCCGGCTCGATGTCTCGCTCGAGACCGTGCTGAAGTAGGCGTCGCGCCGGCGGATCCGGGAAAGCGCGCTACACGCGCGCCGCGCGCTCCTCCTGCTTGTCAGGAGGACGTGATGCTCAAGTCGATCTCGCTAGCCTTGGTCCTGGCCGCCGCCTGCACGACCAGCTCCGGTCCGTCGCCGATGGAGGCGTGCGACGACATCGCCTCGGCGACCTGCGCGCGGATCTACGCGTGCTTCACCGCCGAGGAGATCCAGGCCGCGGCGTACCCGGCGACCGAAGCGGCGTGCGTGACCCAGCTCCAGGCCCAGCAGGGCTGCGCGGCGGAGACCGACGCCAACGCGTGCGACGGCGGCAACCAGACCTATCACGCCAGCGAGGTCGACCCGTGCCTCAAGCAGCTCGACGGTCTGACCTGCGGCGAGCTCCGCCAGGTCAGCGACATCTCGGCGAACTCGCCGGCGTGCTCGAAGATCTGCGCGATCGACGACTAACGCTCGACGAACGCGTACTCGTGCTGCGCGTCGCGCACGATGAGCCGGCGCTTGCCGCCCTCGGGCGGCGCCGGCACGAGCTCGAAGCCGTCGAGCCCGGGCGCGATCGTCAAGAACGAGATCGTGCCGTCCGGGTTCTTCTTGGTCGCGACCTCGGTCGCGAACTCGCCGAAGTCGAAGATCGTCTTGCCGGCCTTGCGGAGCACCGCGAGCTCGCCGAGCGCGTCGCTGTGGTAGCTCGCCGCGAGCTTGTCGACCTCGGCGGGATCCGCCGGCACGGTCAGCAGCTTGCGCTCGACCGCGAAGTCGTCGAAGTACGACTTGGCCTGCGCGGCGAGCGCGGCATCGGCCTCGGGCTTGCCGTCGAACAGCACCTCGAGCAGCTTGCGGCGGAACTGGTTGCGCACCAGCCAGCCCGGGTTGCCGTTGGTCAGGATCACCGCCCCCACGCCGACCTCGGGCAACCACATCATGTCGCTGTGGAAGCCGATCAGGTCGCCGCCGTGGTGCACGACCTCGACGCCGTACGTCTTGTCGACCATCAGGCCCATGCCGTAGGTCTCGTCGCGGCTCATCGCGACCTTCGCCGCGCGGCGCTCGAGCAGCGGCTCCTTGGCGATGTAGATCTTGCCGCCGGGCAGCTTGCCGTCGGCGAGCTCCATCTGGACGTAGCGCAGCATGTCGCGCACGTTGCTCCACGCCGCGCCCGCCGGGCGGAGCGGCACCGCCGAGTAGTTGATCGCCATCAGCGCGGCCGCGGGCTTGCCGTCGACATCGGGCGCCTCGGGCAGCGCGTGATCGCGGCGCAGCGCGCGCGCGTAATCGAACGTGGTGGCGGTCATGCCGAGCGGATCGAACACGCGGGTCTGCATCGCCTTGTCGTACGCGGCGCCGAGCTCGAGCGCGGGATACGCGACGTGGCCGGCGACGAACCCGGCCGCGGCCGCCATGATGTTCGAGTACTGGAACATCTCGCCGAACTTCGAGGTCGGCTGCATCTTGGCCAGGCTCGCCATCGTGGTCGCGGCGCTGCCGTGCGCGAACTCGAGCAGCCACTGCAGATCCTCGCGCGGCATGCCGGTGCACGCGCAGATCAGGTGCTGGACCTCGACCTGCCGGGTCGTGTCGGCGTCGCCGAGCGCGAAGCTCGGCAGCAGGCTCGTCACCGGCGTGTCCCACGCGAGCGCCTTGGCGTCGACCAGCTTGGCGAGCAACAGCGTGGTCAGCGCCTTGGTGTTGGACGCGATCATGAACAGCGTGTCGGCGTCGACCTTGTCCGTGCCGCCGAGCGCGCGCACGCCGATGCCGCCGGCGAACACGACCTTGCCGTCCTGCACGATGCCGAGCGCGATCCCCGGCACGCCGGTCTCGCGCTCCGCGGTCTCGACGAACCGGGTGAGCTCGGCGAGCTTCGCCGCGTCGAGCCTGGCCGCCGGCTTGCCGGCGAACGACTCGCGCGCGTAGCCCTTCGGCAGCAGGTGGTCGAGGATCAGGTTGATCTGCGCCCCGCGCTTCTCGCCGACCGCGTAGCTCATGTCGTAGACCACGACCGTCCACCGCCCGTTCGCGAACAGCGCGCGCGCGCCGATGTCGCGCTTCTCGCTCGGCGACGTGCGGTACGCGAAGTCGCGCACGCGTGACCAGCCGTCGTGATCCGCGGCGTCCGCGCTGCGCAGCAGCGGCCACGCGTGATCCGGCTTGTACGCCTTCCACGCCGCGTCGACCGCGGCCTCGGCGTCGCCGGCGGCGACATCGACCAGCGCGACGTGATCGCCCGGCTCGGGCGGCGCCAGGATCGTCGCCGGGGCGCGCACCTCGAGCGTCCAGCCGGCCGGCGCGACGAATGCGTTGCCGTCCACCGTGGTCTCCGGAGTGTCGGCGGCGAGCGGCGGCGCGGCGGGCGCCGGCGGCGGCGCGGGCGCCGGCGGCGGCGCGACCGGCCGCACGGTCGGCTCGGGTTTCTCGGCGACCGGCGGGGTCACCGCAGCGGGCGGTGGCGGCGACTTGCTGCCGCACGCGATCGCGAACATGGCGAGAGGGACATGGGCGCGCATGGGCGCGAGCGTATGCCCCTTCGGCCAGCCGTGCGCTCCTGCCACGGGCAAAATGCCCGAGCATCCGGGGCATTCCCGGCCGCGCGGAGTGGTTTAGTCCCCCCATGAAAGCTCGACTCGCCCTCGCCCCCGCCGTGTTCGTTCTCGGCGCGTATCAGGTCAGCTCTGCCGCGACGCACCGCACGCCGCGCGCCGCGGTCGAACCCGCCAAGACCGCGCCGCGCTCGGAAGGCTGGCACATCGTCCCGCATCCCGAGATGCCGCCCGGCGTCGCCGGCAATGCACCGCACGAGGTGATCGTCCACGATCCCAAGACCAAGAAGGACGAACACCACCAGGTCATCATCGATCGCCGGCCGTCGCACGTGATCGATCAGGATCCGCACCTGCGCGTGATCGTGCGCGGCTACAAGCCGGGGCACGACTGGACGCGGTTCCATCGCGCGCACGGCGCGTGGTGGAAGGCGTGGGGCATCACGTCGTGGGCGGACGTCGGCACCGTGACCTGCGAGGCCGCCAACGAGACCAGCGGCGCGCTGTATCCCGTGTCGGAGGACCGCGACGCGCGCGGCTGGGACGACGCGACGGTCAACACGATCCTCGATCAGGCGCTCGACGACTGCATGGCCGAGGCCGCGCCCGGCGAGGAGTGCGGGCCGGTCGTCACGCCCTGCACATTCCAGCCGTACTAGACGACCTTGGCCTCGGGCAGCACCGGCTGGTCCATGATCGCGACGAACTTCGGCTTGCGGAACGTGGCGATCAGGATGATCGGGTACGGCGCGTAGAACGCGACGCCGAACAGCGACGAGAACTTCATGATCCCGCTCATCGGCACGATCTGCGGGCCCTGCGAGATCGCGTCGACGAAGCGATCGAGCGCGGGCCCGATCACCGTCAGCTGCACGAAGATCTGCACGACCAGCACGGCGAGCGCGACGATGCCCCACGTGATCGACGCGCGCACCGCCGCGCGCTTGTACGCGCGCTGCTGCAGCCCGATGTAGATCAGCGCGATCGACATCATCAGCATCAGCGCGCTCAGCAGCCTGGACGCGCCGTGGACCTCGCGCAGGTAGCGCTCGAACGCCTCCTGCTGGCTCGCGCGGACCGTGAACCCGGCGAGCTGCCGTCCCACCACGAGCCCGACCAGGCTGAGCAGCGACACGACCGAGCCGAAGATGATCGACAGCGTGCCGAGCGTCCGGGGCGCCGGCGAGCGCGGGGGTGGATAGCCATAACCGGGATAGCCGTGACCTGGATAGCCAGCCTGCACGTCCCAGCAATAGCGCGGAGCGGCGGCGCGGACAACGATGATTTATGCTCCGTCGATGAAGCGCACCCTGCTCGCGCTCGTCGCCGCCACGG
Source organism: Kofleriaceae bacterium (assembly GCA_035516595.1). Classification (GTDB taxonomy): domain Bacteria; phylum Myxococcota_A; class Polyangia; order Haliangiales; family Haliangiaceae; genus JABFXX01. The sequence continues at coordinate 6,699 of DATJAE010000188.1, read as the reverse complement.
GCGCTGCCCGTGCGGATCCGTCGATCGACCTGGTCGGGGCCAACGGCATCGATCCGAGCACCGGCTATCTCGACGACCTGCCGCACAGCCTCGCGGCCGGCCGCCCGAACGTCCACGCGCTCGACAAGTGCACCAAGCTCGTCGCGCTCGACTACAAGGATCCGAGCTCCGTGCTGATCGACGTCTACCTGAAGGTCGGCGCCGACGGCAAGGTCACCAGCGTCGACACCACCACCGATCCGAGCACGCACGTGAAGCACAAGCACGTCTCGCCCGCCGCGGGCTGCATCGCCCCGGTGGTGCGCGGCTGGACGTTTCCGGATCACGAGACGATCCTCTTGCGGTTCGCGCTGATCGACGTGCCGGTCAAGCGCGCGCCAAAGCTGCCCGACGGCTACGTCCAGGCGCTCGCCGCCGTGTGCGCCGCGGCTCCCGAGGGCGCGGCGGATGCTCCGGCGCGCGTGGCGCTGATCCGGTCGGCGCTGTCTTCGCACCCGGATCCCCACGTGCAGGATCTGCTCGGGTCGCTCGGCGGCCTGGTCCCCGCGACCCGCCTGCCGGTCATTCGCGCGATGGTCGCGAACGCCGGGATCGCGGCCTGCCCGGCGCTGCTCGAGATCCCGGAGCGCTGACCGCACCTGCACACGGTCGTCCTCGGTTCGGCGAAGCGAAGCGCGATCAGTTTCGCGACACGCGCGGCGATCCGTGCGCGAGGTGATGGCACGCCGGCCGCAACGCGCGGGGGCATGCGCACCTTGCTCCTCGTGCTCGTCGTCGCCGCCACCGCCTGCACCGACGACGCGACCCCCGACCTCGGCAGCAGCTCCGCGGACGTCACGGTGCGGCGCGGCATCGACTACGCGTGGGGGCGGCCGCCCATCGCCGCGCTGCGCGGCGATGGCTACGCGTTCGCCGCGCGCTACGTGAGCAGCGACCCGTCGAAGAACCTGTCGGCCGCCGAGGCGAGCGCGCTCCGCGGCGCCGGGATCGACGTCGTGGTGGTCTGGGAAGACGCGGCGGAGGCCTCGCTCGACGGCTACAGCCGCGGCGTCTCCGACGCGCACGCGGCGGCGGCGCAGGCGGCCGCGTGCGGCGAGCCGTCGAGTCGGCCGATCTACTTCGCGGTCGACTTCGATGCCTCGGCCGGCCAGGAGGCCACGATCGCCGACTACTTCGACGGCGTCGCGTCCGTGCTCGGCCGCGACCGCACCGGCGCCTACGCCGGCTACGACGTGCTGCAGCACCTGTTCGACGCCGGCAAGATCGACTACGGCTGGCAGACCGAGTCGTGGTCCGACGGACGCTGGGAGCCGCGCGCGCAGCTGCGCCAGGTCTCGTACGACGTCTCGGTGGCCGGCGTGAGCTCGGACATCGACGACGCCGTCGCCGCCGACTACGGCCAGTGGGGCTACGCGCAGCACGCCATCGACGGCCTGCACCTCGGCGTCGCACGCAACGCGGACGGCCGGCTCGAGGTGTTCTACACCGACGGGTCGACCGCGCTCGAGCACACCTACGAGCGCGAGAGCGGCGGCTGGACCGGGTGGACTGCCCCCGCGGCGCTCGGCGGGCGCGCGAAGTCGCTGGTGGTCGCGCGCAACGCCGACGGCCGGCTCGAGCTGTTCTACGTCGGCACCAACGACCGCATCTATCACAACTGGCAGGACGCGCCGAACGCCGGCTGGCACGGCGAGGAGGCGCTCGACGGAGCGGCCAAGCAGCTCGCGGTGGCGCTGCACGGCGATGGCCGGATCGAGCTGTTCTACATCGGCACGAACGACGCGCTCTATCACGACTGGCAGCTCCGCGGCGGGGGCTGGAGCGGCGAGCACGGGCTCGGCGGCAAGGCCAAGCAGCTCGCCGCGGCGACCAACGCCGACGGCCGCATCGAGGTCGTCTACGTCGGCACCAACGACGCGCTCTACCACAACTGGCAGACCGCGCCGGACGCCGGCTGGCACGGCCAGGCCGCGTTCGGCGGCAAGGCCAAGCAGGTCGCGATCGCGCCGAACGCCGACGGCCGGCTCGACGTGCTGTACATCGGCACCGACGACGCGCTGTACCACGACTACCAGCAGCAGCTCGGCAGCCACTGGAGCGGCGAGAAGTCGCTCGGCGGCAAGGCGAAGCAGATCGCCGTCGATGCCGACGCCGACGGGCACCTCGAGCTGTTCTACATCGGCACCGACGACGCGCTCTACCACGACTGGCAGGACGGCCCGAACGGCAGCTTCGTCGGCCAGCACGCCCTCGGCGGCAAGGCCGACGAGCTCGCGGTCGCGCGCAACGCCGACGGCCGGCTCGAGCTGTTCTACATCGGCACGAACGGGGCGCTCTACCACAACTGGCAGAAGGCCTCGGACGCGCCGTTCACGGGACAGGCCAGGCTCTAGCGAGGCCGCGACTTCCCGTCTCAGTCGAATCATGGAGTGTCAGCGAGTGGGTCGGGTGGGAGGGCCTTGTACGCGGTTCAGTACGGCTCCATGGCGCCCCTGGTCCACGTGGTGTTCATCGGCGTTCTCGGCCGCCAGCACCAGGCCGTCGAGCATCAGCTCCAGCCGTCGCTGAAGAAGCTCGGCATCACCGAGCGAGCCGTGCCGGAATCCGAGCTCGTCGCGATCCTCAAGGAGACCCCGACCAGCACGAAGCTGGTGAAGAAGCTGCACGTCGGCGGCGTCGTCGCGGGCCAGCTCGAAGGCTCGGGCAAGTCGCTCGCGTTTCGCATCGTCGTCTACGATGGGGACGGCAACCTGGTCTCGGATCTCGAGTCGCCGATGTCGGGGCGCGCGCTCGCCAAGGGCGACATCGCGATGTTCGAGAGCAACCTCGGCGACATCGCCGGTGCGCCGAAGCCGGCGAGCTCCTCGGTCGCCGCCGGCTCGTCGCTCCCGAGCTCGGGCGGCGACGACGACGCGCCGCCCGGCCTCGGCGACTCGGCCAAGCCCACGACGACCGCGACGGCATCGTCCCCGGACGACGCCCCGGCCGCGGCGCCCGAAGCCGTCCAGACCACCGCGGCAGCCCACACCGACCGCGCCATCCACGTCCAGGCCGCGCTGGTGCTCGGCATCGTCGGGCGCAACATGGCCACCGTGGCCAACACGGTGGAAGGCGATTCCTCGTCGCCGGTCGCCACCGGCGGCGTCGAGGGCGCGATCACGATCGGCGCGCACGCGCGCGTCACGGCGCTGTTCGAGCACACGCTGGTGATGCACACCGAGGTCGCGGCCGACAACGCGTCGACCGACATCGGCCACGGGGAGCTCGTGGCGTCCTACGACCTGCTCGACGGCAACGTCAAGCTCGGTCCGGCGCTCGGCATCGGCGAGACCTACTTCGAGATCGACTCGATGTCGACCGCGCGCCCGCCCGACGTCAACTACATCTACGTGCTGCTCGGCGGCGCGGTCACGATGGACCTGGCTCCGCGGTGGACGCTGCGCGGGCTCGCCGCGTTCGAGCCGGTGGTCGGTGGCCTGCCGCCCGGGATGGCGCCGTATCCTTCGCGCTGGGGGTTCGGCGTCGGCGCGGCGCTCGAGTACCAGGCCACACCGCACGTGTTCGCGCGCGCGGCGCTGGACTACCAGGCGTTCTCGTCGTCGTGGACGATGGGCAGCACGATGGACGGCTACCCGACCGGTACGGCCGCGGTCGGCGCCGCGTTCTGAGGCCGCGGTCCGGCGACGCACGCGGGCACGCGGCCGTCCCTCCTGGACACATCACTCGCGACCGCGTGCATGCGTGGCGAAGAACCAGGGCGACGACGGCAACCTCGGCTCTCGGGCCGGCGGGTCGAGCTTCCGCGCCGGCCGGGGCGATGGCCGTCGCCGCGAGGATGCAGCACCGCGCGATCCCGCGGTTGCGTTCGAGCTGAAGCCCGCGGTCGACACGCTCGCGCTGGCATCGCCGCTGCACATGCCGATGCATCATGACGAACATCCAGCTCGAATCCGTCTCGCTCGATGCGCTCGCGAACGTCTGCGGCGGACAGACGGTCAACCTGCCGCTGTCCGGCGACGTTCACCAGAACATCGTCACCAACGCGCCGATGGCGACGCAGAACATCACGATCAACCCGCCCCCGCCGCGGCCGACGAACTCGATCGTCGAGTACATGCGCACCAACCCCGCGGCGCGCCTGCAGGCGATGCAGCACCACCCCGTCGTGCGTGGCAGCTGGTGAGCCATGCCGGCGCTCGAAGCGATCGATCGCCGCGTGCTCGCGGGCGTCACCGGCGGATTCGATTCCAAGGAGCTCGGGCGCGCCGCGCGCAACGGCGCGGTGAGCGGCGTCGTCAGCGGCGCGCTGGTCGGCGGCATCACCGGCGCCACGGGAGCCGCGGTCAGCGACGTCGGGTACCAGACCGAGCTGTGGTGACCATGCGCGGCGCTCACAGCAGCGCGGCGCCGTCGACCCGGAGGCCGGAGATTCGCCACGCGCCGGCCACCGCCGTGCAGCGCAGCTCGAGCGTCGCGCGTCCGCTCGGCCCGGCGAGCCACCCCGTCATCTTCGCGGTGCCGTGCGCGATCGTGCCGCCGTCGATGTGGAACGCGACACCCGACGCGAACACCGGGTTGTTCGCGACCGCCGCGAACGCGTCCTGGCTCAGCCTCGCCTGGGTCTCCGGCGCGAGCCGCGCGTATGCCGCGGCGAGACGGTGCGCGACGATATCGTCGCGAAGCTCCGCGATCACGCCGCGAAACACGTCGCGCGTCTTGCGCGCGTCGAGCGCGCCCTCCGACGGCGCTCCCGATGGCGCCGGAGCGCTGGCGTTGCCACACGCGGCGAGCAGCCCGAACACGACGATCCAGCGCAGCACAGGCCGACCATACCGCGTGCCGCGATCCGCGGCCGGGCGTCTCGCGCCGCGCGTGTTAACGTGATGCGAGTCTCGAGCTCCGATGGGGTCCATCACGTTCCACCGATGCACGCTCGCGGCTGTCCTCGTGTGCGGCGCGGCCGCTCGCGCGGCGGCCGGCCCCGCGCTCGCGCCGGTGACCGATCGCGACTACGCGATCGAGCTCTACGACGGCGTCGCGCTCGGCAGCACGGCGCTGGTCGGGATGGGCGGCGCTGGCGTCGCGCTCGCGAGCGACTCGGCCGGCACGCTGATCAATGTCGCCGCGCCGGCGGTGCGCCTCACCACCGACAAGGACAGCTGGAACTGGGGCTTCCACGTCGACTACCTCAACGCCGACGGATCCAGCGACTACGCCAACACGGGGCTGGGGCTGCAGGAGGGGGGAACGTCGATCTTCACCGCAGGCCTCTCGCTCCGCATCCACGACTGGGCCGCCGCCGTCACGGTGACCGATCTGTCCGTCGGGGTGGCGACCCAGCCGGGCCAGCCGTCGCTCTACTCCTCGACGGTGCGCTACCAGCTCGCGCTCGCGAAGTGGATCCCGCAGATCGACGTCGCGGCCGGGATCGCGCTGCAGGCCGCTGACTTCGATCTGTACCCGGACTGCACCGATCAGATGCCGTGCATGGACCTGTTCGGCGTCACCGGCGACGGCTTCGAGGCCGGCGCGATCTGGAGCCCGCGCATGACCAGCCTCCGCATCGGAGCCAATTACGCCGCGCCGATCGACGGCGGCGGCATCACGTACCAGGACTGCGATCCGACCAACTGCGAAGGCTTCATCCTGCCCGACAGCGTGGTCTCGGCCTGGCGCGCCTCGCTCGGCGTCGCGTATCGCTTTGCCCCCACCGCATGGAACCAGCTGGTCAGCGGCTACTTCCGCGACGAACGCTCGCTCACCGTCGCGCTCGATCTCGCGGTCACCGGCGCGGAGGACAACGCGTACGGGCTCGAGGCCTTCGGTCAGCACGAGCTCGAGCCCTCGGGGCGCGACCTCGCATGGTCGCCGCGCGGCGGCGTCGAGTTCGAGTGCTTCCCCGGGCGGCTCCGGTTACTCGCGGGAAGCTACTGGGAGCCCCAGCGCTACGACGGCGTGCCCGGCCGCTTGCATGGCACGTTCGGGGTCGAGCTCCGCATGTTGCAGTTCAACCTGCTGAAGGTGCCCCGTCGCGGCCGCATCTCGATCACCGGCGATCTCGCCGAGGGCTACCGCAACATCGGGGTCTCCGTCGGGTTCTGGCACTGACGTCGCCGAGCTCGCTGGACCGCCGCGCTATCTCGTCGCGATTTCAGTAGGCACGAGGAGGATTGAACTCCTGACCCCTACCGTGTCAAAGCGTCCTAAGGCCAGCGACGTCGCGGACTTCGCGCGGTTAGCGGTGCGGATCGATGCGGAATGGAGCGGGTCCGGGGTGATCGTCGGGGTGATCAACGGTCGAGCTGGAGCGCCGCGGCGGCGGACGTGCTCAGGACGAACGCGACCTGCCGATACGCGGAGGCCCGGTCGGCCGGCAACATCATCAACTCGGCGACCGCACTCTCTGTGTTGCGCCACATATTGTCGTATGTACTCGGATCGAACTCGTGGGGAACGTCCAGGAAGTTGACGCGACCGGGCGTCGCACGTGGCGTCGGCGAAGTACCGCGGAACGGGTTGCCGTGTGCGCCGGGCCAGAGGCCGATCGCCGCATATTGCGCTCGCCTCGGAACTGGCATCGTGAAGAGCGGCGCGAAACCCATCGTGTCGTTCACGTCGCCTGATGCAGTCGTCCATTCGACACCGACATGGACGAGCCCCGAAGTTCGAAGTCGCTCGCGAAGATGCCAGCGCGACGAA
>DATJAE010000187.1:0-27655 GCA_035516595.1 Kofleriaceae bacterium | reverse complement strand
CGTGGTGCCCGGCCTGCCGGCGGCGCCGTTCGCGGTGCTCGCCGCGATCGCGATCGCGGCCGCGCTGCTCGCCGCGCGCGCCCGGCCCCGGCCCGCGGCCACGCTCGACGAGCCCGGCGCCGACGCGGTGCGCGGGCCGCGGCTCCAGCTCGCGCTCGGCGACAAGCTCGCGCCGCGCGCGAGCGAGCTCCACGCCGCGCTCGCCGAGCTGCGCGCCGAGGTCACGCGCCGCGCCGGCGTGCCGATCCCGCCGCTCGCGATCGCGCGCGACGCCGCGCTCGGCGACACCGAGGCCGCGCTCGCGATCGACGGCACCCAGGTGGCGTGGCTCGCGCTCGGCAACGGCGACCCGATCGGCGCGCTGCGCGACAAGCTGCCGGGCGCGCTCGCGCTGGTCGTGCCCGACCTGCTCGGGATCGATCGGGTCGCGGCGCTGGTGGAGCGCGCCGCCGCGCGCGCGCCGGTGGTCGTGCGCGAGGTCGTGCCGCGCATCGTGCCGCTGCCGGTGCTCGCCGAGCTGCTGCGCGAGCTCGCCCGCGAGCAGGTGCCGCTCGACGATCTGCCCGCGATCCTCGAGGCGCTCGCGCTCGCGCCCACCGCCGCGCCGCTCTCGGCGCGCGACCTTCCGGCCGCGATCGATCACCTGCGCGGCCAGCTGCGCCGCCAGATCAGCGCGCGCTGGGCGCCGCGCGGCCAGCTCGCGGTCTACACGGTCGACGCGATGATCGAGGACGCGGTGCGCGGTGCGATCGATCGCCGCGACGGCGGTGCGGTGCTCGCGCTCGAGCCCGCGATCGCGCAGGACATCATCGCCGCGGTGCGCGGCAAGCTCGGCCGTGGCCCTGCCGTGCTGCTGGTCTCGGGCGACGTGCGCCGCCATCTCCGCGACCTGCTCGAGGCCGAGCTGCCGGACGTCGCGATCCTCGCCGCGCACGAGCTCTCGCCCGGCACCGCGGTCACCACCGCGGGCCGGATCGAGGTGTGAAGCTCGCGCTCGTGCTCGTGGCCGTGGCGCCGGCGCTGGCGCATGCCGACCCCGGCGACCGGCCGTGGCACGGCAGCGTCAGCGCGGGCGGCACGCTGCTGCTCACCGGCGACGACGGCCAGCGCGGCCGGTTCGAGCTCGAGGCCGACCTCGAGCCCGGGAGCCGGTTCGGCGTGCTCGTCGCGTGGCGGCAGGGTTCGACCTCGCACGACGGCCTGCTCGGCGCCGGCCTGGTCTACGAGGCCGCGGCGGCCCGGCCGCGCCTCGTCGTCGACCTCCACGCCGACGCCGGCGCCGATCTCGATCAGCGCGCGCCGATGCTCGGCGGCGGGATCCGCACGTCGATCCTGCTGTTCGGTCCGATCGGCATCGCGCTCGACACCGGCGGCTATCTCACGATCGCCGGGATCTCGGGAACGCGGCTCGCGATCGCGACCGGCGCCGCGATCGTCGCGGCCTTCTAGTGTTCGAGCTGCACGCAGGCGGGCTCGATGCGCGGGCTCTCGGGGTGCGGCTTGGCCGACAGCCCGAACCCCCAGCCGCAGCGCGCGGCGGTCACCGCGCCGCTCGCGGGATCGAGCCGCGCGATGCCCGCGGCGCTGATCACCGCGATCGCGCCGTCGGAGAGCCACAGCGCCTCGGTCGTGCCGGCGAGGGCCTGGACCCACAGCCGCGTCCCGTCGAGCTTGAACAGCGCGACCGAGCGCTGGCCGACCTCGATCACGCGATCGCCGCTCGGCGCCGGCCACAGCGCGACCGGGCCGTCGTTGGGTAGCTTGCCGATCGGCTTGCCCGCGTCGTAGACGCCGAGCTCGAGCTGGCCGGAGGGCGTCGTGCGCCACAGGAACACGTGTCCCGCGGGATCGGCGCCGGCGAACGAGGCACCGTCGACGCTCACCGACGCGGCCGCCTTGCCGGGGTCGCGCGCGTCGTGCACCCACTGGATCGTCGGCTTCTCGCGCATCGTGACCCGCACCAGCTCGGCGCCGCCGGCGCGCGCCGGCGCGAGCGGGACCAGCTCGGCTTGCTCGTAGCCCTTCGGCCGGGCGAGCGACGCGACGCGCTCGAGCTTGTGCGTGCCCGGATCGTAGCGATCGACCTCGGGCGTGTCGCCGAGCGACAGCGTGACCAGCCGGGTCGACGGTTCGTACATCAACACCGGCACGCTCGCCATCTTGCTGCGCAGCTCGTGCTGCGTGCCGTGCGCGAGATCGGCGATCGCCAGCTCGGTCTTGCCCTCGCCGTCGGTCACCTCGACGAGCCAGTCGTCGCCGCCCAGCCAGCGCAGCTCCGCGAGCGCGGCGTCGCCGTGAAACGGCAGGCTGGGCTGACGCGCGGTCGCGAGCGACTTGTCGAGCTCGACCAGCGTCGTGCCGAGCCCGATCAGCAGGTGGCCTTCGCCGGCGACCTGCGCCACGCTCGGCGACTCGAGCGCGTAGCCGAGGTACTGGTTGGCATCGGGGCTCGCGATCACGAGCTCGCCGGCGGACGCCGAGATCACGCGGTTGCCGCCGCTCGCGATCGGCACGCGCGGCGTGGCGGACGCGAACGCCTCGGTCGCGCTCACCTTCGCCGCACCGGTCAGCGGCATCCAGCCGATCGAGCGCGGCAGGCCGTACGCCACGTGGTCGTCGTCGGAGAAGCCGATGCCGCGGGCGTCGCCGATCGCGACGTTTGCGAGCGAGTGGCCGGGCGAGACCTCATACGCGTGGAGGGTCGGCGCCTTGCCCTCGACGTGCTCGATCGTCGCGACCCGCGTGCCGCTCGGCGACAGCGCGAGCTCGTCGCCGGCGTCCACCGCGTCGATCCACCCGCCCCACGCCAGCGCGGGCGCGGTCGCGATCCACCGCGCGCGCCGCTTCGTGCCGCTGTCGACCAGCGCGGCCGCGCGGCCGCCCGACGCCGCGATCGCGACCAGCCGCTCGCCCGGCCCCACCGCGATCCGGCCGTGCACGCGTCCATCGGGCGCGATCAGCGTCAGCGTCTGGTCGGCGCGCCACGCGATCGCGCCGCCACCGGACATCGCGACCGCGACGAACGCCGGATCGGGCTCGAACGAGGTATGCGAGCGCGTGGTGCCGTCGCGATCGAGCTGCGCGACGTACAGCCCGCCGCCTTGATCGAGCACGATCGCCTGGTAACCGTCGCCGGTCACCGCGACCGCCAGCTGCCTGGGCTGGGGCAGATCGACGACGATCGGCTCGCGGCTACCATCGAGCGCCGGCCACAGCCTCGTCCCGGCGAGCTCGTCGCACGACAGCGCGACCCGGCCGTCGGGCGACATCGCGAGCGCGATGATCCCGCCGGCGTGCGGCGCCTCGATCGCGGCGCGCTTGGCGCCGCCGTTCACGACCTGCGGCGGCGGCAGCGGCGCCGGCACGACCTCGGGCGCGGCGTCGGGGATCGGTCCGGTGAGCACCGCGGGCGCCGCCTCGTGCTGACCTCCCGAGGCGTGGCCACACGCGGCAAGCGCGACGACGACCCAGAGCTTCATCGCGGGCTATCTTCGCACAGCGAAGGTTCGTCGAGCTCGTTCTGCACCGGCGGCTCGCCGCCGAGCCCGAAGCCCCAGCCGCACGCGCGCGCGATCACCTGGCCGCTGGCGGGGTCGACCGCGACCAGCGCGCTGCCCGCCAGCACGATGAGCCGGCCGCGGCGATCGAAGCGGAGCGAGGTGGTCGTCCACCAGCCACGCCGCCACAGCTCGCGGCCCGCGGCGTCATACAACACGACGGTGTTCGGCGTCGCGGCCGCGACCCGCCCGTCGTCGCCGATCGCGAGGTCGGTCGCGAGCGCGAGCGGCACGTGGCCGATCACGCGCGGCCCGATCGTCGCGGTCAACGCCAACCCGGGATCCGCCGTGAGCTGCCACGCCGCGCCCCGCGCGTCGAATGCCCGGACCTCGCCGCGCGGCACGTCGGTCACCGCCGGCGCGATCGGCGCGAGCGTGCCCGGCGCCTCGCGGTAGCGCGCGATCAGCTCGCGCCCGTCGACCAGCGCGAGCGCGACCGCGACGTAGCCGCCCGCGCGCGCCGGATCGAGCAAGCGGGGCGGCGGCGCGTCGGGCGGCAGCGTGCGCTCGAGCGGCGCGAGCCGGGTGGCGGTGAGGCGATCGACGTCGATCGCGAACCGATCGATCGCGGAGGGCTCGCCGTCGACCGCGAGCTGCCCGAGCCCCGCGTCCCACACCAGCCTGCCGACCACCGGCTCGGTGCCCAGCTCGTGCGGCGACTCGGGGTGATCGAGGTCGACCAGCTCGATCGCGGCGTGGCCGCCGGGGAACGCGAAGTACGCGACCTGGTGCGGGCCGATCGCGACGCCGTCGCGGAAATCGCGCAGCTTGTCGAACGAGGCGGTGCGCGTCGCGGCGAGCGCGCCGTCGAGCCACACGTGCTCGGTCGCGGTCACCTCGACCACGAGGCCGTCGCGCAGGACCTGCAGGTTGCCGCCGCCGACGTCGTGCCAGCCGAGGTAGCGCACGCCGCCGGGCCCGCTCAACGCGAGCCCGCCGGCCGCGGTCCCGGTGACGATCAGGTCGCCGCCGAGCGCGACCGCGGCGGGGTTCGACACGACGGGCGTGGGATTGGCCACCCACAGATCGACGCCTGCGCCGACTTCGCCCAGCACGAGCATCTCCGCCCGCACGGTCACGAGCTGCTCTCGGTCGAGGAACCCGACCGCGCGCTCGGCCTCCGGGGTCGGCCCCGCGGCCGCGATCCGGCCGGTGCTGCGGTCGTAGACCGCGACCCGGTGGTCGGGCAGCCCCACCGCGAAGCTCTGGTGGTCGGGCGACAGCGCGAGCACGTCGGTCACCGCCGCCTCGCTCACCGCGACCGACGCGCCCCAGCGCAGCGCGCCCTCGAGCTCGATCCGGCGCACGTCCGCCGCCGTGCGGCTCGTGACCAGCGCGATCGCCTCGCCGTTCCGCGCCGCGATCGCCGCGATCCGCTGCGATGGATCCACGCTCAGCCGCGCGCAGTGCGCGGACGGATCGCAGCGCTCGAGCGACTGATCGGCGCGGCGCACGACCACGCGGTCGCCGAGCACCAGCACCTGCTCGACCGCGACGTCGCCGCCGAGCTGGGCGCGGCGCAGCACCGCGCCGCTGGCGGCGAGCACGCTCACCGTCACCGTGCCGGCGTCGTCGAGCACCGCCGCGACCAGATGATCGCCGGCGCGATCGATCGCGAGCGCCCGGGGCCGCGCGCTCGCGAGCACGACCGGCTCGCGCGTGCCATCGAGCGTCGGCCACACTCGCACCGAGCCGAGGTCGTCGGCCGACAGCGCGGCATCGCCGCGATCGCTGACCGCGAGCTCCGCGATCTCCGCGGTGTGTGGCACGCCGGGCGGCGCCGGCGGCGCCGCGAGAACGACGTGCACCGGCCCGCAACCGGCGCACGCGAGCAGCGCGAGCCCGCTACGGCGCATCGCACACCGAGCCGATGTCGGTCCCCTCGTCGATCGCGGCGATCGCGTAGCCGTCGGCGAGCCGGTCGAGCGCGAGCGCACGCGCCTCGTCGAGCTCGACCACGACCGGCTCGCGCGTGCCGTCGAGCGAACGCCACAGCCGGGTGCCGCCGCTGGCGTCCTGCGTCAGCGCCGCGCTCCCGTCGTCACTCGCAGCGAGCCGAACGATCGGGGTGCTGTGACTGCCGTGCTGGACGTGCACCGGCACGCGAGCCAGCGGCGGCGCACGGCGTGCGGCAACGTGTGGCACCGCGCCGGATCTCGACGAGCACGCGATCAGAGCTGCCAGCGCGACGCGGCGCATGATCTGGCAACGCACCGGGGCTGGCGAACGTTCTGCGTCGTTTCGATCATGGTGAAAGTTTGCATCGCGCGGTCGCTTTCCCGGAGATTCTTGTTGTTCGAGGCGCAGCCAGATGGTTCAACCGTTTGGCGCGGCCGTTGGGGTTGCCGCGATGTTGTCGAGGAGGCAGTAACGATGGCGCTCGGTACCGTGAAGTGGTTCAACGATGCCAAGGGCTACGGGTTCATCAGCCGTGCGGATGACGGGCGGGACGTGTTCGTCCACTACTCGTCGATCACCGGCGAGGGATTCCGTACGCTGAACCAGGGGCAGTCGGTGGAGTATGAAGAGCAGCAAGGGCCGAAAGGGCTGTTCGCTGCGAAGGTCATGAAGGTCCAGACCTAGCGGGCGAGCTGGGTCGCACGGTATTCACCCGACTTCGTACGTGTAAGCACGATCGCAAACGCTTCCTTGGTCGTGCGCACCTGCAGGACGACGTTGCCCTCCGGCAACTGCGTGCCGGCGGCATATTCGTCGGGCGATAGCAGCTTCCAGTCCTTCATCGGACCGTCCTCGACGACCAGCCCGCTGTACATGTCCTTGAGGTCGGCGCTGGTCGACGCCGCCACCTTGCCGCCCGCGTAGAACGGCACGGCCGAGTACTTCACCAGCTTGTCGACGTCGGCGGTCGCGAACGCGCTCACCCAGAGGTTGGCCGCGAACAGCGCCTCCTTGTCGGTCACCGACGACTTCGGCGACGCGTCTTGCTTGGCCGCGCCGTCGTCGGGCGTGACCGTCTTGTCGCCGACCGGCGGATGGTCGAGGTGGCCGTGCGTCTTCTTGCCGGGAAGGTGCGCCGTGTTCGCGACCATCGCGCCGTCGTCGAGCACGCCGACCCCGTTGTCGTCGGGCACCGACGTGAGGATGTACGGCTCGACGTTGAACGTGCCGCACTGCCGCCAGTTGCGATAGAACCCCCAGCGCAGGTAGATCCGGCCGTCTACCGACCGGATCGCCTCGGGCGTCGGCTCGTACGGGCCGGCCGAGATCACGGTGTCGACCGCGGCGACGTCGAACTCGGTCTTGCCCGAGGTCTTCGCGATCGTGACTTTGTGGACCGTGCCGTCCGGGTTCACGGAGATCTCGAGGTTCACCCACAGGTTCGGATCGTTGAGCGGATAGTCCGCGCCCTTGTTGTCGAGATCCTCGAGGAAGCCGAACCCCCACAGCTCGTGGATGCGGCGGTGCATGCGCGCGATGTAGAGCGCGTAGGGATGCGCGCGGGTCTTGAGCGCGGTCTGGTTGCCCGGCCGGACGTCGGGCACGAAGTTCTCGAGCGAGCTCTGGATCGCGGCGAGCTTGCGCTCCCAGCGGCCCTTCTTGCTCGACATCTTTCGCGCCGCGACCTGGCGCTCCTCGTCGACCTTCTCCTTGCCGACGATCCGCTCGTAGTCGTTGAACGCGAGCGCGGTGTTCACGCCGGGCAGGCCCTTCTTGCCGGCCTTCTTGCCGTCGGCCTGATCGGTGACCGAGCCGCGACCCTCGATGCCGCGCATCGCGAGCACGCCGGGGTTGTTGTCACCGGTGCCGTTGTCACCGTTGTCGCCGCCCTCGCCCCTGATCTGGCCGTTCGCGACCTCCTTCTGGCCCGAGTGGTCGGTCTCCTGGAGGTGCTTGTCCGTGGTCGCCTTGGTCTCCTCGAGCTGGCGGATCCGATCGTCGGGACCGCCGACCTCGGCGCTGGTGTGATCGGGGTTCTCGCGCGACGCATCGGCCTTGCCCTCGGACTCCTTGTCGAGGTTGGTCTTGATCGCGCGGGTCTCGACCGCGACGTCGCGGTTCTTGTCGGACAGGTGGGTCGCGTCGTCGGGCGCCTTGTCGACGACGTGATCGTCCTTGACCTCGACCATCGTCATGTTCGGCGGCGGCGGCGGCGGCGGTTGCTTCTTCTTCTGTTGCTGCTGCGGCGGTGGCGGCGGCGGTATGGTGGGCGGCGGGATCTTCGGCGGCGGCGGCTGCTTGAGCGCGATCTCCGGCGGCTTCTGCTCGAGCTTCTCGGCGTCGATCGGCGGCGGCGGCGGCGGCGGCGTGAGCGGCTTGATCAGCTTGTCGAGCTGCGCCGGGTCGGCGAACGCGACCTCGAGCTGCTCGGGCACCTTGCCGAACTCGACCGAGACGTCGGTGTCGGCGACGATCTTGACCTCGCAGTCGCGCACGTCGCGGCCCGAGGTGACGTCGTCCGCGCTGTCGACCATGCACGCGGCGAGCGGATCGCCCAGGATCGGCACGAGCGGCTTGGGCGTCCGGATCGGAAACTGCTTGTAGCCGCCGAACGTGCTGTTCGGGCCGACCAGCGCGGTCAGCTTCAGCGCGCTGCCCGGATCGACCGCGACCGTGCAGCGCGGCTGGGTGCAGCGCACCAGCGGCGCGGCGTCGCCGTCGCGCGTGACCAGCACGGTGCCGCGGCTCGGCGTGTAGTCGACCTCGAGCTGCGTGTCCTGCGCCGCCTTGAGCTCGATCCGCCGGGTCCAGCTCGCGCCGTCTGGCGTGGTGACGGTGACATGCACGGCGTGGTCGGTGTCTGCGAGATCGAAGCGCTGCGTGGTGGTGGCGAGCAGCGTGCCGTGGTCGGTCGCCACCGAGATCTTCGCGTCCCGGGGCGCGTGGACGGTCAGCGAGCTGGCGGTCGCCGGCTTGCCGTCGAGCGAGAAGTCCCAGCTCGCCGCCGCGTCGTCGAGCCGGATCGTCAGGCTCGGCCGGGGTTTCGGCCGCGTCACCTGGTACGTGATCACCGCGGTGCTCTGCGCCGTGGCCGAGATGGCAACCGCGGGAATCCACAGCCATCGGCTGCGATATGCGCGCGTACGTGCCACCGGCATCCAGTTTGACATAGCCGAACCGGATTGCCGTTGCTCGAAATGATGGCGGAAAGTGCCGGCTCAGAGCTTGCGGTAGACGCCCACGACCACCCCGATGATGTCGACCGACTTGAAGTCAGCTCGCCGCACGATGATCGGGGTCATGTTCTGGTTCGCGGGCTGAAAGCGAATTCGATCACCTTCCGGGAAGTAGCGCTTCACCGTCGCCTCGCCCTCGATCATCGCGACGACGATGTCGCCGGAGCGGGCGCTGGGCGTCTTCTTGACGAACACGTAGTCGCCGTCGAAGATCCCGTCCTCGATCATCGATTCCCCGACGATCCTGAGGCCGAATACCTCGCGGTGGCCGCCGATCAGCACGCGGTCGACCTTGACGGTATCGCTCACGTTCTCGACGGCGAGGATCGGCTGGCCCGCCGCGACCCGGCCGATGATCGGGATCTCCGCCATGTCGTCGTGGTCGCTGACCACCTGGACATCGCCGGTGCCCTGAGCCGCGCGCCGCATCGGCACCAGCTCCCCCGACCCGTCCGGCAGGACCGGCCGCATCGCGCGCGACTTCAGATCCTCGCGGCGCAGATGGCCCTTCTTCTCGAGCGCCTTGAGGTGATCGTTCACCCCGTTGGTCGAGCGGATGTTGAAGTGCTCGCCGATCTCTCGTAGCGTCGGCGGGAACCCTCGCTCGACGATCGAAGCTGAAATGAAATCGAGGATTTCACGCTGGCGTTGGGTCAGTGCGTCGGCCATGACACCCCTATTACTGAACGCATTGACGGTACTGAACGCATCATCACCATGTCAATTTTTTCTCTAGGAAATCTCGCGCTCGGCACCGCCGGGATCGCGCAGATGACCGCCGCGCTCGCCCGCGGTGACCTGGACGAGACCGCGCGGCTGGGTGCCCAGGCCGGCCCCGTCGTCGTCGAGCGCGCGCTCGCCGACCCGTCCCGCCAGGTCCGGCTGGCCGCGATCGTGGCCGCGCCGGCGGTCGAGGATCGGGCCGAGCTCCTGCCCGCGCTCGCCCGCGCCGCGGCCGCGCCCGACCTGCGCACCGCGATCCCGGCCGCCGCGGCGGCGCGCACGATCGCGCGCGGGCTGGCCGCGCGCGAGCTCGCCGACGACCTGGCGCCCGACGACGTCGACGCCTGGCGCGCCGACTTCGAGCGCCTCGCCCGCGATCCCGCGCGCGCGATCGAGGTCCGGACGATCGCGCTCGACACCGCGGCCACGCTCGGGCACGCGCTCGATCCCGACGCGCTCGGCTTCGATCTGGCCGCGGCGCTCGCCGATCCGGATCCCGCGATCCGCGCCACCGCGGTCGCGCTCGTGCCCGATCCGGCGCCCGAGGCCGCGCGGGCGCCGCTCGCCGCCGCGGTGATCGGCGAGGCCGACGCGGCGGTCGCGCTCGGCGCCGCGCAGGCGCTGTGCGCGGGCCTGGCGTTCGACGATCCGGCGCCGGTGCGCGCCGCGCTGGGCGCCAAGGGGCTCGAGCGAATCAAGGCGCTGGTCGCGAAGACCAGGTCGCCGGCGGCGCGCGACGCCGCGCGCTGCGTGCGCTGACCCGGGAGGTCACGGCGCCGCGCTCTCCGCGACGAGCTGCGCGGCGAACTGCTCGAGCGGCACCGCGCCGAGCTCGCCCTTCTCGCGCGAGCGCACCGAGACCGCGCCGGCCTCGGCGTCCTTCGGGCCGACGATCAGCATGTACGGGTAGCGGAACGTGCGCGCGTTCTTGATCTTCGCGCCGAGCTTGTCGGACGAGAAGTCGCCGGTCACCCGCAGGCCGCGCGCGCGTAGCTTGGCCATCACGTCCTTGCCGTAGGCCTCGCTCTTCTCGCTGACCGTCAGGACGATCGCCTGGGTCGGCGCGAGCCAGGTCGGGAAGTTGCCCGCGCAGTGCTCGAGGTAGACCGACAGGAAGCGCTCGAACGTGCCGAGCACCGCGCGGTGCAGCATCACCGGGCGATGGTCCTTGCCGTCGGCGCCGGTGTAGGCCAGCTCGAAGCGCTCGGGCAGGTTCGGGTCGTACTGCATCGTCCCGAGCTGCCACGATCGCTTGAGCGCGTCCTGGACGTGGAACTCGAGCTTGGGGCCGTAGAACGCGCCTTCGCCCTTCGAGATCTCGTAGGGCAGGCCGGCCTGCTGCAGCCCGTCCTCGAGCGCGCGCTCGCTGAGGTCCCAGTCCTCGTCCTTGCCGATCCGCTTGTCGGGCCGGGTCGCGAGCCGGATGTCGATCTTGGTCAGGTCGAACGCCTTGTAGACCCGGTAGAACAGCTCGAGGAACTTCGCGATCTCCTGCGCGACCTGATCCCTGGTGCAGAAGATGTGCGCGTCGTCCTGGCTGAACGAGCGCACGCGCGACAGCCCGTGCACCACGCCGCCGCGCTCGTAGCGGTGCAGCCGGCCGAAGTCGGCGACCCGCCACGGCAGCTCGCGGTAGCTGCGCTTGCGCGACGCGAAGATCACGCAGTGGCTCGGGCAGTTCATCGGCTTGAGCCCGAAGCTGTCGTGCTGCAGCGCCTTGGCCGGCGCGGCGCCGGCGTGCTCGAGCAGGTCCTCGGTCCACAGCCGATACATGTTCTCGTTGTAGTTGCCGAGGTGGCCGCTGGTGCGGAACAGCTCGGGATCGAACGCCTGCGGCGTGATCACCTCCTCGTAGCCGTACTCGACGTAGAGCCCGCGCATGTACTCCATCAGCCGGTTGTAGACGTAGGCACCGCGCGGCAAGAAGAACGGCATCGCCGGCGCGACCTCGTCGAACAGGAACAGGTCGAGCTCCTTGCCGAGCTTTCTGTGATCGCGCTGCTTGGCCTCCTCGATCAGCCGCAGGTGCTCGTCGAGCGCGGCCCGGGTCGGGAACGCCGTGCCGTAGATCCGCTGCAGCATCGGGTTGCGCTCGTCGCCGCGCCAGTACGCGCCCGCGACGCTGGTCAGCTTGACCGCGCCGAGCTTTCCGGTGCGCGGCACGTGCGGGCCCTCGCACACGTCGACCCACTCGTCCTTGCCCTCGCCGTGCTTGTACAGGCTGATGTCCTCGCCCTCGGGGATCGCGCGGATGATCTCGACCTTGAACGTCTCGCCCATCCGCTCGAACAGCGCGATCGCGTCGTCGCGCGAGATCAGCTCGCGGCGAAACGGCGAGTCCTTGGCGACCACCTCGGCCATGACGCGCTCGATGCTCGCGAGGTCGTCCTCGCTGAACGTGCCGCCGCCGGCCTTGGCGAAGTCGTAGTAGAAGCCGTCCTCGATCGCGGGGCCGATCGTCACCTTGGTGCCGGGAAACAGCCGCTGCACCGCATCGGCCATGACGTGCGCGGTCGAGTGGCGGATCACCGCGAGGCCGTCCTTGTCGGTCTCGCGCACGACCTCGAACGCCGCGCCCTCGTCGACCGGCGTGTGGAGATCGACCAGCTTGCCGTCGATCTTGATCGCGATGACGTCGTCGGCCAGCTGGCCCTTCTGCTTGACCAGCTCGCGTGCGGGGATGCGGTTCGCCATACCAGGCGTGGCGTACCACGCTCACGGCCGGAGCGCGCGCGGCTCGCCGACGTCTACGATCCACAGCCGGTCGTCGGACCAGGTCCGCTCGCGCCAGTACGCGCGCAGCCGCGCCGGCGGCTCGCCGATCGCCTCGTCGGTGAGCCGGAACGTGCCCCAGTGCATCGCGAGGAGGTTCCTCGCGCCGAGCGCCTCGAAGCCGCGCGCGGCCTCGACCGGGTCGACGTGCTGCGGCTCCATGAACCAGCGCGGCGCGTAGCCGCCGATCGGCAGCATCGCCCAGTCGATGGCGCCGACCCGCGCGCCGATCTCGGCGAAGTGCTCGCCCCACGCGGTGTCGCCCGAGTGATAGGCGACCCCCTCCGGCGCGCGCACGACGTAGCCGCCCCACAACGTCGCGTTGCGATTCCACGGCGCGCGCATCGACCAGTGGCGCGCCGGGACGAGCGTCACCTCGAGCTCGCCGATCGCGTGCGATTGCCACCAGTCGAGCTCGACCACGTTGCGGTGGCGGAGCCGCGGGCCGTTGCCGAGCGGCACGATGTAGGTCGCGGCGTCGGGCAGGCGCGCCAGCGTGGGCAGATCCATGTGATCGCGGTGGTCGTGCGTGACCAGCACGACGTCGACCGGCGGCAGCGCGTCGAGCGCGACCCCCGGCGCGACCAGCCGCGGCACGACGCCCGAGATCGCGCGCGCCCAGATCGGATCGGTGACGATCAGCTGCCCGCCGAGCCGGAGCGCCCAGGTCGCGTGGCCGATCCACACCGCGCACGGCGCGCCGCTGGCGAGCGCCTCGGCGCCACCCGGGGCGACGCCCGGTCGCACCGCGTCGAGCGCCGCGAAGTCGTCGCCGCGCGGATCGCTGCGCCGCAGCACCTTCCACGCGAGCATCGCGCCCGGGCCGCGGCCGGGCCGGGTCGCGCGATCGTCGAACCGCGCCATCACCCGCCCAGCGCGCGGACGACCTGCTGGTACGCGTCGCGGCGAAACCCGACGACCTCGCCCGCCGCGATCAGCTCGGCGAGCGTGCGGTCCTCGCCGTCGGGCACGAACAGCCGGTCCCAGCCCAGCGCGTGCGGGCCGGCCGGCTTGTCGGCGATCTGGCCGCGGCAGCTCGCCGCGATCACCGCGATCGCCTGCTCGCCGGCGCGCCGCACCGCGATCCGCAGCTGGAGCTCGGCCGGCGTCTCGCGCCACCACTTGCAGAACCGGTTCTCGTTCTCGCTGTCGAGCTCGAGCCGCAGGCTCTTGCCGTCCAGCGTGGTGAGGTCCACCGCCTCGGCGAAGCACGCCGCGGCCGCCGCGTGCGCGATCACCTTGTCGCGCGCCTTGTGATCGGGCTCGGGCGCGCTGGTCGCGAACCCGGTCTGCAGCGGCTCGACCACCAGCTCGATCGCGGGCACGAGCCGCCGGATCTCGGCCGCGCGCAGGTCGTCGCCGTCGATGAAGATCACCGCCACGCGGCGACCTTACCTCACTCCACGATGACGCGATCGCTGCCGCCGCGCCCGAACGTCTCGGGCATGTACATCTCCTCGGCCTTGGGCGGCGGCACCACGAAGGTGCCCGGCGTGGTCGCGCGCGCGACGTAGACGTAGTCGTGCACGCCCTCCCACACCAGCGAGGCGAACGCCTCGACCCGCTCGTCGCGGAAGTTCTGGTGCTCGTACCACGTGCCGTACCACCACCAGTACGCGCCGCGCGATTGCTGCTCGCCGGGATCCTGCGGGATCGGGCCGGTCACCGCGAGCGCCGGGTTCATCGCCTCGAACCCGGCCGGCAGCGGATCGACCAGCGCGACCTGATAGCGCCGGTTCTGGTTGACCATCTCGAGCCTCACCCGCACGCGCGCGCCGGCCTTGACGTGCCACGTGCCGTCGTTGTCGCGCGTGACGTCCTTCGGATCGTCGACCGCCTCGTAGCGGCGCTCGACGACGAATCCGTAGTCGGCCGGATCGAGCTTGAGGCTGGCGGGCGCGTAGGTCATGCCGATCCGGTAGTACAGCCGGCCGACGCCGTCCTTCTGGATCGTCAGATCCGACCTGTCGTGGGTGGCGACGTCCTTCATCGCCACGTCGATCTGCGCGCGCTCGGTGGTGTGGCCGCGGAACGCGTGGTCGCCGGCGTAGTCGCTGCCGAGCCAGACGCGCGCGACGAAGTCGGGCGTGGTCTTCTCGTAGGTCTGGAAGTACAGGTCGAGCGCCGACAGCACGAACGCGTTCTCCTGGGTGTTCTCCCACCGGCCGCGCGTGCGGTGCGCGAGCAGGCCGGTGACGACCTTCGGGATGAGATCGAGCGTCTTGTCCTCGAGGATCAGCGACTCGAGCATCACGCCGTCGACCCGGCGATCGCTCGCCAGCAGGAGGTAGCCGCCGTCGCCGTAGCTGGTCGTGAAGTTCGCTGCGCCCGCAGTCTCGCTGACGTGATCGAGCGCGTAGCGGACCAGCGCCTTGCGCTCGCTCGCCGCGGCCGGGTTGCCGGCGAACAGGCCGAGCAGCCAGCCATCGGTCTCCATCGTCAGCTTGTCGGGGCCGCCCGCGCTGGCGAGCAGGCGCTTGCCCTTCGCGAGGTCGAGGTCGCCCATCTGCTTGCGCGTGTACAGCGCGTACGCGCTGATCGCGTGGCGCACGTCCTCCGGGTAGTACGACGGGAAGTGGTCCTCGATGCTCGCGAGGTACGGCCTGGCGCGGTCGAGGATCTCGGGCGGCACCGCGAAGCCCTTGGCCTTGGCGTGGACCAGCGCGTTGACCACGAACACGCTGAGGTACGGCTCGCTCGGATAGCCGCGGTCCCAGAACGCGAAGCCGCCGTCGAAGTTCTGCATCTGCGACAGGTGCTCGATGTCGGCCGCGGTCGAGCCGATCATCTGCGCCTCGCTCGGCATGTCGGGCACCTCGAACGCGGCGAGCACGTCCTTGAGCGTGGCGATCGCGAGGATCCGGCTCGAGCGCTGCTCGGCGCACTCGTACGGGTAGTGCACGAGGTAGAGCATGGCGTCGGTCAGCGCCTGGAGGTTGGTCGACGACGCCGTCACCTCGAGCCCGCCGAACTGGGTCACCACCTTGCCGGGCAGCGCGACCGGCTGCTTGATCGCCGTGCCCGGCGCGCCGTCGATCACGCCGTAGGTCGCGAACGCCTCGGTGGTCGCCGGCGTCCACACCGGGAGCTCGACCGTCGCGGCGTCGCTCGCCGCGCCCGCGCTCGCCACGATCTGGAAGCGCGCCGTGCCGGCGAGCTCGGCCGCGGCCGGGAACTCGACGAGCGCGCGATCGTTGGGCGGCACCGTGACCTCGCGGCCGGCGCCGTCGGTGAGCGTCGCGTTGCTCGTGCGCACCGCCAGCCGCACCGTCATCGCCGCGTCGGTCTGGTTCTGGACCACGACCGGCAGGCGGAACGTGTCGCCGAAGTTCAAGAACCGCGGCGGGCTCGGCCGCACCATCAGCGGCAGCCGCGCGGTCAGCGCGCTCTCGCCCTTGCCGAACTGGCGCTCGCCCGCCACCGCGATCGCGACGATCCGGTAGCGCGTCAGGTTGTCGGGCAGCTTGACCTCGACCACCGCGCGGCCATCCGCGCCGGTCTTGACCGCCGGCGCGAACGCGGCCAGCGGGTTGAAGTTCGAGCGCACGGCGATCGCCGGCGCGGGCGGGCGCGCCGTTCCCGGCTTGGGCGGCGGCGGGGCCGGGACCTTGGCGGCGAACGCGAGCGACGCGGGGGCCGCCGGCGCCGCTTCCGGCCGCCGTAGATCCATCTCGCCTGTGTGGTCCATCGGCTCGTCGGTCTGCTCGAGTGCGCGATAGGGGCCGCCGCCCGGGGCGGCGCCGCCGGTCGGCAGGTCCTTGCCGTTGGCATCGGCGAGCATGTCGGCGACCGGCCTGGCGAGGTGCACGTAGGCGCGCTCGTAGTAGTCGCGCGTGCCGGTGTCGAGCTCGCCGTAGAACGAGCCGATCGGATCGGGGAACTGGTAGCTGGTGAGCGACAGGATCGCCTCGTCGACCACGATCACCGCGGTCTCGGCGTTGGCGACCGGCTTGCCGGAGGCATCCTTGACCTCGATCGCGAGCCTCGTGGTCTCGCCCGGGCCGAGCTTGGCGGCGGCCGGCGTGACCGCGACCGCGAGCGTGCGCTGCTTCGGCGGGATCGGCAGATCGATCGCGCCGACCGCGTAGGCCGGCCGCTTGGGCAGCGACGGATCGGGGTTGCCGTGGTCGTCGATCCGCGCCGCTGCGCCGACCACGTCGACCTGGACGTCGATGTTCGGCGTCATCGCGTCCTCGATCGGGACCTCGATCAGCTTGCTCGCCGTGTCGAGCGTGATCTTCTCGACCTTGACGATGCCGCCGCGCCGCCAGGTCACCACGCCGTCGGCGGGAAAGAACGGCGCGAGCACGAGCAGCTGCGCGGTGTCGCCCGGCGCGTACTCCTTCTTGTCGGGGATCAGCTGGACCTGCTCCTGCTGGACCTCGCGCGCCGCCGGGCTGGTGCCGCCCGACACCCAGAACTCGAGCTTGGACTGGTTGGCGCGGCCCTTGTCGTCGACGATCGTCGCGGTGACCCGGTAGGTGCCGCCCTTGTCGGTCTTGAAGTGACACGGCACGACGTCGGCGGCGGCGACCACCGCGCAGTCCTGCGCCTCGACCTCCTGCTCGACGTAACGGCCCTTCTTGTACTGGTAGTCGAGCCGCGCCGCGACCACGTCGATCTTCGCGCCGGGCGCGGCCTTGCCGTCGAGGTCGACGCCGATCACGTCGATGTCGAACGGCGTGCCCTGCTGGACGAACGGCTTCTTGGTGCGCAGCCCGACGTAGAGCGCCGACGGATGCACGATCAGCGCGGACGACGCGGTCCACTGCTGGTGGTTGAGGTCGGTGACCGAGGCCGTCGCGGTGACCGACATCGGCATCGCCGGATGCACCGCGAGGAAGTCGAGGTGCAGCACGTGCTGGCCGGTCGCGTCGGTCTTGCCGGCGAGGCTCCACGCGCTCGGCCGCGCGCGGCGGCGCGGCCGGAAGCCCTCGCCGTCCATGTCCTCGTCGTAGCCGCCGCGGTAGCCCCACCACGGCACCCAGTTGCCGAACACGAAGCCGTCGCGGTTGGGCGGCGTGTACGAGGTCTGCGACGCGCTCACGCTCCACTGCACGGCGGCGCCCGGCAGGCCACCGCCGGCGTAGTACTTGGCCGCGACCGTGACGTCGCCAGCGCTGCCGACCAGGAACGGCCCCTGGCTCGCGTTCGCGGTCACCTCGAACTCGGGCCGGCGGAACTCCTGGATCTCGAACGAGTGCGTGTAGTGGCCGGTCATCCGGCCGGTCGCGTCCATCTCGACGCGCGCGTAACCCAGGCCCGGCGTCTTGGGGATCGCGAACGTCGTGTCGAACCCGCCGACCGGATCGACCGGCGCGCTGCCGGTGCCGATCTGGTTGCCGCTCTGATCGAACACCTTGTACGCGATCGACGTGACGTTGCCGGCGATCCCCGAGACGTCGCCGTGCTTGGCGTGATCGATCACGCGCAGCCAGCCCTTGAGCGAGACCTGCTCGCCCGGCTTGTACATCTTGCGGTCGTCGATCACGTACCAGGCCAGGCCCGGGCCGACGTCGGTCTTCCACATCTGGTAGCCGGCGACGAACGCGCTGTCGTCGCCGAGCCGCGCGATCAGGATGTCGTTGTCGGCGCGGCGCGGTCCGAGCGGCAGGGTCGCGAGCCCGGCGTCGTCGGTCGTGGCCCTGGTGCCGGTCGACTGCAGCTCGACCTCGGCGTGCGCGACCGGCTTGCCGGTCGCGAGGTCGCTGACGAACGCGACCAGGCTGTCGTGATCGACGTGCGCGTCGATCGCGAGGTGGGTCGACTGCACCCACGCGATCATCTCCGGCGGCGCGTAGCTCTCGGTCCACGGCGACGGCTCGACCATCGCGACCACGTGGCCGAGCCCCGACCCGGCGAGCGCGCGCGCCAGATCGAGCTGGGTCTCGCCGAGCTGGTTGGCCGGCCCCGCGGTCTTGATCAGCTCGTCGACCAGCTTCGCGCCGGGCATGGTCGGCGGGTGGTCGTGGTTCCAGCGCTGCGCCAGGAACACCTCGAACGCGGGGTAGTCGGCGGGCGCGACCTTGTAGAGCTTGACCTTCAGCCGATCGTAGTTGGTCGAGAAGAAGTCGAGCCCGGGGTGCTTGGCCGAGGGATCGAGCACGACCACGCCGCTCGGGCCGTAGAACGTCGGCGTCGCGTCGCCGACCGCGAGGTCGCGCGTCTCGTCGTGGCCGAGCGTCTGGCCGAAGTCGTCGGCGAGCTTGCCCGACACCGTCACGTGATAGATCGTGCGCGCGGTCGCGTTGCCGGTGATGTACAGGCGCGAGCCCGACGGCACGACGCGCAGCTCGGGGAGCGCCGGCGCGACCGCGATCTGCTTGTCGTCGAACTTGTCGACGTCGAGCGGGTTGTCGAGCTCGACCCACCACGCCATGCCGGGCCGGCACACGTCGCTGCCGCACTCGATCTTCTCGAGCTCGAGCTTGCGATAGGTCTCGAACGAGAACGACTGCTCGGCCTTGGTCTTGTTCGGGCCCTCGAGCGACGGCGTTCCCGCCGGCACCGTGACGTCGATCGTCGCGGCGGGCGGCAGGCTCGCGGTCGCGCGGAACGCCAGCCACCGGCCGTCGCGATCCTCCTGCTTGACCGCGTCGAGCATCTCGCCGAGCGCGCGGTCGGAGTGCGCCTCCTTGTCGTCGATCAGGTGCACGGCGATCGGCTTGCCGTCCCAGCCGGCGCTCGCGGTGACCTTGATGTGCGCGAGCACGGCGGCCGGATCGATCTTCTGATCGAACAGCAGCATGATCGGCGCGTCGAGCCGCTGCGGGCCACCGTCGGGATAGTGCGCGACGAGCTTGGGCGCGGGCGTCTCGAACGTGAACGCGGTGGCCGCCCCGAGCGCGCTGCCCGACACGCTCCTGGTGCCGGCCGGGATCGTGACGTGGTAGGTCGTCGCCTGCGGGAAGCGAACGTCGGGATCGAACACGATCGTGCGCGTCCCGATCCACCGCCACCTGCCCTTGGGCTGGGGATCGAGCTTCACCGGCACGACCGCCGCGGCGTCCTCCTGCGAGGTCACCGCGATCATCGGCTGGCTGAACGTGACCGACAGCTGCGGCGCGAGCGGGACCTCGCCCTCGGGCATGTAGCGCGCGACCTCGAGCGGCTTGCCGGCGTCGCTCGCCGGCGGCGGGGCGAGATCGCTCGGCGGCGGCGGGAAGCTCGAGGTGACCGTCGCGCCGGTGCGCGGCGGCGGCGTGGTCCCCGGGCGCAGCGCGAACGCCGCGGTATCGCCGGGCTCGCTCGGCAGCGCGGCGACCCGCGCGAGCAGCGCCGCGACATCGGCCGGCGACAGCTTGCTCGCCGGCGCGAGCTTGCCGCGATCGTAGGCCGCCGCGCCCTGCGTGCCGTTCGACAGGCGGAGGTCGAGCCCCTCGGCCTGCTCGGTCGCGAGCGCCGAGCCGCTGCCGGAGCCGGTGCCGGTGGCCTGGGGCACGGGCTGGGAGTGCCCGCCGCACGCGGCGGCGAGCGCGACGACGAACAGCGCGCGGGTGGTCATGCAGGCTCCTTCACTCGACGATCACGCGGTCGCTGCCACCGCGGCCGAACGTCTCGGGCATGTACATCTCCTCGGCCTTGGGCGGCGGCACCACGAAGTTGCCGGGCGTGGTCGCGCGCGCGACGTACGAGTACGTGTGCACGCCCTCCCACAGCAGCGACGCGAACGCCTCGACGCGCTCGTCGCGCAGGTTCTGGTGCTCGTACCACGGGCCGTACCACCACCAGTAGGCACCGCGCGACGCCTGCTCCTTGGGATCCTCGGGAATCGGGCCGGTCACCGCGAGGGCCGGGTTCATCGCCTCGAGCCCGGCCGGCATCGGATCGACCAGCGCGACGTGATAGCGCCGGTTCTCGTTGACCATCGTGAGCCTGACCCGCACGCGCGCGCCCGCCTTGATATGCCACGTGCCGTCCGCGGCGCGCGTGACGTCCTTCGGATCGTCGACCGGCTCGTAGGCGCGCTGGACGACGAAGCCGTAGTCGGCGGGCTCGAGCTTGAGGCTCGCCGGCGCGTAGGTCATGCCGATCCGGTAGTAGAGCCGGCCCGCGCCATCCTTCTGGATGGTCAGCGCCTGCTTGTCGTGGCTCGCGACGTCCTTCATCGGGATGTCGACCTCGAAGCGCTCGGTGGTGTGGCCCTTGAACGGGTGATCGCCGGCGTAGTCGTTGCCGAGCCAGACCCGCGCGACGAAGTCCGGCGTGGTCTTCTCGTAGGTCTGGTAGTACAGGTCCATCGCCTCGAGGATGAACGAGTTCTCCTGGGTGTTCTCCCAGCGCCCGGCGGTGCGGTGCGCGAGCAGCCCGGTCACGATCTTCGGGATCAGATCCAGATCCTTGTTCTCGAGGATCAGCGACTCGAGCATCACGCCATCGACCCGGCGATCGCTCGACAGCAGGAGGTAGTTGCCGTCGGCGTAGCCGGTCGTGAAGTTCGCCGCGCCGGCGGTCTCGCTCACCTTGTTGAGCGCGTAGCGAACGAGCGCCTTGCGCTCGTCGGCGGCGCCCGCGTCCTGCGCGAACGTGCCGAGCAGCCAGCCGTCGGTCTCCATCGTCACCTTGTCGGGCCCGCCCCACTCCCTGAGCAGGCGCCGGCCCTTCGCGATGTCGAGCTCGCCGATCTGCTTGCGCGTGTACAGGGCGTACGCGCTGATCGCGTGGCGCACGTCGTCCGGGTAGTACCAGGGATAGTGGCTCTCGATGTCCTTGAGGTACGGCCTGGCGCGATCGAACAGCGCCGCCGGCACCGCGAAGCCCTTGGCCTTGGCGTGCTGGAGCGCGGACACGACGAACACGGTCAGGTACGGCTCGCTCGGGTAGCCGCGATCCCAGAACGCGAACCCGCCGTCGTAGTTCTGCATCTGCGACAGGTGGTCGATGTCGTCGGCGACGCTCTTCTCCATCTGCGCCTTGCTCGGCATGTCCTTGGTGTGGAAGTCCGCGAGCACGTCGCGCAGCGCCGCGATCGCGAGGATCCGGCTCGAGCGCTGCTCGGCACACTCGAACGGGTAGTGCACGAGGTAGAGCAGCGCGTCGGTCAGCGCCTGGAGGTTGGTCGACGACGTCGACACCTCGAGCCCGCCGAACTGCGTGACCACCTTGCCGGGCAGCGCGACCTGCTGGCGGGTCGCGCCGCGATCGATCACGCCGTAGGTCGCGAACGCCTCGGTGGTCGCCGGCGTCCACACCGGCAGCGCGACCTCGGCGGCGTCGCTCGCCGTGCCCGCCGAGCCGACGATCTGGAAGCGCGCGGTGCCCGCGAGCTCGGCCGCGGCCGGGAACTGGACCTCGACGCGATCGTTCGGCGGCACCGTGACCACCCGGCCCGCGCCGTCGGTGAGCGCCGCGTTGCTCGTGCGCACCGCGAGCCTGACCGTCATCGCCGCGTCGGTCTGGTTCTGGACCACCACCGGCAAGCGGAACGTATCGCCGAAGTTCAGGAAGCGCGGCGGGCTCGGCCGCACCATCAGCGGCAGCCGCGCGGTCAGCGCGCTCTCGCCCTTGCCGAACTGGCGGTCGCCGGCCACCGCGATCGCGACGATCCGGTAGCGCGTCAGATTGTCGGGCAGCTTGAGGTCGACCACCGCCCGGCCGTCCGCGCCGGTCTTGACCACCGGCGAGAATGCGGCGAGCGGGTTGAAGTCCGAGCGGATCGCGATCGGCGCGGTGCTCTCGCCGCCGCGGTAGTCGAGCTTCTTCGCCTCTTCCTTCATCGGCGCGGGCGCCTCGGGCGGCGCCGGCGGCGGGGCCCCGTCGACCGTCGTGGTGTCCGCCACGGTCGTCGGCATCGGCCCCGACTCGACGCGCACGTTTCCACCGCCGCCACCCGGTGCGCCGGACGCGAGCATCGCGACGTCGGGGCGAGCCAGCTTGACGTACGCGCGCTCGTAGTAGTCGCGCGCGCCCGGATCGCGCTCGGCGTAGAACGTGTCGATCGGGTTCGGGAACTGGTAGCCGGTCAAGGACAGCACCGCCTCGTCGACGACGATCACCGCGGCCTCGGCGTTCGGCACCGGCCGTCCCGCCGCGTCGCGCACGTCGAGCGCGATCCGCGCCGACTCGCCCGGCCCGAGCTTGGCCGCGTTCGGCGCGACCGCGACCTGAAGCGTGCGTTGCTTCGGCGGGACCGGCAGATCGATCGTGCCGACCGCGTAGGCCGGGCGCTTGGGCAGCTTGGGATCGGGCACGCCGTGGTCGTCGGTGCGCATCGCCATGCCGACCAGATCGACCTGGACGCCCATGTTCGGCACCATCGCATCGGTCACCGGCACCTCGATCGTCGTGCTCGATCCGGACAGCGTGATCCGCTGGGTCTTGACGATGCCGCTGCGCCGCCAGGTCACGAGGCCCTCGGCCGGATAGAACGGCGCCTGCACCAGCAGCTGCGCGGTGTCGCCCGCCGCGTAGGCCTTCTTGTCGGGGATCAGCTGGACCCGCTCCTGCTTGACCTCGCGCGCCGGCACCTGGTCGCCGCCCGACACCCAGAACTGCAGCTTGGTCTGGTTCGGCCGGCCCTTGCCGTCGACGATCGTGGCGGTGAGCTGGTACATGCCGCCGTGCGCGGTGGCGAACCGGCACGGCGAGGGATCCTTGGCCGCGACCGCGTTGCAGGTCTGCGGATCGAGCTCGACGCGCTTCAGCTTGCCCTTGACGACCTGCCAGTCGACCCGCACCGCGGTCACGTCGATCCGCGCGCCCGGCACCGCCTTGCCGTCGAGATCGACGCCGATCACGTCGAGGTCGAACGGCGTACCCTGGTCGACGAACGGCCGCTTGAGCTTGACGCCGACGTAGTAGTCGGACGGGTGCACGATCAGCGCGGCCGACGCCGACCAGGCCTGACGGTTGACGTCGGTGACCGCGGCGCTCGCCACCACCGACATCGGCAGCGACGGATTCTCGGACAGGAAGTCGAGGTGCGCGACGTGCGCGCCGGTCGCGTCGGTCTTGCCGGCGAGCGACCACGTCCGGTTCGGGCGAGGCCGCACGATGCCGTCCTCGTCCTCCTCGAGGCCGCCCCACCACGGGTGCCACTCGCCGAACACGTAGTCGTCGCGGTTGGGCGGCGTGAAGTTGGTCTGCTCGGCGGTGAAGCTCCAGCTCACCGGCGCGCCGGGCAGCGGGCCGCCCGCGTAGTACTTCGCGTTCACCGTGACGTCGGCCGAGCCGCCGACCACGAACGGGCCCTGGCTGGCCTGCGCGGTGACCTCGAACTCGGGCCGGCGGAACTCCTCGATCTGGAACTGGTGGCTGTAGGTCTCGACCATCCGCCCCGCCGAGGTGATCTCGACGCGCGCGTAGCCGAGGTTCGGCGTCTTGGGCAGCGTGAACCTGGTGTCGAACCCGCCGATCGCGTTGACCGGCGCCGAGCCGACGCCGATCTGGTTGCCGACCCCGTCGAACACCTTGTAGCTCACCGACGACACCAGTCCGTCGAGCCCGCCGACGTCGCCGTTCTTGCCCGGATCGATCGTGCGCAGCCAGCCCTTGAGCGAGACCTCCTCGCCGGGCTTGTACATCTTGCGATCGTCGATCACGTACCAGGCGAGCCGCTTCGGCGTCGCCTGCTTGACCCAGCTGCCGTACTCGCTCCAGTAGCCGTTATCGTCGGTGACGAACGCGAGATCGTCGCCGCGCTTGGCGACCAGGTAGTGCGCGCCCTTGATCGCGCGCGTGCCGAGCGGCAGCGTGGCCAGGCCCTTGTCGTCGGTCACGCCCTTGATCCCGAACGGTCGGAGCTCGAGCTCGACGCCGCTCGCCGGCTTGCCGGTGTCGAGCTCGCTCGCGAACGCGAGCAGGCTGTCGCCATCGACGTGGGCGTCGACCGCGAGCCGGGTCGACTGCACCCACGCGATCATGCGCGGCGGCTCGTAGCTCTCGGTCCACGGATACGGCTCGACCAACGCGATCGCCTGGCCGAGGCCGCTGCGGCCGAGCGCGCTCCTGAGATCCACGGCGCTCTCGACCAGCGTGTCCTTGCCCGGCGAGGTCTTGACCAGCGCGTCGAACACCTTCTTGCCCGGCATGATCGGTGCGTGATCGTGATTCCACTGGTTGCGCACGAAGTTGCCGAACCCGTCGTAGTCGCCGGGCGTGACGCGATACAGCTTCACGCGCAGCTGCTCGTAGTTGGTCGTGAAGAAGTCGAGCGTCGGCTGCTTGGCGGCGGGATCGAGCACGACCATGCCCGACGGGCCGAAGAACGACGGCACCGCGTCGCCGACCTCGAACGTGAGCTTGGTGTCCTTGCCGAGCGTCTGGCCGAAGTCGTCGGTCACGCCGCTCGACACCGTGACCTCGTACCTGGTGTGCGCGCGGGTCATCCCGACCAGCGTGATCACGCTGCCGCTCTGGACGACCTTGACGTCGTCGATCGCGGGCGCGATCGCGAGCTGCGCGTCGTCGAACCGGTCGGCGTCGAGCGGGTTGTTGAAGTGGATGTTGAACGGCATGCCCGGGTGGCACTCGTCGCTCCAGCCGCACCGCGCCTCGGTGATCGCGAGCGGCGGGAAGGTATGGAACTGGAACATCTGCGCGGCGGTCGTCGGGTTCGGCCCCTCGGCCGACGGCGTGCCCGCCGCGATCTCCACCGCGATCTGACTGTCCTTGGGCAGCGGCGCGGTCGCGCGGAACGCGACCCAGCGGCCGTCCTGCTCGTTCTTCTTGGCGGCCTCGATCACCGCGGCGAGCTGCTTGTCCTTGAGGCTCGCGAGCGCCGCGGCGTCGAGCATCTCGATCGCGATCGGCTTGCCCGCGGCGGTGACGTGGATCCGCGACAGCACCGCCGCCGGATCGATCTTCTGATCGAACAGGGCGAACATCGGCACGTCGACGTGCTGCGGCGTGTACTCGTCGGGATAGTGCGAGACCAGGGTCGGCGGCGGCGTCTCGAACGTGAACTTGACGCCGGCCTTGAGGACGCCCCCGTCGGCGCTCCTGGTCCCGGCGGGCACGACGACCTGATAGGTCGTGGCCTGGGGGAAGCGCACGTCGGGATCGAACAGCACGGTCCGCGTGCCGATCCAGCGCCACCGGCCCTTCGGCGTCGGGGTGAGCTGCACCGGGACGCTGGTCGCCGCGTCCTCCTGCGACGTCACCGCGATCATCGGCTGGCTGAACGTGACCGTGAGCTCGGGCGCGAGCGGCACCTTGCCCTCGGGCATGTAGCGCAGCACGGTGAGGTCCTTGCCCGCGTCGGATGGCCTGGGCGGCAACAGCGACGACGGCGGCGGCGGAAAGCTGCCCTTCACGGTCGCGCCGGTGCGCGGCGGCGGCAGCGAGCGCGGGCGCAGCGCGAACGCCGCGGTGTCGTCGGGCTCGGTCGTGATCGGCTTGGCCCGCGCGAGCAGCGCGCGCGCCTCGGCATCCGGCAGCTTGCTCGCCGGCGCGAGCCTGGCATGATCGTAGGCCGGCGCGCCCTGCTTGCCGTCCGAGACGTGCATGTCCAGGCCGGGCGGCAGGTCCTTGATGGCGAGCAGCGCCTGCGCGGCGACCGGCGCGCCCGCGATCGACGTCGTGGTGACCGACGACGCCTTGCCACCGCACGAGCTCGACGCGGCAAGGCCCGCGAGCAGGAGCAACGTTAACGAACGATGAGCGTTCACGACTGATCCTCCGATGCAGCGCTAGAAACGCACCACCCCACGTTTCGCGCTACCGCGACGGTCGCGCGCGACGACGCACAATTCAAGGAAACGCCGAGGGATTCGCGCTTGACCGCGACCCGGCGCGCGAACCAAATAGGCGGCATGGTAGAAGCGTCCGGCACGCCGCGCGCCAAGGTCGAGCCGTACATCCCGGCGAGCAAGACGCTGCCCGAGCTCACCGCCGGCGTGATCATCCTCGGCTGCCTGCTGTCGGTGATCCTGGCGGGCGCCAACGCGTACCTCGGGATGTTCGCCGGCATGACGGTGTCGGCGTCGGTGCCCGCCGCCGTGATCTCGATGGGCATCCTGCGCGCGCTCCGCCGCGGCAACATCCTCCAGAACAACGCGGTGCAGACCGCGGCGGCCTCCGGCGAAGGCCTGGCGTCGGGCGCGATCTTCACCCTGCCCGCGCTGGTCATCCTCGGCGTGTGGGTCAAGCCGCACGGCGCGCACGGCATCACCGGCGCGTTTCCGTATCTCGAGACCACGCTGATCGCCGGGTTCGGCGGCATCCTCGGCGTGCTGTTCACGATCCCGCTGCGCCGCGCGCTGATCATCGACCAGCCGCTGCAGTTCCCCGAGGGCGTCGCGACCGCGGAGGTGCTGAAGGTCGGCGCCGAGGGCGGCGGCGGGGTCGGCGTGCTCGTGCTCACCGCGGCGATCGGCGCCGTGGTGAAGGTCGGCGCGACCGGGCTCAAGCTGTGGGCCGAGACCGTCGAGTTCGGCGTGTGGCTGACCGGCGGCGGCGCCACCGCGGCGGCGGCGACCAAGACCGGTGCGGCGGCGGGCAAGGCCGGCGCGCCGTTCTCGTTCGGGATGAACGCCTCGCCGGCGCTGCTCTCGGTCGGCTACATCGTCGGGTTCAACGTCGCGCTCGTGATCTTCGCCGGCGCCGTGCTCAACCGCTGGATCGCCGTGCCGCTGTTCGCCAGCTTCGGTGACTCGCACGCGATCATGACCGAGCACGCCGACAAGGCGGGCCACGTGCTCGCGCTCGATCAATGGCTCGCGGGCAAGGGCGCGCTCAAGGCCGCGGGCGAGTACCACAAGTACGTCACGCGGTTCCTCGGCGTCGGCGGCATGCTGGTCGGCGGCGTGTGGTCGCTGTTCAGGCTGCGCAAGTCGCTGCTCGGCGGGATCACGGCCGGCCTCGACGCCTACCGCAAGCGGCGCAGCGGCTCGGCCGACGCGATCGTGCGCACCGAGCACGACATGCCGATGAACATCATCCTCATCTTGATCGGCGTGTCGGTCGTGCCGCTGTTCTTCATCTTCTGGCACTTCACCGACTCGCCCGCGATCAGCGCGGTGATGGCGGTCGTGATGGTGATCGCCGGCTTCCTGTTCTCGGCGGTCGCGTCGTACATGGCGGGCCTGGTCGGCTCGTCGAACAATCCGGTCTCGGGCATCACGATCTCGACGATCCTGGTCGCCGCGCTGCTCTTGCTCGGCATGGGCCTCAAGAGCCCGGCCGGCCCGATCGCGGCGATCCTGATCGGCGGCGTCGTGTGCTGCGCGGCCGCGATCGGCGGCGACAACCTCCAGGACCTCAAGTGCGGCCAGCTGGTCGGCTCGACCCCGTGGAAGCAGCAGACCATGCAGATCATGGGCGTGGTGGTCGCCGCGCTGGTGATGGCCCCGGTTCTCAACCTGCTGCACAACGCCTACACGATCGGGAGCGACCAGCTGTCGGCGCCGCAGGCCAACCTGATGGGCACCGTGTCGTTCGGCGTGTTCGAGGGCGGCCTCCCGAAGGTCATCATCGGGATCGGCGCGGCGATCGCGGCCGTGGTGATCGCGATCGACGTCATCCTCGAGA
>DATJAE010000186.1:0-9148 GCA_035516595.1 Kofleriaceae bacterium | reverse complement strand
ACAACGACGCGGTGCGCCCCGCGCTCGTGCTCGAGGGCGGCGAGAAGCGCTGGCCCGCGCCGCCGATGAAGAAGGCCGAGGCCGCGCCCGCCGCGCCCGCCGCGCCCGCCGCCAAGCCCGCGGTCAAGCCCGCGCCGGCGGTGGCCAAGCCCGCGGCGAGCGGCGGCCACCACGCACCGGCGCCGCGCGCGCCGAGCAAGCGCTCCGGCGTCGTGATGTCGATCGCGGGCCTCGTGCTCGCGGGGCTGTGGCTGTACCTGCGCTACGGCCGCGTCGACGCGGCCGCGTCGGACGAGACCATCGCGCTGGTCCAGCACGTCACCGTGTTCGTGATGGCGATCTTCGTCGGGTTCCAGGTCGTGTGGAACGTGACGCCGGCGCTCCACACGCCGCTGATGAGCGTGACCAACGCGATCAGCGGGATCATCGTGGTCGGCGGCCTGCTCGACGGGCGCGGCGCGCTCCACACCTCGGTGATCGTCGCGGTGGTCGCGACGCTGTTCGCCACGATCAACATCGCCGGTGGCTTCATCGTCACCCGGCGCATGCTCGCGATGTTCCGCAAATGATGGACTCGACCGAGCTGGTGACCGTCGCCTACCTGATCGCGGGTGTGCTGTTCATCCTCGCGCTGCGCGGCCTGTCCAGCCAGGAGACCGCGCGGCGCGGCAACCTGTACGGCATCATCGGCATGCTGATCGCGATCGGCGCGACGCTGGCGCTGCCGCGCGGGCCGCTCGGCGCGTTCCATCCGGCGCTGATCGGCTCGATCGTGATCGCGTGCGCGATCGGCGCGACCATGGCGCTGCGCGTCGGCATGACCCAGATGCCGGAGATGGTCGCGCTGCTCCACAGCTTCGTCGGCGTCGCGGCCGTGCTCGTCGGGTTCTCGATCCAGCTCGGCCAGGCCGAGGCGCTCGCCGAGCGCATCGAGGTCTACATCGACGTCAACATCGGCGCGATCACCGCGACCGGCTCGGTGCTCGCGTTCTTGAAGCTGCGCGGCTCGGTGTCGGGCAAGCCGCTGCTGCTGCCGGCGCGCCACTTCTTCAACCTCGCGATGGTGACCGCGATCGTCGTGCTCGGCGTGCTCTACACCCAGCACCAGGCCGACTGGCAGCTCGAGGCCGCGACCGCGATCGCCGGCGTGCTCGGCGTGCACCTGGTCGCGGCGATCGGCGGCGCCGACATGCCGGTCGTGGTGTCGATGCTCAACAGCTACTCGGGATGGACCGCGGCGGCCGCGGGCTTCATGCTCGGCAACGACCTGCTGATCATCACCGGCGCGCTGGTCGGGTCGAGCGGCGCGATCCTGTCCTACATCATGTGCCGCGCGATGAACCGCTCGATCTGGAACGTGATCTTCGGCGGGTTCGGCGCCGCGCCGCCGCCGTCGTCGAAGGCCAAGACCGCGCAGCCGGCCGGCGACGTCCAGGAGATCGACGCCGCGACGCTCGCCGCGCGCCTGCGCGAGTCCAGGAGCGTGATCATCGTGCCCGGCTACGGCATGGCGGTCGCGCGCGCGCAGCACGCGGTGCGCGAGCTGACCGAGGCGCTGCGCGCCGCCGGCGTGACCGTGCGCTTCGCGATCCACCCGGTCGCCGGCCGCCTGCCCGGACACATGAACGTGCTGCTCGCCGAGGCCAACGTGCCGTACGACATCGTGCTCGAGATGGACGAGATCAACCACGACTTCCCGACCACCGACGTCGCGATCGTGATCGGCGCCAACGACATCGTGAATCCGGCGGCCGAGGACGATCCGACCTCGCCGATCGCGGGCATGCCGGTGCTCCAGGTGTGGAAGGCCAAGCTGGTCGTGGTCAACAAGCGCTCGCGCGCGGCCGGCTACGCCGGCATCGACAACCCGCTGTTCTACAAGCCGGTCACCCGCATGCTGTTCGGCGACGCCAAGGACGCGATCGAGAAGGTCGTGGCCGCGCTCAAGGCGTAGCCCGCAGCGCCAGCGCGATGCCCTGCCGCTCGTTCGCGGTGAGGTCGGGCTCTCCGGCCATGCGCTCGACCAGCGCGCGCAGCGGCGCGTGCTGGCGCATGAGGAGCACGAGCGTCTGCGATGCGCGCTGGAAGATCGCGACGTTGTTCGCGTCGGGGTCGCCGACCAGCTCGAACGCCGACACGATCCGCCGCACCGCGCGCGGCTCGCCGGTCGCCAGGTAGTACGCCCAGAACAGATCGAGCGCTTGCGCCTCTTGGATCGAGCACGCGAGCAGATCGGCGGGCGGCTCGCGCAGCTTCGGATCGTCGGCGACCGCGGCGCGGCCCTCGGCGGTGTTCGACATCCACGCCGCGATCCGCAGCGTGTCGCGCGCGACGCCGTCGAGCTCGGCGAGCCAGCCGGCGATCCGCTCCGGATGCGCCGCCATCACGCGGCCGAGGAACACCGCGATCACGCTCGCGCCGTGCGGGTGGGCGAGCATGCCCTGCGCCGCGAAGCCGCGGACCTCGTCGACCAGCCGATCCGGCGACGGATCGGCGTAGTAGAACTGCATCCAGCTCACGCGAGCTGCTTCACCATCCCGAGCGCCTCGTCGACGTGCTTGCCGAAGCGGATCTGCGAGTCGAAGCGGTGCTTGCAGGTGCCGGCCTTGTCGAACACGAACGTGACGCGCCCGGGCAGCGGGCCGAAGCCCTTGACGCCCCACGCGTCGGCGACCTTGCCGCCGGGGTCGCTGAGCAGGGTGAACGGCAGCTTGTGATGGTCCTTGAAGCTGGCGTGCGACGCCGCGTCGTCGCGCGAGATGCCGATCACGTCGGCGCCCGCCGCGACGAAGTCCTCGTATTGATCGCGGAAGCTGCACGCCTCCTTGGTGCAGCCGTAGGTCTCGTCCTTCGGATAGAAGTACACGACCAGCGGCCTGCCGATCCGCTCGCGCAGCTGCACCGGCCCGGCGTCGCCGATCAGCGTGGTCTCGGGCATCGATTCGCCAACCTTCAGCATGGGCGCATCGTATCAGCCCGGCCAGCCGACGACGCGCAGTCGTTGCAGCCAGGTCAGGCGACTCGCGATCAGCTCGCGGCTGCGCCCCGCAACGGCGATGCGGCCGGGACGGCTGTGCCACAGCGTTCGCGCGAGCTCGAGGTTCGCGCGGTCGCGGGGCTGGGCCTGATGCAGCGCGAGCACGGCCGAGAGCACGGCGTAGCCCTCGCGGAGGTAGCGCGCGTGGTTCGCGACGAGCGCGGCGAGCGGTGGGTGGCTGCGCAGGGCGTCGCGCACGATGCGCGTCGCGTACACCGCGGCGGGAAGCTGCTCGTGCGGGCGCGCGGCGGCGGCGGCGAGCATCGCATCGTGCGTGCGCATCGCGGTCGCGAACGTGGCCAGCGCGCCGCTGCGGACCGTCTCCGCAAGCGTGACGCACAGCAGGAGCGGGGCGCTATCGTCCCATGGCAGCCGCGCACATGCGTCCCGCGCGAGACGGTCGGCCTTTCCGCGCGGCCCCGGGGGCGTCTCGAACAACACCACGACCGCGTACGCCGCGACGATCCACATCGGCACGTCATCGCGGTGGGTCCAGTCGTCGAGCCAGGCGCTGACCTCGCTGCGATTGCCGAACCGGGTCGCGGTCAACATGAACGCGATCACCAGCCAGCACCGCGGATCGCCGAGCACGCGCTCGCGGTGGTGTGCGATCAGCTCGCGCAATGCGTCGTGATGGTCGGTGTCGACCAGGCGCAGCGCGATCGCGCCGAAACAGCGCTGCCGGTCCCACCCGGCCTCGAGCACGAGCTCGGCGAGCTCGACCAGCTCCGCGACCGCGCAACCCTCGACCAGGTCGGCGAACGCGGACGGCCGGATCGGCGTGCGCGCCCGGACGAGCTCGAGCCCGGCCGCGCGCGCGGCGTCCGCGCAGCCGGCCTCGCACAGCGCCTGCCACAGCTCGCCCTGGACGTCGTCGTAGGCGGCGTCGTCGCGCTCGGGCGGCGCGAGCCAGAACGCGCGCAGGGCGTCGAGCAGGCCGGCGCGGTCGCCGTCGCGCAGCTGGCCGAGCACGTCGGCGGCACGCGTGGCCTCGTTATCGCGCACGCCGCCATCGTACACTGCGCGCGTGGCGCGCGAGGACGACAGCGAGCTCGAGGCCGCGCACGACCGCGCGGCTGCGCTCGCGCGGGAGAACGCCGAGCTGCGCATCCGGCTCGCCGCGCTCGAGGGTCGGGGCGCGGTGGTGGTCGCCGCCGAGCACGCGCGGCGCCGGCGGGTCGCGAGCGTGATGCTGCTCGGCGGCGGGATCGCGATCGTGGCCGGGATCTTCGCGAGCAGCTTGCTGGTCGCGCTGCTCGGCGCGGGCTGGGTGTTCGGCGGCGCGGCGGTCGCGTCGACCGTTCCGCAGGCCGACTAGCGTGGTACGAATCGCGGATGTGGCAGCCGCCCGAGCGCGTCAAGCACGAGGTGCCCGCGGCGACGTGGCCGACCGCCGAGCAGGCGGCCGCGGCGCGGCTGTTCCAGCCATGCGCGATCGGTCCGCGCACCGCCGAGACCCGCACCTGGGTGCCGGCGATGGTGCCGTGGCGCGCGACCGACGACGGCTTCGTGACGCCGGACGTGCTCGCGTGGTACCGGCGGTTCGCCGAGGGCCGGCCCGGCGTGCTGGTGGTCGAGGCCACCGGGATCCGCGACATTCCCTCGGGGCCGCTGCTCCGGATCGGCCACGATCGCTTCCTGCCCGGGCTGCGCGAGCTCGCGCGCGCGGTGCACGACGCGTCGGGCGGCCACACGCTGCTGTTCATCCAGCTGATCGACTTCCTCGCGATCCGGCGCCGGCCGCCGCGCGACAAGTTCTTCGCGCGGTTCCTCGCGCTCGAGCCGCACCATCGCGAGGCGCTCGCGCGACGCGGCGATGCGGCGGCGTGGACCTGCTCCGACGACGAGCTGCGCGGCAAGCTCGCGGCGGTGCCGGATGGCGAGCTCGCGAGCGTGCTCGCCGCGCGCGAGCTCGAGGCGCTCGAGCTCGGCTATCGCGAGCGCGTCACCGACACGCACCTGCCGCACATCGCCGAGCTGCCGCGGGTCTTGCCGCCGCTGTTCGCCGATGCGGCGGCGCGCGCGATCGCGGCCGGGTTCGACGGCGTCGAGCTGCACTACGCGCACGCCTACACGATGGCGTCGTTCCTGTCCGCGCTCAACACGCGCGACGACGGCTACGGCGGGTCGCGCGAG
This sequence comes from Kofleriaceae bacterium, assembly GCA_035516595.1. Classification (GTDB taxonomy): domain Bacteria; phylum Myxococcota_A; class Polyangia; order Haliangiales; family Haliangiaceae; genus JABFXX01. The sequence continues at coordinate 3,975 of DATJAE010000186.1, read as the reverse complement.
CGCCGCGTGCGCCTGCCGCTCGAGGTGATCGCGGCGGTGCGCGCGCGGGTCGGGGAGCGCGCGGTGGTCGGCTGCCGCTATCTGGGCGACGACGTGATCGAGGGCGGCAACCGGGTCGACGACGCCGCGTGGTTCGGCGTCGCGTTCGCGCGCGCCGGGCTCGACTTCCTGTCGGTCTCGAAGGGCGGCAAGTTCGAGGACGCCAAGCAGCCCAAGGTCGGCTGGGCGGCCTATCCCTACACCGGGCAGTCCGGCTACGAGTGCATGCCGACGATCTACAGCGACGCGCGCGGGCCGTTCGCGCGCAACGTCGGGCTCGCGGCGCAGATCCGCGCGGCGGTGCGCGATGCCGGGTTCACGACGCCGGTGGTGACCGCGGGCGGCATCAACAACTTCGGGACCGCGGAGCAGATCCTCGCGCGCGGCGAGGCCGACCTGATCGCGTCGGCGCGTCAGACGCTCGCCGATCCCGACTGGTTCGACAAGCTGCGCGCCGGGCGCGGCGCCGAGATCCGGCGCTGCGAGTTCACCAACTACTGCGAGGCGCTCGATCAGCAGCACAAGCAGGTGACCTGCAAGCTGTGGGATCGCACCGAGCTCGACGAGCCCGGCGTCGCGCTCGCCGCCGATGGTAAGCGCCGTCTCGTAGCACCGCGTTGGCGTCGGTGATTCTCGTTGGAACGCGGCTTGCTGCGGCTTGTCGTGGAGGCCGCGATGAACAAGTTCAGGCGCACGCTCGGAGCGACGACGCTCATCCACGACAAGGTCGTAAACCTCGAAGGTCAGGACATAGGCCGGATCGAGGAGCTGATGGTCGACGTCACGACCGGGCGGGTCGCTTACGCGGTGCTGTCGTTCGGCGGCTTCATGGGCATCGCCAACAAGCTGTTCGCGCTGCCGTGGTCGGCGCTCACGGTCGACGAGGGTCACAAGCGCTTCGTGGTCAACGTGACGCGCGAGACGCTGGCCAGGATGCCGGGCTTCGACAAGGAGCGCTGGCCGGATCTGAACGATCTCGAGTACGCGACCGGCGTCTACCGCCAGTGGGGTGCGACCCCGTACTGGACGTGACAGGCCCGCTCGCGAGGCGAGCGCGCACGGGGCAGCTCGCCCCGGCTCGTGTAAGATGGCGCGATGGCCGATCCCGTCGCCCACGCGGTCGCGCTGGCGTATCGTGCGGCGCGCGATGCCTGGCCCGGCGTCGACGTCACGCTCGAGCGGTTCGCGAGCGAGCTGCGCCGCCGGCTGGGCGACGATCTGACCGCCGCGGTCGTGCCGACCTTGTGCACCGGCGATCTGTACCTCGCGATCGCGTGCATGGACGGCAGCGATCGCGCGGCCGCGGCGCTCGAGCGCGATCACTTCAGCGAGGTCGATCACGCGGCGCGCAAGCTGCGCGCGACCGACGATCAGGCCAAGGACATCCGCGGCACGCTGCACCGGCTGCTGTTCACGTCCGAGCCGGAGCGGCGCGCCGGGCTGGCCGAGTACACCGGGCGCGGCAACCTGCGCGGCTACCTGCGCGTGATCGCGACGCGCGAGCTGATCAAGGTGATCAACCGCGCGCGCAAGGAGGTCGCGATCGAGCCGGTGCTCGAGCGGCTCGAGGTCGAGCGCGCGCCCGAGCTGAGCGTGCTGCGTGCGCGCCACGGCGCCGACATCCAGGCCTCGCTGCGCGCCGCGCTCGACGCGCTCGGCGAGCGCGACCGCGCGCTGCTCCGCTACAGCCTGGTCGACGGGCTCAACGTCGATCGCATCGGCGAGCTGTACGGCGTGCATCGCGCGACCGCCGCGCGCTGGATCGCCGCGGCGCGCGACGCGCTCGCCGATCACGTACGCGGCGAGGTCGCGGCGCGGCTCGCGATCGACAAGCGCGAGGTCGACTCGCTGATCGAGCTGGTGCGCAGCCGGATCGACGTGTCGCTCGAGCGGATCCTGTAGGCTCGCGTCGTGGATGTCGCGCACGTCGCGCTGGTCGGGGGCGCCGCGTTCGCCGCCGGGCTGGTCAACGCGATCGCCGGCGGCGGCAGCCTGATCACGTTTCCGGCGCTGGTCGCGTGCGGCGTGCCCGAGGTGGTCGCGAGCCTCACCAACACGGTCGCGCTGTGCCCGGGCTACCTCGGCGCGACCGTCGCGCAGCGCCGGGAGCTCGCCGGCCAGGGCGCGCGGGCCGCGTGGATCTTGCCGGCCGGTGCGCTCGGCGGCGCGGCGGGCGCGCTGCTCCTGCTCGCGACCGGCGAGGCCGCGTTCGACGTCGTCGTGCCGTTCCTGCTGGTGTTCGCGGCGGCGCTGCTCGGCGTGCAAGATCGGCTGCGCCGCCGGATCGGCGCGGCGCGCGGCCACGCGGCGCTGCCGTGGGCCGCGCTCGCGGTCGCGCTCGCCGCGGTGTACGGCGGCTACTTCGGCGCCGGGCTCGGCGTGATCGTGCTCGCCGCCCTGGCGGTCGCGCTCGACGACACGCTGACCCGGCTGAACGCGCTCAAGCAGGTGGTGTCGCTCGTGGTCAACGTCGCGGCCGCGCTGGTGTTCGTGATCTCGGGCCGGGTCGACTGGCCGGTCGCGGCGGTGATGGCGGCGGCGGCGCTGATCGGCGGCGCGCTCGGCGGCGCGCTCGCGTCGCGCGTGCCGGCGTCGCTGCTGCGCGTCGCGGTGGTCGCGCTCGCGCTCGCGGTGGCGATCTACTACTTCGCGAGGCTCTGATCGCGCACGCCGAGCGTGCGCTCGAGCCGCTCGAGCCGGGCGTGGTTCTCGGCGCGCAGCTCGCCGAGCTCGCGCAGCAAGGTCTCGATGTTGACCTCGTTCTTGAGGTTGACCTTGAAGTCGGTCTCCGCCGTCGCGCGGTCCTTGAGCGACTGCCGGTTCTGGCTCATCACGATCAGCGGCCCCTGGAGCCCGACCAGGATGCCGAGCGCGAGGTTGAACAGCTGATACGGGTAGGGGTCGAACTGCGGTGCGTTGAGCGACGACGCGTTGAGCAGGCACCACGCCACCGTCATGCCGATCAGGAACAGGATGAACGTCCAGCTGCCGTTGAGCTCGGCGACCTTGTCGGCCAGCTTCTGGCTCCAGGTCAGCTTGCTCTCGATGTCCTGCAGCGCGTTCTTGGCGGCGCGCTGCGACAGCATCTCGTTGGTCTCGCGCAGCCGGGTCGACAGCGTGCGCAGGAACATCATCGCCGCGTGCGGCCGCGTGGTCAGGTAGCGCTCGAGCGTGCCGCGATCGAGCTCGAGCAGCAGCGCGTCGGTGGTGGCGAGCGCGCTCGCCGAGCGCGGCTTGTCGTCGAACAGCGCGAGCTCGCCGAAGTACTCGCCGTCGGTGACGTCCTTGAGCGAGATCCGGCGCGACGCCTCGCCCGGCAGATGGATGTTCACGTGGCCGTGCGCGATGATGAACATCGACGTTCCGGTGTCGCCCTGGTTCATGATGATCTGACCGGCGTCGAACTTGCGTTCGACCAGACTCCCGGCCAGCGCTCGCAGGTCTTCATCGCGCAGGCCTTCGAACATCGGGATCCGGGCGAGCAGTGGCGAGTGATCCATTCTTCGTCGATATCACGCGTAGTAGGATCGGCGCCATGACGGTGGACGACGCGGTGGCCGTGATCCAGCGCGCGGCACGGGGCGTGGCGCCCGCGGAGCTCCACGCCGCGGCGGTCGCCGACGGCTGCGAGGTGCGCGGCCCGCACTACGTCCAGCCGGTCGCCGACGTGTATCGCGACGGCGAGGCGCTCGCCGCGGCGGTCGCGGCGGGTGAGCCGGGCGCGGTCGGTGCGGCGCTGCGCGCGCTGGCGCGCCGCGACGGCGAGGCGCTGCTCGAGCCCGCGCTGCTGCTCGCCGAGAAGGCGCGGGCCGAGCTGCGCAGCGCGGCCGCGTTCGCGCTCGCGTACAGCACCGATCAGCGCGCGCTGATCGTGCTGCTCGGTGCGCTGCCGCCTGCGGTGCTGCCGCCGGCGGCGCTCGCGCGCTCGGTCCATCC
>DATJAE010000185.1:0-61678 GCA_035516595.1 Kofleriaceae bacterium | reverse complement strand
CGTTCACGGTACAGGCCGAGACCAGGAGCAACAGCACCGAGCGGAGCTTCATTGGATTCACCTTTTGGATGCGGCATAGACGAGCCTCACCGCGCTTTGTTCAACGCGGGGCGGTTCGCCCGCCACGGACATTTCGGCGCGGGGGCGTGACCGCTAGAATCGCCCGCGATGTTCCGCTGGTGCCTCGCGATCGCGCTGGTCCCGGCGATCGCGCGCGCCGGCGTGGTCGAGCCCGACCCGCGCGCCGACGACGCGTTCGACGTGATGAACGTGCTGGCGCGCGCGCACCTGCACGAGCTCGACGACGAGTGGTGGAACGTCTACGGCCAGCTAACGTACATCGAGCAGGCCAAGCTGCCGTTCTCCGCCGCGTACACCAACCTCGACCAGAACCCCGGCGGCCAGGGCAACTCGCTGCAGACCCGGTTCGAGAGCAGCTTCACCGCGACGTTCACGCTCTACGCCGGCGTGCGGCTGTGGCGCGGCGCCGAGCTCTACCTCTCGCCCGAGCTGCTGTCTGAGTTGCCGCTGTCGGATCTCACCGGGCTGGGCGGCGCGGTCCAGAACTTCGAGCTGCAGAAGGGCGGCACGCCGACGCCGGTGGCCTACCTCGCGCGCGCGTACCTCACGCAGACCCTCCCGCTCGGCGGCGACACCCGCGCGGTCGACTCGAACCCGCTCGCGCTCGGCAACAAGGCGCTCGATCAGCGACGCATCACGATCACAGCCGGTCGGTTCAGCGTGCTCGACTTCTTCGACAAGAACACCTACGCCGGCGATCTGCGCCGCCAGTTCTTCAACATGGCGTTCATGACCTACGCCGCGTACGACTTCACCGCCGACACCCGCGGCTACACGTTCGGCGCGGTCGCCGAGCTGTACTGGGATCGCTTCGCGGTGCGCTACGCGCGCACCGCCCCGCCCAAGCTGCCCAACCGCGGCGATCTCGACCTCAGCTTCGGTCTGTTCGACACCTCGACCTCGCCGGGCGGCAAGAGCTACGGCGATCAGATCGAGCTCGAGCACGATCACGAGCTCGCCGGCCGGCCGGGCGCGGTGCGCGTGCTGGCCTACCGCAATCGCGAATACATGGGGCGGTTCGACGACGCGATCCGGCAGTTCGAATCCGACCCGGCGCGCTACGACGCCGCGACCTGTCCGCCCGGCAGCTTCGCCAACCACGTGTCGAACGCGATCGCGCCGGATCTGTGCTGGGCGCGCGCGATCAACACCAAGCTCGGCATCGGGATCAACGCCGAGCAGGCGATCACGCCCGAGATCGGCGTGTTCCTGCGCGCGATGTACTCCGACGGCCAGAGCGAGGTCGAGGCGTTCACCCCGACCGATCGCTCGCTGTCGCTGGGCGCGCTCGCGCGCGGCGGGCTGTGGTCGCGTCGCAACGATTACGCCGGCGTCGGGTTCGGCGCGGGCTGGATCTCGAGGCCCCACGCCGACTACCTCCACCTCGGCGGGATCGACGGGTTCATCGGCGACGGCGCGCTCGACCGGGCGGCCGAGCTGGTCGGCGAGGCGTTCTACGGCGTGAACCTGACCAGCTCGATCTGGCTGTCGGGCGACTACCAGCTGATCGTGAACCCCGCGTTCAACTCGGCGCGCGGCCCGGTCTCGATCGTCGGCGGGCGCCTGCACGCCGAGTTCTGACCAGCACGGCGAGCACGACCCACAGCCCGGCGCCGCCGCCCGACGTGCTGCAGCCGCCCGCGTGCGCCACCGGCTGCGGCCCGACCGTGCCGTCGTCGCCGGTGTCGAGCGCGATCGCGAGCTGCGGATGATCGGGATCGTTGGTCGCGAGCACGAGCGTCGTGCCATCGAGGCCATCGAGGCTCGCCGCGGTGACCGCGAGCGCGCCGTCCTCGCCCGGCGCGATCGTGACCGGCGTGACCTGCACGCCGTCGGGCCCGCTGGCGTAGGCGATCGTGAGCGGCGCGCCGCCGGCGTTGTGCAGCGCGAGCGACTGGCTCGTCCCGCTCGCGAAGCCCAGGCCGGTCGGCACGGGGTCGAGGTGCGGCAGCGCGAACGCGGCGCCGGCGCCGGCCAGCGTCACCTCGCGATCGATCGCCGGCAGCGGCAGGGCGACGCTCGCGAGCGTGAAGTTGACCACGCTGATCCCGAGGATCTTGACGTAGAAGTGCACCGCGAAGATCAGCGACGGATCGTAGTGCACGACGCCGCTGGCCGAGATCGGCACCGCGAGCGCGCCGTCGAACCCGCCGGCCGGCGCGGCGACGGTCACCGCCGCGGACGCATCCTCGATCGAGCCGTCGCCGATCGCGATCGCGGTGGTCTGGTAGCGGGTCGTGATCTCGCCCTGCACGGTCAGGTTCAGCCCACCCGAGATCCCGACGATATCGATCAGATCGCCGATCACGTCGGTCGACACCACGGTGATCGGGCTGGTCGGGTTGCTGGTCACCGCCACGGAGGTCTGCGCCGCACCCGGGAGCAGCGTCGGGTCGAACGCCGTGGTACCCGCCATCAACAGATCGCTCGGGATGAACGGGATCGGGATCTGACCCTCCCAGTCGATCGACTGGCCGAGGATCGACGTGTGGATCTGACCGAACAGCTGGAGCTCGGCGCCGTACTCGCTGTCGAGCAGGCCGCCGCCGGGCACGCCCGCGGCCGCGATCGTCATCGCGTCGCCCCAGCACGCGCTCGGCGCCAGCTGCATCGCCACCGTGGTCTCGCCGACCAGCGTGCCGGTGATCCGCAGCTGCGCCGGCGAGTCGCTCGGAAACCAGCCGGTGTCGGCGGAGGCCTCGGGCAGATCCTGCGCGCTGTACGAGACGGTCGCGTCGCCGGTCGCGCACCGGGTCACGTCGGCCCGTGCAACAGGCAGGTTGCACACGACAATCGTCACCACGGCGGCGGCGCGCATGGTGTGCGATTCGAGCACCGGCCGTGCCGAGCGCGCGCGCAGTCGTTCAGCCGACCTGCGCGCCGGCTGGCCAGGCGAGTCGCCGGCTAGCCCGGTTTCACGCTGAAACGCTTGCGCCCGGCGCGGTCACGCCGCGAGCGCGCGGACCCTGGCGCGCACCAGCTCGGCCGCGCGGCGCAGCCGCGGCCGCGCCTCGATCCGGGCGAGCACGGCGAACGCGATCGAGGCGATCCGCGGGCGCTCGGGCGGCGGCGCCGGCGGCGCGAGCACGGCGCGGATCGAGCGCAGCGCGGTCGTCACGACTGGCGCGTCGCCTGGCGCGGGCAGCGCGAGCCGGTCCATCCGCGCCGCCGCGGCATCGCGCTCGGCCGGCTTGGCCCGCGCGATCGCGCGCGCGAGCTGCTCGGCCGCGATCACGATGTCGGCGGTGGGATCCACCGGTGTCGCCTGCACTGGACAGTACGGACAGGCCGGCTGAACCGCGACGTTGTACGCGCGCTGGCAGGTCGGACAGTGCAGATAGGACATCCTGGGACTCAGGGTGCCGGCGCGCGCATACCGCGGGCAACTTTTCGAGTGGGGTCCGGGCGTTTGGCTTCGCGCAGTTGGCTGCTGGCCGGATGCTTGCTCTTGCGCGCTGCGTGCACGCCCGCTGGTTCCCGATGCTCCTGGTGGCGTGCCACGGTGCGCCGGTCGAGCATCCACCGATCACCGCGGGTTGCACTCTGGCCCGGGTCGGCCGGGTCGTCATCCAGGGCGCCGATCCCGCCGACGTCGCCCCGCTCGCGGTGCTCGAGGGCACGCTCGACGATCCGGCGCGCACCGATCGGATCACCGCGGTCGCGACCGCGATGCTGCGCTCGCGCGGCTACGCCCGGGCGACGATCCAGGTGACGCGCGCGCAGGGCTGCGGCGTCGAGCTCCATGTCGCGGTCGATCGCGGCCCGCACTTCCGCATCGCCGGCATCGACTTCACCGGCGACGAGCTGCCGCGCGACGAGCAGCTGGCGGCGATCGAGGACGCGCTGGGCACGGTCAACACGATCGGCGGCGCCTACGTGCCCGATCGCATGCAGCGCGCGCTCGACGCGCTGGTCAAGCGCTACCACGACGCCGGCTGGATCGAGGCCGAGATCGCGCCGCCGCGCGCGATCTACGACGACCTCGCCGGGCTCGTCCACATCACGATCCCGGTCACCGCCGGGCCGCGGTACCGGATCGGCAACGTGGTCGCGCGCGGCGGCGGCCCGACCTCGCGCGCCGCGGTGATCGAGGCGCTCGGCCTGCACGGCGGCCAATGGTACGACGGCGCGGCGGTGCGCACCGGGATCGCCCGCGCGCGGCGCTCGCTGTCGCGCCGGATCGAGATGCGGATCGAGGTGTCGTCCGACGAGCCGGCGATCGACGTCGAGGCGATCGTGGAGCCCACACCGTGATCCGCGGGCCGGCCATCGCGTGCGCGCTCGCGGCGTGCACCGGGCCGCAGTACCTGGGCGCCGAGCTGCCCGCCGCGTGCGCCGCGCACGATCCCGAGCGCTGCGCCGGCTGGATGGCCGAGCGCGATCTCGACGCCGGCGAGCTCGACATCTACGACGATCCGGTGCTGCGCGCCTACGTCCAGGACATCGCCGACCGCCTGGCCAGGGGCTCGCAGCTGCACAAGGCGCCGCGCGTCGTGATCGCGGATCACGAGGGCACCTACGCCGCGTTCGGCGATCGCATCGTGATCGGCCGGATCGCGATCGAGAAGCTGGCGAGCGAGGCCGAGCTCGCCGGGATCGTCGCGCACGAGCTGGTCCACGTCGAAGGCCACCACGCGGTGGTGTCGCTGTTCGGGCCGGACGCCGACGCGGACTGGCTGGCGGCGCGGCGCGACGCCGAGGCGGTCGCCGACGAGCGCGCGGTCGCGCTGCTCGAGCGCGCCGGCTACGACCCCGCGGCGATGGGCCGCGCCCTGCGGGTCGAGCTCGACGGCGACGACGACGAGCACCCGCCGCGCGCCGAGCGGATCGCGCACGTCGACGCGCTCGCCGCCGGGCGGACCGCCGGGTTCGATGGCCGCGCCGAGCTGCTCGGCCACATCGATCGGATGATCGTCGGGCGCGACACCCGGCTCGGCGTGCGCGTGCGCGACGCGTGGGTGGTCGCCGAGCTCGAGATCGCGCTCGACCTGCCGCCGCGCGACATCATCCACGTCGACGGCGACTCGGTGATCCTGCGGCGCGGCCGCTCCGAGCTCACGGTGTATCCGATCGGCGGGGCGTGGGCACACGAGCTCGCCGCGCAGCTGTCCGAGCGCGCGACCGCGCCGTCGCCGCTCGGCGAGATCACGGTCGGCGTCGCGAGCGAGCCAGCGGCCGACGACGACCAGCTCGGCAAGCTCGAGCGCGCCGTGCTCGCCACCCTGCCCCAGCCGGTGCCCGGCGCGTACGTCGTGATCGTCGATCGCGGCCGCGGCGCGCTCGTGCTCGAGCTGTCGCCGCACAGCGAGTCGTTCGATCGCGACCGCTGGCTCGAGGGCCTGCATCGCGCCGACGACGGCGAGCTCGCCGCCGCCGAGCCGCCGCGCCTGCACGTGATCGCCGCGCCGCGCGCCGGCACGGTCCGCGATCTGGTCGCCGCGTGCAACGATCCGGCGGCGGCGCTCCGGCTCGACGACGCGTCGCGCGTGCTCGCGGCGGGCGACCCGCTGAAGTGCACGGATCGCTAGCGCCGCCACACCCACGCGAAGCTGATCGGCACGTCGCGGTACGCGGCCCAGCTCGGCTTGGTGCGGATCCAGCGCTCGTCGATCACCTGCTCGCGCAGCTCGGCGAGCTGCCAGCCCGCGGCGAGCGCAGCCGCAACGTGATCCGACGCGAGGTGAACGTGGGTCTCGATCGCGATCGCCTCGCCGCCGTCGGTCGTGAAGTGGGTCGGCATGCCCGACTTCATGATGAAGAACGGATGGAACCCGACGACGACGTGGGCGCCGCCCGGCCGCGCGAGCCGCGCCGACTCGCGGTACAGCGGCCCGAGCTCGGCGAGGTGCTCGTCGACCAGGCAGGTGGTCACGAGGTCGTACGCGCCGGCCGCCAGGCCGCTCGCGCACGCGTCGGCGACGCGCAGCTCGCCGAACACGCCGCGCGCCCGCGCCTGCGCGAGCATCTCGGGCGTGAGGTCGACCCCGTCGATCGCGCGCACGCCGCGCGCCGCGAGCCACGCGCCGGTGCGCCCGGTGCCGCAGCCGAGGTCGGCCGCGCGCGCGACCCCGGCCCACGCGACCGTGCGGATCGCGTCGAGCAGCCAGCCGTCCATGTCCGGCTTGATCGTGCGCTCGTAGCACTCGGCCCAGCGCGCGTAGCCCTCGCGCGCCGACAGCTGCGCGTAGTGGCGCTGGTCGAACGACGCGAAGCTCGGCATGGCGGCTCGACCCAGATACCACGGCGGTCTATCGTCCGCCGCATGGATCTCTATCAGTTCGAGATGTCGCCGAACGCCAAGCGCGTGCGCGTCGTCGCCGCCGAGCTCGGGATCCCGCTCCAGGTCAAGTCGCTCGACTTCCGCAGCGCCGAGAACAAGCAGCCCGACTACCTGGCGAAGAATCCCAACGGCAAGGTCCCGACCCTGGTCGACGGCGACTTCACGCTGTGGGAGTCGCCCGCGATCTGCTTCTACCTCGCGCGCAAGGCCGGCAAGCTGCTCGGCAGCGATCCGCAGAGCGAGGCCGACGCGGTGCGCTGGATGACCTGGAACGCGAGCCACTTCGAGCCGCACCTGTTCACCGTCGTGTTCGAGCGGATGTTCAAGCCGATGCGCGGCGGCCAGCCCGATCAGGCCAAGATCGACCACGCGATGAAGGACGTCGAGCGCTACGCCCGGATCCTCGACCAGCAGCTGACCGGGCGCGACTGGGTGACCGGCGCGCTGTCGATCGCCGACATCGCGATCGCGACCAGCGTCGAGCTCGCGCAGATGGCGCAGGTCGACTTCGCGCCGTACCAGGCGATCACCGCGTGGCTCGGCCGGGTGCGCGAGCGGCCGTCGTGGAAGGCCTAGCCGGTTTCACCCCGAAACCGGCCCGGGAAACTCGACCTCGTGGATCGCGCCGCGCTCGGGCACGACGAGCAGCACGCCGGCCGCGAACGCGACGTGGTACTCGAGCAGCTGGCGGCGGGTCGCGGCGGTCTCGAGCGCGGGCGCGTCGCGGCCGGTCTTGACCTCGGCGACGAAGCTCTCGCCGGCGCGCTCGACCAGGTAGTCGGCGCGCAGCTCGAGCTCGACCGGCTCGCCGTCGAGCGTCGGCCGCCACGCCGTGCGAACCTGGCGCGCGACGATCCGGAAGCCGGCGCGCTCGAGCAGCGCGGCGGCGCGGTCCTCGCCGGCGATCGCCCGCGCGGCGCGGCGACGCGCCCGGTACGACCCGCGCCAGCGCCGCACGGCTCGCGCCAGCCACAGCGCGACGATCGCGGCGGCGAGCGCGACCAGGACGATCTCCCACATCCGGCGATCGTCGCCGAGCGCTCTGACATGCTATGGCTGGCGCGTGGCGACGATCGAGATCCTCGAAGGCGACATCACCGAGCTCGCGGTCGACGCGATCGTCAACGCGGCCAACTCGTCGCTGCTCGGCGGCGGCGGGGTCGACGGCGCGATCCATCGCGCCGCCGGCCCCGAGCTCGTCGCCGAGTGCCGCACGCTCGGCGGCTGCGCGACCGGCGACGCCAAGGTCACGCGCGGCTACGCGCTGCCGGCGCGCTGGGTCATCCACGCGGTCGGCCCGGTGTGGCGCGGCGGCGCGAGCGGCGAGCCGGCGCTGCTCGCCAGCTGCTATCGCCGCTCGCTCGAGCTCGCCGCCGAGCTCGGCGCCCGATCGCTCGCGTTCCCCGCGATCTCGACCGGGGTCTACGGCTATCCGCTGCGGCCGGCCGCCGACATCGCCGTCCGCGAGGTGCTCGCGTTCGGCCGCGACCTTCCCGAGCGCGTCGTGCTGTGCACGTTCGACCTGATCGCGACGACGGTCACCGAGGAGGCGCTCGCCGCCGCACTCGCGGCGCGGTGACTACGGCCAGCGCCGGGTCTGCTGGCACTCCATGCCGTTCTCCGTGCGCTTGCAGTTCCAGCCCTGCCCCTGCGGCAGCTGCGGCAGGCCCTCCTCGCTCTGCTCCTGCTGCGGCTGCTCGTCGCGCAGCTGGCCGAGCCGGGCCTTCACCGTGGCGCGCGTGCCGTCGCGGTGGACCACGCCGAACGCGACCGTGGTGCCGGGCGGCGTCAGCGCGATCGTGTTCTGCAGCAGCACGCTGTTCTTGATCGGCTGGCCATCGAGCGACACGATCACGTCGCCGCTCGACAGGTGCGCCTTGGCGGCCGGGCCATCGGGCTCGACGTCCGCGACCTCGACGCCCGCGTTCGCGCCGAGCTTCTGCTGCTTGGCGATGGTCGGCGTCACCGTCGCGATGTGCACGCCGAGGTAGCCGCGCGTCACCTTACCGTCCTTGACCAGCATGTCCATGATCGGCCGCGCCATGCTGGTCGGGATCGCGAAGCCGATACCCGAGTAGCCGCCGGTGCGCGACGCGATCGCGGTGTTGATGCCGACCAGCTCGCCCTTGAGGTTGACCAGCGCGCCGCCCGAGTTGCCCGGGTTGATCGCCGCGTCGGTCTGGATGAAGTCCTCGTACTGCTCGATGCCCAGGCCGCCGCGGCCCTTGGCCGAAACGATGCCCATCGACACCGACTTGCCGACGCCGAGGCCGTCGCCGACCGCGAGCACGATGTCGCCGAGCCGGAGCTGCGACGAGTCGCCGAACGTGATCGGCTTGAGCGGCGGCACCGCGCCCTTGAGCTGGATCACCGCGAGGTCCGCCTTGGTGTCCTTGCCGACGACCTTGGCGTCCATCTCGGTGCCATCGGGCAGCGTCACCTTGATGTTGTCGAAGCCGTCGACGACGTGGGCGTTGGTCAGGATGCGGCCGCCGGCCGTGACGATCACGCCCGAGCCCTTGGCCGCCATCTCGCGGCCCTGCGGCTCGCCGCCGCCGAACGGATCGCTGCCGAATATTTCGGACGGATCCATCATCGATGTCTTCTGGGTGCCGGTGACCGAGATGTTGACGACGCTGTCGACGACGCGCTCGGCGACGTCCGCGATCGTGCCGTCGGTCGGCATGCCGGCCGGCGGTGCCGCGTGAACGGGCGAGCTGCCGACGTTCAGCGCGACACCCGCGCCGAGCAGGCCGAACGCGGCGAACGCGGCGATCAGGTAGCGATGAGGCTTCATGCTGGCAATCCTTGTGCTGGGTCTTTGCAGGACCTCGTGGTTACGAGTCATGGACCGCACCCGCGGTTGCCTGTATTCCGACCCGCTAACTAGCCTTCTTGGCAGGTGCTCCTGGCGGCGTCGCCGGCTTGGCAGGCGCCGGCTTGGCAGGCGTTGCCGGAGCCGGTGACGGAGGTACCGGCGGCGGGGCGCCGTGCGGGACGAGCCCCGGAGCTCCACCATGCGGCGCGCCGAACGGATTGCCATGCGGATTGATCGAGTGTACCGCCCCACTACCGGATCCGCTGCCGCTGCCCACCTCGGGCTCCGGCTCGGGCTTTCCGCTGAACACGTCGTCGAGCTCGCCCTCGGTGCGCTGCGCGAGATCCTTGCGGACCAGCGCCGGACCGCGGCTGCGCTCGGTGACGATGTAGTACTCGATCTCGCCCTTGGGCGGGTTGGCCGGATCGAGGTCCTGACCTTCCGGAAGCGTCCCCGGCTTCTCGCGCTTGTAGAGGGTGAGCGTCCCGAGCGCGCCGCCGCGGTCGTCCTTGTAGGTCAGCTTCAGCACCTGGGTCATCTCCGCGACCTTGAGGTCGGGATCGTACTCGGCCGCCTTGAGGTTGTTGTTCGAGCCCTCGATGAAGTTCGCCAGGATCTGGCTGGCCTTCTTGGTCTCGGTGTCCATCCAGGTCTTGCGGGTCTGGCCCTTGTCGTCGGTCTGCGTCGTGCGGGCGCCGGTGCGGCTCTTGCCGCCGGCCTCGATCGTCACCTGATCGATCTTGGTCAGATCGAAGCCGCGGGCGTCGGTCAGCTGCAGGCTGCTCTGGCCGATCTCGAGCGCCGACAGCAGCTCGTGCGACAGCACGTACGCCTTGCCGGTCTGCTCGTCGATCGCGTACTTGTCGCCGGTGCCGTACACCGCGTTGCCGAGCAGGAACGTGTGCGTACCGTCCTTCGCGGTCACCGTGACCGTGACCTTGGAGTCTGCGAGCTTGTAGTCGCTCTTCTGCTGATCGGTCAGCGAGCCCAGGTTGCGCAGCGCCCGCCCCGCGGCCCACTTCTTGACCAGATCCTCGCCGCCGTCGCCGATCGGGAACTCCTTGGTCTTGCGCGAGACCTCGACCTCTTCCTCTTGCGGCGCGGCCGAGCCGGAGCCCGAGCCCGCGGCCGCCGATCCCGAGCCGGCGTGCGCCGAGCCCGAGCCCGCCGCCGAGCCCGAGCCGGTCGCCGCCGGCTTGGGCTGCTTCTTGGACTCGATCGTCGTGTCGCTGCCCCACCAGTACGCGTCGGCGCCGGTGCCGCGGCGCTCGACCCGCACGATCCGCTTGTGCTCGTCCTTGTATTCGACCGACGAGATGTCGCTCACCGACTTGTCCCACAGCGCGACATCGCCCATGTCGGGCAGCTTGGTCTTGTCGCGGGTCCACGTGCGGTACCCGTAGATCAGCATGATGGCGAGCAGGACGCCGTGAATGACTGCACCCTTCATGACTTCACCTCGACAGGCTTCTTGCTGCTGCGGCGGCGCCGGCGAAGCATCGTCCCGGTCAACCCGAGCCCGAGCACGATGAGCGGCGCGCCGATCACGGTGAGCGCGAACCAGACGTCGTCGGTGCCCTTCGAGTGCTGGATCGACTTGTCGTCCTCCGACACCACCTCGCCGGCGAAGTTCTCCTCGCCGCCCAGCCAGTGGATCGCATCGCCGGCGGGCTCGGCGCCGGTGATCTCGGCGAGCATGATCAGCCGCGCGCCACCGAGCTGCTCTCCGACCAGCGCGTCGGCGAACAGCACCGCGTCGGCGTAGACCACGGCGCGATAGCCATCCTTGTCCTTGCCGTCCGGCCCCTTGATCTTCGGGCCCTCGACCGCCGCGGCGATGTCCCACTTCTGCTTCTTCTCGCCGGCCTCCGGGCTGAACTGGAAGTCGTTGTTGAGGTCGAGGTAGCTCGAATCGAACGAGTGCACCGTGATCGTCTTCTTCGCGCCCTGCACGGTGAACGGCGCGTCCTCGAGCGCGCCCGAGTCGAACAGCACCAGGCCGCTGTTGGCCGCGCGCGACAGCGACGTGGTCGAGCCGTGCGCCGAGAACTGCGTGGTGATCACCGCGCGCTTCTCGGCCTGGGAGCCGCGCTGCTTGAGGTACTTCTCGTCGTCGGTGAGGTGCCCGGGGTTGAACTTCACGCCGAGGTGACCCTCGAGCGGGCCGAGCCCCTGCCCCTTGGGGTCGAGCGCGATGAACAGCTTGCCGCCGCGATCGAGGTAGCGATTGAGCGCGTCGTACTCGGCCGGCTCGAACGTGCCGGTCGCGCCGATGATCATCACCAGCGCCGCGTCCTCGGGGACGTCCTTGTCGAGATCGATGAGGCCCAGGCTCTTGGTCTCGTAACCGAGCTCGACCAGCCGCTTCTTCAGCACCGTGGTGCGCTGATCCGGAATCTTGCCCTTGAGCTCGACCGGGATCGAGTCGGGATCGGTGAGCTCGCCGTGGCCGACCGTCAGGTACGCCTTGCGCTTCTCGTGGACGAGCTTGAGCAGCTGCGTGTTGACCTCGCGATCGAGGTTGCGCAGCTTGCTGGTCTGCGACTTGCGCGCCTTCTGGAGATCGGTGTCGACCTCGATCGTGCCGAACTTCTCCTTGTCACCGGTGCCGCGCACCAGGACGATCACGCCGTCCTTCTTGACGCTGAAGTGCTGCGCATCGGGATCGACCATGTGGTCGCGCTCCTCGATCGTGATCCGGCCGCCGGCGGCGGCGAGCGTCTGGAAGTAGTCCTTGACCTGGTCCTTGACCTCGTTGACCTCGGGGAAGTAGAGCAGCACCTTGATCGGCTCCGTGCTCGACGACGCGATGCCGATCGACGACTGGCCGGGCGACGACGTGCGGAAGTAGCTGACGTCGCGCGAGATGTTGCGCTCGTTCGCGACGTTGCACGTCACCATCAGGAAGCACAGCGCCAGGCCGATCGACAGCCCCGACCAGCCGATCTCGCGTACCCGCATGTACTCGAGCGCCTCGTCGCTGTCGCCGACGATCTCGAACCGGTCGCGCAGCGCGAAGCCGAGCGAGAGCTCGATCATGAACATCGGGATCAGCGACACCGTGATCAGCATCGCCCACACCATGGTCAGCACGGTCTCGGCCTTCGCGGCGCCCTTCGACGTCAGCGAGAAGTGACCGAGCCCCCAGTGGGTCGAGATCGCGTAGAGCACGAGCGCGAGCACGCAGCCGAGCTGGCACAGCAGCAGCGTGCGCTCGATCTTGCGGCGCGTCCCGGTGGTCCGGGCAAACGTGTAGGCGCGGGCGAGCGTCACCGCGACGACCAGCGCGAGGCCGATCACCGTGAGCACGGTGCGGACGCCGGAGATCGACGCGAAGATGCGCTCGCCGAGCAGCAGCAGGACGAGCCCGATGCCGAACGCGAGCGACGCCCAGAACGGGGATGCAGTTCTCATTGCCATCGCTTCGCCTCCAGCGTCTTGGTCGAGAGCAGCAGGAAGAAGTACGTGACCGCGAGATAGAACACGACGTCTTTGAGGTTGAGCGTGGCGTGCATGAACCCGTTCTGGAAGTGGATCCACCACAGGTCGATCTGCTCGAGCACGTCGCTCACCGGCGAGCCGAGCTTCTTCGCGAACGGATAGGTGAAGCACAGCAGCGTGACGAACAGCGCGCCGAGCAGCGCGGCGACGATCTGGTAGCGGGTCAGCGCCGACGCGAACATGCCGATCGCGAGCACCGCCGCGCCGAGCAGGAACAACCCGAGGTAGCCGACCAGGATCTGGCTCCAGGTGATCTTGCCCTCCACCTTGATGAGCAGCGGCATGTAGATCGAGATGATCAGCAAGAGCCCCATGAACACGAGCGAGGCGAAGAACTTGCCGAGCACGATCTCGCTGTCGCGGACCGGCGAGGTATTGAGCAGGATCATCGAGTGGTTCTGGCGCTCCTCGGAGAGCAACCGGAACGACAGCAGCACGCCGGCGAACGTCGGGATGCCGCTCATGAAGAAGAACGTCTTCTCGAGCACGTCGGCCGACAGCTGCGACTCGCCGCTCAGCGCCTGCGACTGGAACAGGATGCCGTCGACCAGCAGCACGGCCGCGGCGATGATCCAGCCGAGCGGCGAGCGGAAGTAGTGTCCGAGCTCGCGGCGAAAGATGATGCTAATTGCTCGCATCGCTGCCTCCGACCAGACGGATGAACGTGTTCTCGAGCTCGCTCCGCGCGTAGTCGAGCTTGATCAGATCGAGCTTGGCCTCGACCACCGCGCGGCTGACCTCGGCACGGCAGTCCTTGGCGGTCGCGAGCGCGAACGACAGGCCGCCGCCCTGCTCGTAGGGCTCGAGCACCTTGGTGATGCCGTCGACCCCGGCGAGCACCTTCGTGACCTGGCCCTTCGGGTCGTCGCCCGACGGCCGGCGCACCGTGACCGTGATCTGCCGGATCTCGCCCTCGTGCTTGGCGAGCTCGCCCTCCGAGCCGACGCCGAGGATCCGGCCGCGGCCGAGCACGAGCAGCCGATCGCAGGTCTGGCTGATCTCGGTGAGGATGTGCGACGAGATCAGCACGGTGTGGTTCTGCTTGAGGTCGTGGATCAGGTTGCGCATCTCGACGATCTGCACCGGATCGAGACCGCGGGTCGGCTCGTCGAGGATGAGGAACTTCGGCTGGTGGATGATCGCCTGCGCGACGCCGACCCGCTGGCGAAAGCCGTGCGACAAGGTGTCGATCGCATCGCCCGCGACGTCGCCGAGATCGGCGATCTCGATGACCTCGGGCAGCCGGCGCTTGAGCTCGCTCGCCGTCATGCCGCGGATCTCGCCGGCGAACTTCAGGTAGTCGGAGACCGCCATGTCGCCGTAGAGCGGCGGGTTCTCCGGCAGGAAGCCGATCCGCTTTCGAACCTCGTATGGATCGGCGACAGCGTCGACACCGCCGACCTCGACCGTCCCGGAGGACGGACGGAGATCGCAGGCGAGGATGCGAAGTGCGGTCGTCTTGCCGGCGCCGTTGAGGCCGAGAAAGCCAACCGTCTCCCCATCCTTGATCTCGAAGGTGACTGGGCCGAGAGCGCGTTTGTCACCGTAGAACTTGGAAAGATTGCTTGCGCGAATCATGCGCGGACCTCGCGAAATCGCTGGCTTTGTTAGCCGCCATAGGCAGCGGTGTCAACGTCGAGCCGCACCGAAACCAGAGGCAGGCACGAGGATCTTCCCGGCTCGGTTAATAGATGATGAAGGTCGAGGCCTTGCGCACGGTGGGCACGATCGGTGCACATAATCGCCGCATGAGCGCGTTTCGCAGGGTGCTTGGCCTCGTGGTGCTCGCCGGAGCCGCGTTTTCTAGCGGACTTGCGAGCGCACAGTCTCAACCGGTCGAAGTCCAGGGCCCGCCGGGCGGCGCCATGGATCCGGAGAATCCATATCCGCCCGACCAGACCGCGCCTCCCGTGAACGATCCCGGGCAGCAAGGTCCGGCAAACCCCGGAGATCAGGGCGATCCAAACGCGGCGATGGACCCGAACGGTCAGTACGATCCAGACGGCAACTACGTCGATCCCAACGGCCAGCCGCCTCCCGACGCGGACATGCAGGGCGAGGATCAGGGCGACGAACAGGGGACCGGCCCGGTGAACGACCAGGAGATCGACGCGACTCTCGACGGTTACGGCCAGTGGGAGGACGAGTCCGACTACGGCCGCGTCTGGGTCCCGTACACGACAGTGGTGGGCGTGGATTTCACACCCTATGAGACCTGCGGTTCATGGGCGTGGACCACCGCCGGCTGGGCGTTCAACTGCGACTGGGGCTGGGGCTGGCTGCCGTTCCACTACGGGCGCTGGGGCTGGTTCCGCGGTCACTGGGGTTGGGTGCCGGGCCATCGCTGGGGTCCGGCGTGGGTCGAGTGGCGGCACGGCGGCGGCTACGTCGGCTGGCGTCCGCTCGGACCGGGTCACGGCCGCGTGCTCGACTCGCACTGGCGGTTCGCGGCGGTGTCCGACTTCGGCCGCCCGCACATTCGCTCGCACCTGTTCAACGATCCGGCCGAGGGGCTGCGCGTGACGTCGCCGGTGGCCCGCGTGCCGTTCCGCGGCACGGCGCGGCCGATCGCGGCCGGTAGCGTGATGCACGCGCGCTTTGCGGCGAGCGCGGGCGGCGGTGCGCGGTTCGATGGCCGCTCGACCTTCCGCCCCGGCATGCCGGCGCACACGTCGGTGCGTAGCGACGAGCCGACCTGGCGCGCCCCGGCGCGCACGGCGCCGAGCTCGAGCTTCCGCCCCGCGCCGAGCTACCACACGAGCCCGGGCTTCCGCCCGACCCAGACCTATCGCGCGCCGAGCCGCAGCTACACCGCGCCGAGCCGCAGCTTCAGCGGCGGCAGCCACAGCTTCGGCGGTGGCGGCCACAGCTTCGGCGGCGGCGGTGGCGGCCACAGCTTCGGCGGCGGTGGCGGCGGCCACGGCCATCGCTAGCCAGCCCGGCGATCACCGCGCGATCGGGACCGCGGGCAGCTCGACGGTCGAGCACGCCCACGCGCCGCGGTCCTGGTGCGCGCAGCGCAGGTCGGTCTCGATCTGCCAGCGCGCGTCGGCGCCGCGGTAGCGCGCGGCGATCGCGAGCACGATCGCGTCGCCGTCCTGGCGCAGCGACGGCGTGGTCGAGACCAGCGTGGCATCACCGGCATCGGCGAGGTCGATCGCGGGGCTGATCAGCGTGGCGTCGCCGTCGGCGATCGCGAGCACGAAGCGGCGGAGCTGGCTCGAGCCGGCCTGGTAGGCGATCGCGTGCGCGGTCCGCAGCCGGGCGGCCTGCCGGCACGCATCGTGACGATCGGCGCGTAGCAGGTCGCACACCCGGTCCGAGGCCGCGGTCATCGGCGCGGGGGCGGCGTGCGCCGATGCGGCGAGCACGGCGTGCACGGCGAGCGCGCGGACCATGAGCTAGGAACGCGCGCGCCGGGCGCCGTATTCTTCGTGCGATGCGCCCGCGCCTGCTCGCCGCCACCGCGATCGCCGCGGGCCTCGCCGTGCTGGCCATGCTCGCGATCGATCAGCCGCTGGCGCGCTGGCTCGCCGCGCGCGAGACCTGGCCCGAGCTGTGGAACGGCGGGATCGCCGGGCTCGAGGTCGCCGGCGGGATCGCGCCGTGGCCATGGCTCGGCGTGTGCGTGCTGGTCGCAGGTGTGCTCGCCACCGCGCTGGTGCCGCGCTGGCAGCGTCACGCGCGCGCGTGGATGTTCGTCGCGGCGAGCTACTTGCTCGCGCGCAACCTGGTCGCGTGGGGCAAGTTCCTGACCGGCCGGCTGCGCCCGACCGAGTGGCTGGCGCACGGCGGCGACACCACGTTCTGGCGCGGCGGGTTCTCGTTCCCCTCGGGGCACGTCGTGCTGATCGCCGGGCTCGCGCTGCCGATCGCGATCGTGTGGCCGCGCGCTCGGCTGCTGTGCGCCGCGATCGCCTTCGCGATGATCGCTCGCGTCGCGGTCGGCGCGCACTTCGTGTCCGACGTGCTCGGCGGGCTCGCGCTGGCGTGCGCGGTCACCGCGCTGTGCGCGGCCGCGATCCTGCGATCACCAGCGTCCCCGCGATGATCAGCGCGGCGCCGGCGAGCGTGGCCAGCGCGATCGCCTGGCCGAACAGCGCGAGCTGCCACACCATCGCGAAGCACACCTGGAGGTAGCCGACCGCGGTGGCGCGCCCGGCGCGCTCGCGCGCCAGGCCCATCGTCAGGAACACCTGGCCGAGCTGGGTCGCGCAACCGATCGCGACGAGCAGCAGCCAGTCGATCGGCTGCGGGATCACGAAGTCGGCGGCGGCCCACGGGATCGCGAGCGGCGTCGCGATCAGCGGGAAGAAGAACACGATCACCAGCTCGGGCTCGGTGCGCGACAGGCTGCGCACCGTGACGTACGCGATCGACGAGCAGATCGCGCCGGCGAGCGCGATCGCGACCCCGACCGGGTCGCTCGCGCCCGCGCCGGGCTGGACCACCAGCACGACGCCCGCGAGCCCGATCGCGATCGCGGCCGCGGTCGCCCGGCCGATCCGCTCGCCGAGCAGCCACCACGCGAGCCCCGCGGTGAACAGCGGCGTCGTGTTCTGCAGCGTGGTCGCGTCGGCGAGCGGTAGCCGCGCGAGCGACAGGTAGTAGCAGCCGAGCGCGCAGAACCCGAGCAGGCCGCGCAGCGCGAGCTTGCGGCGCGACGTGCCCCACGGCGGGATGCCGGCGCGCGCGAGCATCGCGTACGACAGGACGAGCGTCACCACCGCGCGCGCGAGCACGATCTCGCCGGTCGGCAGCCGCGTGCTCGCCAGCTTGACCAGCGCGCTCATCGCGGAGAACGCGAGCGCGCTCGCCGCCATGTACACGACGCCGCGAGACACCACGACGCCTGGGATGCTACGACGCCGCGTGGCGATTCGCGACCGCGTTCGCGAGGTGGTGCGCGATCAGCGGGTGCAGCGCGATCCGCGGCCGGTAGGTCGCGAGCAGGCCGGCGACCGTGGCGAGCACGCGGCCGAGCAGCACGAACGAGCGCGGGATCGCGAGACCACCGAGCGCACGGGCGTGCGCGACCTGCTCGGCGAACGCGGCCTGCCAGTCGAGCTCGGCGACGTTGGCGCCCGGGCGCAGCGCGCCGATCAGCGCACCGGTGAGCTCGACCAGCCGAGCCGGGTCGTCGGCGCGGAAGCCGAGCGCGGCGAGCTCGGCCGCGGCGGTGCGCGGGTCGCCGCCGCCGATCGCGAGCACGAGCCGCGCGTACGCCGCGCGCTCGTCGGCCGTCAGCTCGAGGACGCAGCCGAAGTCGACCAGCGCGAGCGTGCCGTCGCCGGTGACCAGGAAGTTGCCGGGGTGCGGATCGGCGTGGACCTGGCCGCGCACCAGGATCTGCGCCGCGACCTCGCCGACCAGCTCGCCGAGCAGGCGATCGCGCTCGTCCGCGCTCGCGCGCTCGAGCCACGGCACCAGCCGCTCGCCGTCGATCCGCGTCATCGTGAGCACGCGGCGCGACGACGCGGTCGCGATCGGCACCGGCACGGTCGCGGCGCCGGTGTAGGCCCACAGCGCGTCGGCCTCGGCCTCGTAGTCGAGCTCGCGCGCGAGCGCGCGGCCGAGCTCGGCCGACAGCGTCGCGAGGTCGAGCCCGGGCAGCTCGATCGCGCCGGCGATCGCGGCGAGCGCGGCGATGTCGGCCGCGATCACGTCCTCGATGCCGGGCACCTGGACCTTGACGACCACCGCGGTGCCGTCGTGCAGCGTCGCGGCATGGACCTGGGCGAGGCTCGCGGCGGCGAGCGGCGCGGCGGCGAAGTCGGCGAACACCTCGCCGACCGGGCGGCCGAGCTCGGCCTCGACGCGCGCGCGGATCGCGGCGGGATCGACCGGCGGCACCTCGTCCTGCAGCGCGGCGAGCTCGCCGGCCCAGATCGCGCCGACCAGGTCGGGCCGGCACGACGCGAGCTGGCCGAGCTTGGCGATCCCGCCGCGCAGCTCGGCGGCGTGCCCGGCGACGCGGCGCGCGAGCTCGCGGTGATCGTCGTCGCGCAGCGCCGTCGTGCCGGTCTTGGCGACCTGCACGAGGCGGAGCCAGCGCTGGCGCGCCAGCACGCCCGCGGCCGCCTGCGCGATCCGGGTGACCCGCGGGGTCGCGCGCACGAACGTCGTCGCCCGGCCGCGGGCGAGCTCGGCGAGCGCGCGCGCATCGCGCACGATCGCGCCGCCGCCCTGCGCGAGGTCGAGCGACAGCGCGTCGATCCGCGTGCCGACGTGCTTCACCAGCGCGATCACCTGTTCGATCGGATTGTCGGTCATGGAGCCTCCATGCAAGCCCGGCACACCAGCGGTCCGGGGCTGCCGTCATTCGTGACGCCGATCGCCGCGCGGGTCGCCTTGGCCAGGATCGCGTTGCAGCGGGTGCACACCGCGTTCTTGGCGAGCACGATGTCCTGCCACGCCACGACCTCGGCGAGCCCTTCGCGCTTGGGCGCGCCGCGCGCGGCCCGGGCGATCGCGTGCGAGTCGGCGACCACGTCGCCGACCAGGCCGAACGCGTGGCCGAGCACGTTGCGCACCAGGTTCGACACCGAGATCCCGAGGTCCTGCGCGCGCCGGCGCAGCTCGGCCTCGAGGCTCTCCGGCACGCGCGTGTGGATCACGCGCTCCTTCTTTTCCGGCTCGTCGTCGTCGGGCGGGTCGGGCTTCCGTGTCACGATGTGACACATCGTGTATCACGTCGTGATACGTGTCAAGACCCAGCGCGCGAGCTCGGGCGCACCGGCCGGCGGCCGCGCGCGCTGCGCCGCCGCGATCGCATCGCCCAGCTCGTCGATCGAGCCAAACCGCGCGCGCGGATCGAGCGCGAGCGCCCTGGCCGCGATCGCCGCGAGATCGGGCGGCAACGCCGGCAGCTCGGCCGCGCCGCGCCGGATCGCGTCCATCGTCGCCCATGGCGTGTCGCCATCGAACGGCCGCGCGCCGCTCACCAGCTCGATCAGCGTGACCGCGAGCCCGAACTGATCGGCGGCCGCGGTGACCGGCTCGCCGGCGAGCTGCTCCGGCGCCATGTACGCGTACGTGCCCTTGCGCGCGCCCGCGGCGGTGAGATCGGCCAGCGCGGTCGCCTTCGCGATGCCGAAATCGGCGAGCTTGACGTCGCCGGTGGTCGAGACCAGCACGTTGGCCGGCCCGACGTCGCGGTGGACCAGGCCGAGCGGCAGGCCGCGATCGTCGCGCGCGGCGTGCAGGTAGCCCAGGCCGAGCGCGAGCTCGCGCGCGACGTGGAGCGCGAGCGGCTCGGCCAGCGCGCCGTCGAGCAGCGCCGCGAGATCGCCGGCGTCGACGTGCTCCATCACGACGTAGTACGCGCCGTCGGCGACGCCGAGCGCGTGCACCGCGACCAGGTTGCGGTGGTGCAGCCGGCCGGCGAGCGTGGCCTCGCGGATCAGCGCGCGCTCGAGCGCGGGCTCGCCGGCGAGCTCGGGCGCGAGCGTCTTGATCGCGACCCGGCGGGCGAACCCGCTCGCGCCGTGCGCGATCGCGAGGTGGACCTCCGCCATGCCGCCGCGGCCGATGCGGCGGACCAGCTGGTACGGGCCGAGACTGGCGCGCATGGAGCCGAGTATGATCAAGCGTGGCCCGCGCCGCGACCGTGTACAGCGACATCCTCGACGGCGGCAGCGGCCGGCTGCGCTGCCAGCTCGTGGTCGTCGACGGTCCGGATCGCGGACGGGCGTGCCGGCTCGGCGAGGCCGACGCGATCGCCGGCACCGATCCGCACGTCGAGCTCGCGCTGTCCGACGATCGGGTGTCGGCGCGCCACGTCGCGGTGCGCGCGGACGGCGCGCGGTTCGTCGTGCGCGATCTCGGCTCGACCAACGGCACGTGGTACGAGGGCTCGCGGGTCGCCGAGCTCGCGGTGCCCGCCGGCTCGACGCTCAAGCTCGGCCGATCCGCGCTGCGCATCGAGCCCGAGGCCCAGCCGCTCGATCTGCCACCCAGCCAGGCCCGGCGGTTCGGCGAGCTGGTCGGCGAGAGCCTCGCGATCCGCGAGGTGTTCGCCGTGCTCGAGCGCGTCGCGCCGACCGACGCGACCGTGCTGCTCGAGGGCGAGACCGGCACCGGCAAGGAGCTGGTCGCGCGCGCGCTGCACGACGCCTCGCCGCGCCGCCGGGGCCCGTTCGTCGCGGTCGACTGCGGCGCGCTGCCGGAGGGCCTGCTCGACAGCGAGCTGTTCGGCCACGTGCGCGGCGCGTTCACCGGGGCCGCCGCCGCGCGCGCCGGGCTGATCGCGCGCGCCGAAGGCGGCACGCTGCTGCTCGACGAGCTCGGCCGGATCGCGCCGAGCGTGCAGGCGCGGCTGTTGCGCGTGCTCGAGGACCGCGTGGTCCGCCCGCTCGGCGGCGACGCCGAGCGCGCGATCGACGTCCGCCTGATCGCGGCGTCGCGCGACGATCTCGACGCCGAGGTCGCGGCCGGCCGGTTCCGCGCCGATCTCATGTACCGGCTCGCGGTCGTGCGGGTCGCGCTGCCGCCGCTGCGCTCGCGCCGCGAGGACCTGCCGCTGCTCGTGCGCGAGCTGCTGCGCCGGCGCGGCCTCGCCGACGAGCTGCCCGCCGGGCCGGGGCTCGATCGCCTGACCGCGCACGGCTGGCCGGGCAACGTGCGCGAGCTGCGCAACGTGCTCGACCGCGCGATCGCGCTCGCGCCCGGCGCGCGCCACTTCGCCGAGCTCGCGATCCGGGTCGAGCCCGGCGCGCTCGCCGGCGACGGCCTCGCGGTGCGCAGCGATCTGCCCTACGCCGAGGCCAAGGCCGCGGTGCTCCACGAGCTCGAGCGCCGCTACCTCGCCGACGTGCTCGCGCGCGAGGGCGGCAACCTGTCGGCCGCGTCGCGCAGCTCGGGGATCGATCGCAAGCACCTGCGCGCGCTCGCCCGCAAGCATGGCCTGGTCGACGATGGCGGCGACGACGATTGAGATCACAGCACGCGCACCACGATCGCCGAGATGTTGTCGCGGCTGCCCGACGCGTACGCGGCGTCGACCAGCGCGCGGCACGCGGCCTCGGCCCCGCCCCCGCCGTCGAGCAGCGCCGCGATCACGTCGGGCGCCAGCACCTCCGACAGGCCGTCGCTGCACAGCAGATAGACGTCGCCCGGCGCGGCGCGGTCGGCCTGGACCTCGGGCTCGGCCGACCTGGTGCCGAGCGCGCGGGTCACGACGTGCCGCCACTGGAACGTCGCGATGTCGACCGGCGAGCCGGCCGCCGCGAGCTGCGCCGCGAGCGAGTGATCGACCGTGAGCTGGGCGAGCGCACCGGCGCGCAGCCGGTAGACCCGGCTGTCGCCGACGTGCGCGATCACCGCGCGATCGCCGGCGAGGCGCAGCACCGCGACGGTCGAGCCCATCTCCTCGAGCACGCCGACCCGCTGCGCCGCGATGCGATCGCCGGCGAGCCGGGTCGCGACCATCAGCTCGTTCTCGGGCAGCGAGCGCTGCGGATCGAGCTTGTACGGCCAGGTCACGTCGGCATCGCCCGCGGTGCGCCGCACCAGCTCGCAGATCGCGTCGACCGCGATCGCGCTGGCGACCTCGCCGCCCTCGTAGCCGCCCATGCCGTCGGCGACGACGAACAGGCCGAGCTCGGGGCGGGCGCAGATCGCGTCCTCGTTGGAGTCGCGCCGACCGGGAACACTGAGCGCAAACGTGTCGAGCTGCATGCGGTGCGATAGAGCGCGCGGCGTGCCAGCGCGCTCGACCGCGAACCCGCTGGCTCGCGTGGGGCGCCGCCACCCCGAACTGCGCGCGCAGCTGGGGTATCGTCGGGCGGCATGGACATCATCGAGGCGATCGGCCAGACGCCGCTGATCGAGCTGAAGCGCGTCGCGAAGGGCCTGCCCAACCGGGTGTTCGTCAAGTGCGAGCACTTGAACCCGGGCGGCAGCGTCAAGGATCGCACCGCCCGCGCGATCATCCTCGACGCCGAGGCGCGCGGCGCGCTGGTGCCGCACCGCGATCCCGCGATGACGATCATCGAGGGCACGGCCGGCAACACCGGGGTCGGGCTCGCGCTGCTCGCGAGCTCGCGCGGCTATCGCTGCATCTGCGTCATCCCCGAGCGCGTCGCGGTCGACAAGCGGGTCGCGCTGCGCCAGCTCGGCGCCGACGTGTTCCTCGCCAAGCCCGGCGGGATCAAGAGCCCCGACAACTTCCGCAACGTCGCGGCGCGGCTCGCCGAGGACAACGGCTGGTTCCTCACCAACCAGTTCCACAACCCCGCCAACCTCGACGCGCACTACGGCGGCAAGAGCTTCTCGGCGACCGGCCCCGAGATCTACGCGCAGACCGGCGGCGCGATCGGTGCGTTCGTCTCGGCCGCCGGCACAGGCGGCACGATCAGCGGCGTCGGCCGCTTCCTCAAGGAGAAGCTGCCGCGCGTCCAGATCGTGCTCGCCGATCCGATCGGCTCGGGGCTCGGCGAGTGGATCAACACCGGCGAGCTCGGCCCCGACGGTCCGTTCGCGGTCGAGGGCATCGGCTCGGCGAGCGTGCCGTCGAACCTGCACCGCGACGCGGTCGATTACGCCGAGAAGGTCGCCGACGCCGAGGCGTTCGCGATGTGCGAGCGGCTGGCCGGGGAGGAAGGTCTCACCGTGGGTGGCTCGACCGGGGTCAACGTGGTGGCCGCGCTGCGCGTCGCGGCGCGCACCGACCTCGCCGGCCCGGTCGTGACGATCGCGGCCGATCAGTGGGATCGCTATCGCTCGACCAGCTGGATGAAGGCGTGGGAGGCGCGCGCGAACGAGGGCCTGGTGTTCATGGAGCCGTATCAGCCCAAGGCGTGATCGGGCAAGATACGCGCGATGCCCCACAGCGAGATCCAGATCGAGACAGCGGACGGCGTGTGCCCCGCGCACGTGTATCACCCGGCCGGTGCCGGTCCGTGGCCCGGCGTGCTGATGTTCATCGACGGCATCGGCATGCGCCCCGCGCTGCAGGACATGGCCGAGCGCCTCGCCGGCGCCGGCTACTACGTGCTGCTGCCCGATCTGTTCTATCGCGCCGGGCCCTACACCGCGCCGGAGCCGAAGCAGCTGTTCGGCGATCCCGAGGTGCGCAACGCGTGGTTCCACAAGATGGTCCCGGCGGCGAACGCGGCCAACATCATGCGCGACTGCCCGGCGTTCTTCGCTCATCTGGCCGGCGCCAAGCAGGTGCGCCAGGGCAAGTTCGCGACCACCGGCTACTGCATGGGCGGCCGGCTGTCGCTGATGGCCGCCGGCACCTTCCCCGACCGGCTCGCCGCGGCCGCGTCCTATCACGGGGGCAACCTCGCGAACGACGCGCCCGACAGCCCGCACCTGCTCGCCGGCAAGATCAAGGCGAAGGTGTACGTCGCGGGCGCGATCGAGGACCAGAGCTTCCCCGACGAGCAGAAGCAGCGGCTCGAGCAGGCGCTGACCGCGGCCGGCGTCGATCACCAGATCGAGACCTACCAGGCGCGCCACGGCTGGGTGCCGTCCGACACGCCGGTGCACGACGCGGCGGCGGCCGAGCGCCACTGGCAGACCCTGCTCGCGCTACTGCAGCGCGCGTTCGCGTGACCGCGCGGCCCACAGCGCCGGCACGAGCACGACCGCGACCACCACGCACGCCAGCTCGCCGATGATCGCGAGCGCGCCGAACGACGCGAGCGCCCGGCTGTCCGCGGGCAACAGCGACGCGTAGCCGATCATCGACGTGGTCGACGCGAGCAGCACGGCGGGGCCGGACTCGGCGAGCGCGCGGGCGAGCGCGGCGCGGCCGTGCTGGCGGATGCGCTCCTCGACGTTGATCGCGTAGTCGATGCCGATCCCGAACGTGGTGGGCAGCGCGACGAAGTTGAAGAAGTTGAGCTTCTCGCCGAGCAGCACCGCGACGCCGCACATCACGGCCACCCCCGCGCACAGCGCGCCGCCGACCCGCAGGAACGTGCCGAGCCGGCGGGTCACCGCGCCGAGCACGACCAGCACGAGCAGCGCGGCGGCGATCGTCAGCTTGGTCGCGTCGCGCCGCATCGCGCGCAGCACGTCGGCGAACACCACGAGCTCGCCGCTCGAGTGGATGACCTTGCCCGACGGCAGGCGGATGCTGCGGATCGCGTCGGTGAAGCGATACAGGTTGCTCTCGATGTGCTCGTCCTGCGGCTCGACGTACGCGAGCTTGCCGACCGCGCCGTCGCGCTCGACGAAGTACTCGGCGAGGGTCGGCGGCAGATCGCGATCGGCGGGCGGCGCCTCGTCGAGCGCGCGCCGCAGATCGGCGAGGTCGGTGCGCTCGTCCGGCGCGAGGTCGTCCTGGTCGACCGCGTCGAGGTCGTGGCGCAGCTTGCCCATCAGCGGCACGCGGCGATCGAGATCGTGCGCGAACAGGTCCTCGATCGAGTAGCAGCGCCGCACCACGCCGTGCAGGTCGCCCTTGGCGCGGGTGTTGAGGACGTCGCACATCGGCCGCGCGTCGCCGCGATCGTCGAGCGCGATCACCGCGGGCGTCGCCGAGCGGTCGTCCATCGAGCGCAGCCGGTTGTCGAGCTCCTCGATCCCGCTCGATTCGGCCGACTTGGTGCCGAGCTTGCGCAGGTCGGTCTGGATCAGGTGCCCGCGCGCGGCCACCGCGATCCACACGCTCGCCGCCACCGCGACCAGCGCGATCGCGGTGATCCGGCGCGGCGCGCGCTCGCACGCCCGGCCGATCGCGAGGAACGCCGCGCGCAGCGGACCGAACCCCGGCTCGATGCGCGCCCGGCGGCCGCGATCGGCGAGCACGACGCACGCCGGCACCACGGTGAACGTCGCGACCCAGCACGCGAGGATGCCGATCCCGCCGATCCAGCCGAACTGGTGAAAGCTCTCGACCTCGCCCGCGGCGAGCACGCCGAACGACACCGCGGTGGCGAGCGCCGCGACGCCGGTCGCACGCAGCGTCTGGCCGAACGCGCGCTCGAGCGCGTTCGCGAGCGCGTCCGGCCCGTCGCCGCCCACGACCCGCGCGTGGCGGTAGCGATCGAGGAAGATGATGCCGTAGTTGATGCCGGTGCCGACGATGATCGCGCCGAGGAACGCGGTCTGCGCGTTGACATGGCCGATCCACAGCTCGGCAAAGCCGAGCGCGACCGCGGTGCCGATCGTCACCGCGCCCGACATCAAGAACAGCTCGCGCAGCCCGCGGAAGTACAGCCCGACCACGCCGCCCACCCCGAGGATCACGAGGATCGCGGTCGACACGATGTCGCGGCGGATCGCGGCGACCTCGCTGATCGCGAGCGGGATCGAGCCGGTGTAGCCGTCGATCTGCACGCCCGCGCCCGCCGGATCGGTCGCGTCGACCGCGCGCTGGATACGGTCCATCATGCCGTCGGCGCCGGCGAGGTTGAGCGAGTTCGAGGCCGGCCGCACGAACACCACCGCGAGCCGGCCGTTCTCGGTCATCAGCAGGCCGGTCTTGGCATCGGCCTTGTTGTGCGGCTCGAGCTTGTGCTGCGCGGCGCGGATCTCGTCGGCGAGCGTGCGCATCGGATCGGTCTTCTGATCGTCGAGCTCGACGAACGCCGGGTTCTGCTTGGCGAGCGCGACCGCGAGCTCGTGCTGCCACCGGGTCATCTGCTCGAGCGAGACGTAGTACGCGGCGTACTTCTTGTAGAACTCGTCGACCTCCTTGCGCGAGTACTTGATCGACAGCAGATCCGTCCCGAGCTCCTTGCGCAGCTCGTCGACCAGCCGCGGGATGTACGCGCGCAGCGGATCGGGCATGCCGTCCTTCGACTCGATCGCGATCGCGACGTTGCCGGTGCCGCCGACACGCTGGTTGAGCGCGCGCAGCGCGACCACGCTCGGCGCGTGCGGCGGCAGCAGCTCCGCGAGATCGGTCTGCAGCGACAGCCGCGTCGCGAGCGCGGTACCCGCGACGGCGATCGCGATGCCGCAGGTCACGACCAGCCACGGCCGCCGCACCGCGAGCTGCGTGAGCAGCCGGGCCAGCGACTCGGCCATCACACCGCCGCGTTGGTCGGCTCGTCGCGGCGGCGCGGCACCGCGAACCCGGCGCCCCGGACCGCGAGCGCCGCGAGGTACTCGTCGCGCACGCGCTCGACCAGACGATCCCAGTCGAACTGGCGCACCCGCTCGCGATTGGCCGCGCCCATGCGCGCGCGCCGCGCCGGATCGGCCGCGAGCTCGGCGAGCGCGGCGACCAGCGCGTCGACCGAGCCCGGGGTGACCAGCGTCGCGCCGCGCGCCGACTCGCCGACCGCGTAGCGATAGCCCGCGATGTCCGAGCACACGATCGCGCGGCCGGCCGCCATCGCCTCGAGCAGCACGATGCCGAACGACTCCATGCCCGTCGCCGGCGACACGAACACGTCGCACCCGGCGTAGAGCTCGGCGATCTGGGTCTCCGACGAGATCGGCCCGTGGTAGCGCACGCCCGGTGCCTCCGAGCGCGGCACCTGGCCGCCGTCGCCGACGATGTCGAGCGTCCACGCCACGCCGCGCGCGCCGAGCCTGGCGCACGCCTCGAGCAGGTACGGCAGGCCCTTGCGCGAGTCGCGCCAGTGGCCGACGAACAGGATGCGCAGCGGCCCGCCCGCGACGTGCGGCCCGCCCTGCGGGTAGAGCTCGGTGCGGATGCCGTTCGGGATGATCGCGAGCGGCTTGTGGAACGTCACGCGCGCGTAGTCGGCCGCGGCCGGCGACACCGCGATGCCGCGGTCGTACGACGGATATGCGATCGCCGACCAGAACCGGCGCGCGCGCAGCAGCGCGGGGCTCTCCTGCTCCATGTAGCCGTGGAACGTGCCGATCCGCGCCGCGCGCCCGGCGCTCCACAGCGCGTAGTAGTTGAGCGACGGCTGGAGCGGCTCGTGGATGTGGATCACGTCGTAGCGGTGATCGCGGACGAAGCGGCGCACCAGGTGAGGACACGCGAAGATGCCGAGCCGGTTGTCCGAGCCGTTCGCGGGGATGTTGACCACGCCGCGAAAGCCGAACGTGTGCTCGCCGAGTCCGCCGCGCTTGGAGTACGGCCCGATCACGTCGACCTCGTCGCCGAGCCGGCGCAGCGAGGTCGCGAGCTGCATGGCGTGACGCTTGACCCCGCCCTCCTCGGCGAGGTCGTACGGGACGACCATACAGACTCTCACGCGTACTCCATCGGGCGCATCCTAGCAGCGATCCGCGCGGGTGGCCCGCGACGCTCAGGTCGCGGTGCGGCGAAGCGCCGCCCCGGCGTCCGCGCGCGTGGCCAGCCACTCCGCGCAGGCATGTGCGATCTTGTCGCCGGCGCGACCGTCGCCATAGAGGTGCGGCGCCGGCCGCGCGAACGTCTTCCAGTCGCGAACGATCTCGGCGATCGCGGCGAGGATCGCCGCGGTGTCGATCTCCGCGAGCAGGCCCACGCCCTCGGCGATGGTCTCCGGCCGCTCGGTGTTGTTGCGCACGGTGACGCACGGCGTGCCGAGGATCGCCGCTTCTTCCTGGACGCCGCCGGAGTCGGTGACGACGAGCCGCACCGACGCGAGCTTCGCGAGGAACTCGCCGTGACCGAGCGGCTCGCAGATCGTGATCGTCTTGGGAAACGCCAGGCCGGCCTCGCGGACCTTGGCGACGGTGCGCGGATGGACCGGCCAGATGACGTCGTGCTGGTGGCCGAGCTGGTCGAGCGCGGCCAGCACCTGCGCCAGCTTCTCGGCGTCGTCGACCGTCTCCTGGCGGTGCAGCGTGACCAGCACGCCGGCGCGCATCTCGTCGGCCGGTACGACCGGCGGATGGCTGCGCAGCGCGTCGAGGATCGGGTTGCCGGTGAGCAGGATCGTGCCGTTGACCTGCTCGCGCGTGAGGTTCTCGACCGCGATCCGGGTCGGCGCGAACAACAGATCCGCGAGCGCGTCGGCGCAGATCCGGTGCTCCTCCTCGGGCAGCTCGCGCGAGAACGCGCGCAGCCCCGACTCGACGTGGCCGAACGCGGCGCCGGTCTTGCGCGCCGCGAGCGCGGCGGCGAACACGGTCGTGGTGTCGCCGACCGCGAGCACCAGGCTCGGCTTGTGCTCGGTGAACAGCGCGCCGAGCCGGCCGAGGATCTCGACGAAGCTGCCCATCAGGTCGCGGTTGCCGAGCTCGAGCTGGTGATCGACCTCGAGCCGGAAGCTCTCGAGGAACGAGCCCATCATCTGCCAGTTGTAGTGCTGGCCGGTGGCGACGACCTGGACCGGAATCTGCCGGCGCTTCAGCGCGGCGACCACCGGGGCCATCTTCACGACCTCGGGCCGCGTGCCGACGATCGCGAAGATCACCGGCGCGCCTCGATCGCGGCCGCGAACTTCTCCGCGACCCACCTGTTGCCCGCCTGGGTGAGGTGGATGCCGTCGCAGAAGTGCTCCGCGGGCAGCTCGGTGAGGTCGACCAGCGCGAGCCGGCGCTCCTCGGCGATCCGCTTGTACGCCGCGTTGAGCTTCTCGATCACCTGGTTCATCGTCCACGGCTCGCGCGGCGCGCCGAACCCGCGCTTGCCGGGCAGCGTCGCGAGATAGACGAACCGGCCGAGCGCCTTGCACTGGTCGAGCACGGCCTCGCACGCGATCAGGCTCTGCTCGACCGGGCGATCCTTCCACGCGTCGTTGGTGCCCATCCACAAGCAGACCTCGCCGGCCTCGGGCACCGACAGCAGCTCGTGGTAGTTGCGCCGCCACAGCTCGGCCCAGCACTCGCCGGGCACGCCGAAGTTGACGGTGGCCCAGGTCTGGCCGTGCTTCTGCGACAGCATGCGTCCGAGGTAGAGCGGGTAGCTCATGCCATCGGGGTCGCGCGATCCGTAGGTCAACGAGTCGCCCTGACACGCGATCACGCCGTACACGTTGGAGCGGCGCTGGCGGGCAGGCTCGGGGGGCTTCACTTCCATACGGTTCTCGACGAATCCAGGGTGGATGCTCGACCAAGCAACGAGCGGGAGTTGAGTAACAGGGCCGAAGGTTGTCTGTCTAGTAGCATCATGGGTTTCGGTGACAATGCCAGCTCGCCAATTCCTTCGCGACGTTGACGCGATCACCGCCGCGTTGCCGTCTTTCGCCGCGCGTTACCCCTGCCTTGCAGCGGGCCCGAAAGTCGGGTTTGTTACCCCCGATTGAGTGCACGTCTCGTACTCCTGCTGCGAATCGCCGTGATCGCGGCGATCGCCGTGCTGCTCTGGCTGTTCGTGCGCGAGATCGATTGGCACAGCCTCGGCCGCGCGGTGGAAGGCGCGAAGCTGTGGCCGCTCGTGCTCGCCGCGGCGCTCAACTTCGGCTGCCTGTGGGGTAAGGCGGCTTGCTGGCGGATCATGCTGGCACCGCGCTACGTGGTCCGCATCACCCGATTGTTTCGGATCACGATCGCGGCGTTCGCCGGCTCGGTGATCGCGCCGGCCCGGGCCGGCGAGGTGCTGCGCGTGTGGTCGCTCAAGCGGCGCGACGGCGTGGCCGTCGCCGACTCCGCGGCGGTCGCGGTGGCCGAGAAGCTGCTCGACGGCATGACCATGCTGCTGCTGGTCGCGCCCGCGCCGTTCTTGCTCGAGCTGCCGCGCTGGGTGTCGACCGCGATCGTCGCGACCGCCGCGATCGCGCTCGCCGCGTTCGTCGCGCTGTACATCGCGGTCGGCCGGTCCGGGCCGAGCCCGGCCAGCTGGCTCGCGCGGTTCATCGCCGGCATGCACGTGATCCGCAGCCCGAAGCGGCTCGCCCAGAGCTTCGCCGTGCTGATCCTGGTCTGGCTGCTCGATCTCGCGATGGTGATGCTCGTGCTCCACGCGGTCGGCGTCGCTCAGCCGGTCGCGGCCGGGCTGTTCATCCTGTTCGCGATCAACCTGACGATCGCGCTGCCGTCGACGCCCGCCGCGGTCGGCGCGTTCGAGGTCGGCGCGCTCGCCGCGCTCGACGTGCTCGGCGTGCCGCGCGCCGACGCGCTGGCGTTCGCGCTGCTCTATCACGCGCTGCAGGTCGTGCCGCTGATCGCGGCGGGGCTCGCGCTCGAGATGCGGCTGGTGCTCGGACGGGAGCCGGCGCCGCGCGACTCCGAGCTCGCCGCGCAGCCATGAAGTCGTTCATCCGCAACTCGATCACGTCGGTGTTCACCACCGCGCTCGACTTCGGCGTGCTGACCGGCCTGGTCGAGCTGTTCCACGTCAACTACGTGCTCGCGACCTTCCTCGGCACGGTGGTCGGGGCGGCGTCGAACTTCATCATCAATCGCCACTGGTCGTTCGAGGTCGGCCACATCACGCCGCAGTGGCAGATGGCGCGCTTCCTGCCGGTGCAGGTCGGCTCGTCGGCGCTGCAGACCGGCGGCGTGTGGCTCGCGACCGACCATCTCGGCGTGCAGTACATGCTGTCCAAGCTGCTGGTCGCGGTCGCGGTGTACCTGGCGTGGAACTACCCGATGAACCGCTTCTTCGTGTTTCGCCAGTGGCACCGGTGACGTCACGCGGGGCCCGGCTCGTGCTCGCGATCGGCGTCGCGGCGTGGATCGCGAACGCCGCGCTCCTGGTGTGGCGCAGCCCGGCGCTCGGCTTCGACGAGTCGCAGTACGCCAACGCCGCGAGCGACCTGCTCGACGGCATCCCGCAGCGCCGGTTCTACCTGTCCGCCGGCATGGAGGTGATCGCCGTGCCCGGCATCGAGCTCGGCGCGAGCGATCGCGACATGCGGCTGCTGCCGCTGTGCGCCGGGCTCGCGCTGATCGCGGCCGCGTGGTGGCTGGCGCGGCGCGCCACCGACGCGACGACCGCGGCGTGGACGGTCGCCGCGATCGCCGCGACCCGCTCGATCGCCAGGCGCGGCGCCGATCTGTTATCCGACATCCCCGCCGCGGCGTGCCTGGTCGCCGCGACCGCGCTCGTGGTGTCCGAGCTGACCCGCGCCGACGGCCCGCGCTGGCGGCTGTGCGCCGCGGCGCCGCTCGGCGCGGCCGCGCTCTACGTGCGCTACGGCAGCTGCATCCCGATCGCGGTGATCGCGCTCGCGGCGCTCGTGCTCGGCTTCCCCGCGATCCGCAGGCGCCCGGCGCCCGCGCTCGCGACCGTCGCGCTGTTCCTCGTGCTGCTCGTGCCGCACGCGCTGTCGGCGATCGACGTCACCGGCAAGCCGTGGGGCCTGCTGCTCGACGCGTCGAGCGTGCCCGGCCGCGGCTACATCGGCGACGGCCTGGTCGCGTACGTCACGACCAACCCGATCCGGTTCTACGGCACGGTCGTGCCGCCGATCCTCGTCGCGGGCGTGCTCGCGATCGGCTGGGCGCGCGATCGCCGGCGCGCGATGCTGTGGATGTGCGCGGTCGGCGACGTGCTCGGGGTCGGTCTGGTGAGCCACGCCGAGTCGCGCTACATCTTCTACGCGCTGGTCCTGCTGATCATCCTCGGCGTCGATCTGATCCGGCGGATGATCGCGGCGGCGCCCGGCCACGCGCGGCTCGCGATCGGCGCGCTCGCGGCGGCCGCGCTCGCGTGGGCATGGCTGCTGGTCGCCAACGCGTCGACCAAGTACGCGCGCGTGCGCGCCGCCGAGACCGAGGACATCACCGAGGCGATCGCCGCGATCCGCGCCGACGACGCCGGCGCGCCGTGCCAGCTGATCGCGCTGCACGATCCGCCGATCGAGTGGTACAGCGGCTGCTATGCCCCGCTGCGCTTCGATCCCGCGGTGCTCGCCGAGCGCCGGGTCTACGCCGTGCACGACACCGCGCCCAACCCCGAGGAGCCCGACCTCGACGCGCTGCCCGGCCACCACGTCGTGGTCCACGACTCGCCGCGCGTGCGCGTGATCCGGCTCGAGCCCGATCCGTCCCCTTGAGCTGAACCGAAAGCCGGGCGAGCCCGACGTCGACGTTGGACTCAGCCGCGCAGCACCGGCAGGTACTTCGACGCGCGGCGCTGGACCTCCATCTTCATCAGCTCGGCGCGGTTGGAGAACGGCAGCGACGTGTGGATCACGCAGTCGACGCCGCAGTTCTCCTCGCAGCCCTTCTTGCCGCGGTTGCCCGCCATCTCCTCGCGCGTCACGTCCATCAGCGAGCGGGTCGACGGCACGTGATAGCAGTACTGGAAGTTGCCATCGGCCGACACGTAGAAGCACTTGTTGCCGCCCTGGCAGGTCCAGTCCATCGGCCGGCCGCCGAGCGCGCGCTCGTAGTAATCGATGAGGTAGAACGGGGTCGAGATCGCGCGGCCATCGGTCTTCTGCTGCTTGAGCCAGCGCACCCGTTCGAGAAAGCGCTCGGTGTTCGCGGTGCGCTTCAGCCGGCCGTGGTCGTGGACCACCGAGAAGTTGATCGCGACGCCGAGGTCGAAGCACAGCCGTGCGACCTGCTCGACCTCCTCGACCGTCTGGTCGCAGATCACGGTGTTGACCCGGAACCAGATCGGGTGGCGCGACACCATCTCGATCTTCTTGCGCAGGGTCTTGAGCGACTTCGGCGTGCCCGGCTTGGGGGACAGGCCGTCGACCGACATCTGGATCCGGCCCATGCCGGCATCCATCAGCTCTTCGAGCTTGTCCTCGGTGAGCAGGAAGCCGTTGGTCGTCATCCCGGTCGTCATGCCGTGCTCGTGGGTCACGTAGCGCATGAGCCGGGTCAGGTCGGGATGGAGCAGCGGCTCGCCGCCGATCAGATCGGTGTGCAGCGTGCCGAGCTGCTTGATCTTGTCGATCCGCGGGATCAGCACCTCGTATGCGATGTGGTCCTTCGAGTTGTCGTACTCGCTGCAGTAGGCGCAGTCGAGGTTGCACTTCCACGTGATGTTCAGCTGCGCCCAGATCGGCAGGTCGTCAAAGACCCGTGGCAAGTTGCGCAGGATGATGCCCGGCGCGGTGGGATCGTTGACACGCTTCATGAAAGCTCCGTGTTCGTTTCACGGCAGAGATCACCTGTCAAGCACTTACCGTGGTTCGAACCTCATCGACGGCGACGTTGACCATACCGCGCGAATCGATCTCGGACCTTCACGAGCTCGTCACGATCCAGGACGTGAGGCGCCCCCAGCTGTGCGGCGTGCCAGTACTGCGCGGCAAGTGTCTCGACTTCAGCGGCAAGCTTGAGCGCGTCGGGCAACGAGCGGCCGAGCGCGACCATGCCGTGGTTCGCCAGCAGGCACGCGTCGGCGCCGCGCAGCGCCGCGACCGCGTTGAGCGCGAGCTGCGGCGAGCCGAACGTCGCGTAGTCCGCGCACGGGATCTCGTCGGCGCCGGCCAGCACGATCATGTAGTGCACGGCAGGGATCGGCCGGCGCAGCATCGACAGCGTGGTGCAGAACAGCGAGTGGGTGTGGACGATCGCCTCGGCGTCCTGGCGCGCGCCGAGGATGTCGCGGTGCAGCTGCCACTCGGTCGACGGCGTGCGCTGACCCGGCCTCGCGCTGCCATCGGGTTTCAGCTCGACGACATCATCCGGACGCAGCTCGGCGTACGGCATGCCGGACGGCGTGATGATGAGCCCGCTCGGGCTGCGCACCGAGACGTTGCCCGACATGCCGGGCGTGAGCCCGAGCTCGGCCATCCGTCTGGACGTGACGACCAGCTCGTCGCGCAGCCGCATCGTCATGACGCGCGCTCGGGGAACAGCGCGCGCAGCTCGCCCGGGGCCGCGATGCCGCGCTCGGTGACGAGCCCGGTGACCAGGCGGTGCGGCGTGACGTCGAACGCGGGGTTCGCGACCGGGCTCGCGGCGGGGATGACCTCGACGCCCCGCACGAAGCGCAGCTCGTCGCCCGAACGCTGCTCGATCGGGATCGCGTCGGGCGACGCGATCGTCCAGTCGATCGACGAGCTCGGCACCGCGGCGTAGAACGGCACGCCGCAGTCGCGCGCGGCGAGCGCCTTGAGGTACGTCCCGATCTTGTTGCACACGTCGCCGGCCGCCGTCGTGCGATCGGTCCCCACGATGCACAGGTCGACCTCGCCGCGCTGCATGAGGTGACCGCCCGCGTTGTCCGCGATCACGGTGTGCGGCACGCCGTGCTGCGCGAGCTCCCACGCGGTGAGCACGCCCTGGTTGCGCGGCCGGGTCTCGTCGACCCACACGTGGACGCGGATCCCGGCCTCGTGCGCCTTGTAGATCGGGGCGAGCGCGGTACCCCAGTCGACCGTCGCGAGCCAGCCGGCGTTGCAGTGGGTGAGCACGCGGTTCACCCGATCGCGCGCGAACAGCGCCAGGCCGTGCGTGCCGATCGCCTCGCAGCACGCGACGTCGGCGTCGGCGATCCGCGCGGCGGCGGCCCACGCGCCCTCGCCGGCCGCGATCGCGCGGCGCATCTCGCCGAGCGCCCACGCCAGGTTCACCGCGGTCGGCCGGGTCGCGGCGAGCTCGGCGCACGCGGCGGGCAGCGCGATCCCGTGATCGAGCGCGATCGCGACGCCGTATGCCGCGGTCGCGCCGATCAGCGGCGCGCCGCGCACGTGCATGTCGCGGATCGCGCGCGCGACCTCGGCGAGCTCGGCCAGGCGCAGCCAGCGCACCTCGAACGGCAGGCGCTGCTGGTCGAGCACGATCACCGAGCGCCGATCGTCGGCGAGCTCGATCGTGCGGCGCCAGCGGCCGTCGACCTTCATTCGGCTTCCGTGAACCCGCACAGCGCGTGGACGCGCTGGCCCGCCTGCTCGAGCCGCGCCCGGCCGGGCAGATCGTGGAGCTCGATCACGAACGCGCACTCGACCACGCTCGCGGCGCACCGCGCGGCGAGCTCGACCGCGGCGAGCGCGGTGCCGCCGGTCGCGAGCAGGTCGTCGACGATCACGACGCGCTCGCCCCGCGCGATGCCGTCGACGTGGACCTCGATCCGGTTGGTGCCGTACTCGAGCGCGTAGTCGTGGCCGATCGCCTCGCCGGGCAGCTTGCCGGGCTTGCGCACCGGCACGAAGCCGGCGCCGATCGCGTGCGCGAGCGGCGCGCCGAAGATGAAGCCGCGCGCCTCGATCCCGACGATCTTGTCGACCCTGCCGTCGTAGCGCGCGGCGAGCTCGGCGATCACGTGGCGGAACGTCGCGCCGTGCGCGAGCAGCGGCGTGATGTCGCGAAACCGGATGCCCGGCCTGGGGAAGTCCGGGATCGTGCGGATGAACGACTTGTAGTTCACGCGGCGCCGCTCCGGCGCAGCACGCGGCCGGCCACCGCGTCGAGCCGCTCGACGAGCCGCGGATCGCGCGCG
The DNA here is from genome assembly GCA_035516595.1 of Kofleriaceae bacterium. Lineage (GTDB taxonomy): Bacteria > Myxococcota_A > Polyangia > Haliangiales > Haliangiaceae > JABFXX01. The sequence continues at coordinate 25,840 of DATJAE010000185.1, read as the reverse complement.
TCGGGCGCGGTCAGGATCGCATTGTCGAGCGCGCGATCGCAGCCGTGCGGGCACGGCGCGGCGTCGCCGGCGGCGCGCGGGATGGCGTGCGCGAGCAGCTTGCGGGCGTTGCCCGAGTTCTCGCCGATCACGCGGATCACGTCGGCGACCTCGACGTGCTCGTGATCCGGATGCCAGCAGTCGAAGTCGGTGACCATGGCGATCGTGGCGTAACATAGCTCCGCTTCGCGGGCGAGCTTGGCCTCGGGCATGTTGGTCATGCCGATCACGTCGGCCTGCCAGCTGCGATGCAGCTCGCTCTCGGCCAGCGTCGAGAACTGCGGGCCCTCCATCACGACGTAGGTGCCGCCCTTGACCACGTCGAGCGCGAGCGCCTCGCCGCTGGCGTAGAGGTGCGACGCCAGCCGCTTGCACACCGGATGGCCCATCGGCACGTGCGCGACCACGCCGGTGCCGAAGAACGTGTTCGGCTTGCGCAGCGTGCGATCGATGAACTGATCGACGATCACGAACGTGCCGGGCGGCAGATCGGCGCGCAGCGAGCCGACCGCCGACACCGAGATCACCTGGGTCGCGCCCGCGCGCTTGAGCGCGTCGATGTTGGCCGGGAAGTTGATCTCGTGCGGCGGGATGCGATGGCCGCGGCCGTGGCGCGGCAGGAACACCACGCGCAGCTCGCCGAGCTTGCCGACGAGCAGCTCGTCCGACGGCGCGCCGAACGGCGAGTCGACCTTGACCCACTTCTGATCGGTCAGGCCCTCGAGGTGGTACAGCCCGGTGCCGCCGACGATGCCGATCGTGTGCGCCATGCCCGCGGAAGTACCACGTTCACGATCCGTGGCGCACGCGGATCCACACGGCGATCGTGAACGCGATCATGAACGCGACCACGACCGCGCCGATCGCGATCCCGATCAGCAGCCGCCCGCGCGGCGCGTCGGGCGGTGCCTCGCGCGGCGGCGCGAGCAGCTGCGGCGGTAGCGGCGGCGGCGCGTAGATCGGCGGCAGCGGCGGCGCCATCATCAGCGGCGGCGGCGTGGCGAGCGGCATCATCGGCGGCGTCGGCACCGGCGGCACCGGCGGCACCGGCAGGATCGGCCCGGTGGTGTCGTCGCCGTCGATCCGGAAGTAGTTGCCGGTCTCCTCGTAGAGCTGGCAGTCGACGAACCCGCCGAGCGATTCGTCCGACAGATCGGTCAGCGGGTTGGCCGGCAGGATCAGCGGCGAGCCCGGCGTGCGCTCCGGCTCCGGCTCCGGCTCCGGCCTGGCGGGCGGCGGCGTGGTCGCGCGCGGCGCCGTCGGCGGTGTCGGCGGCGGCCGCGGCGGTGGCGTGCGCTCGGTGACGTCGCGCGCCTCGTCGGTCGCGACCGGCACCCCATCGGCGCTGCTCGCAGGCCGCGCGCGCAGCTGCGCGACCACCGCCTGGCTCTTCTTGGTCAGCCGGCGAAACCCGATGCGCAGGCCCGGCCGCTTGTAGCGGTTGCCCGGCGTGGTGAACGCCTCGAGCACCACGCCCTCGCCGCACAGGACCGGCGACTTGTCGGCGAGCAGGATCGCGAACGGCGACTCCAGCCCGACCGGTCGCGTCGCGGTCGTCGTGACGAACACCGAATCGCCGTCGCAATACGCGCGGAAGCGCGCGACGAACTCGGCCGCCGTCGCACAGCGGGTCATGATGCACAGGCCCTTCGGCATGCCCCCTCGCCGGAGCAGCCATGATAGCGCGAACGCTTACTCGATCACGACCGTGTTGATCGGCGCGACGTTCATCCCGCCGGGATAGCCATACGACACGTTCTCGGTGAAGGCCTGGCCGGAGGGGCACGGCGGACCGCTCAGGCACCCGGTGAGCGGTGTACCCCAACCCCAGACCTGCAGCCCGAACGGCGCGTCGCTGTGGATCTCGTGCTGGCCGGTCGAGCAATTGCCGACCTGCTGGAAGTTCCCGGTCATGAGATCCGCGCGCGTCCACTGGTAGTTGCCGATCGGCTGCCACCCGGTGAGCACGCCGGCGCAGTCGAGCGTGACGTCATGGAACTGGCCGTCCGTCCCGGCCGCGCGGATGATCACCAGGTTGGTCTCGGGATAGGTCGGGTCGGCGAAGAACACGTATTGCGACAGGAACTGCGCCGGCGGGACGTCGTACACGAAGTCGGGATCGCCGTAGCCCGCCGACACGAACGTCGAGCTGGTCATGTAGGTGAACAGCATGAACGGATGATCGGCGTCCTGACTCGTGACCACGAACGGCGTCCCGGTCTCGAAGTTGACCGACTGGCCCTTGTTCAGCGTGGGAGGGCCACCCACGTTCGACGAGTACGTCAGGTTCGTGCCGTCGACCGCGCCGATCAGCCGCCAGAACGTCTGGGTCTCCGACGCGACGCGCGGCCGGTACATCACGCCCACGTACTCCGAGCCCATCGCCTTGACCGGCGGGACCATCTGCTCGCCGTGATCGCAGTACGCGGTGCCGACCGGCATGCGCATGCACGGCTGCCCGGCCATCAGGCCGACCGGCGTGTTCGAGGTCACGACGCTGCCGGTGAGCTCGGCGGCCTGGGTGATCTGCGCCTGCTGCCCCTTCGCCAGGTTGATCGTGAGCGGCGCGCCGGCGGCGCCGGCCGGGATGCCACCGCCGCCCACCACCGCCTGGTTGGGCGTCAGCGTGACCGTGGTCCCGTCCTGGTACGCGATGATGTTCATCGACGGAGGCGCGATGTCCATCGGCGTCACGTTGACCGCGACGTAGTTGGTGTCCCACGCGCTGGTCGGCAGCAGCAACGACGCGCCGGTCACCGCGACCGACCCGCCGCCGTACGGATTGATCTGGTACGCGACGACCGGCACGTCGGTCGTGAGGTGGAACGAGCTCGCGATCCCGGTGCCGTCCATGCCGGGTTGCGCCACCGCCGCGGTCGTCGGGCACAGCGGCGGCGCGCCGGTGCTACCGCCCAGAAACACGATCGCGACGCCTCCTGGTGGAATTCCCGCGACCGGATCGTAGGCCGCGTAGGTGAGGCTCTGGCCCGCGCCGACCGGGAACCTCGTGAACCCGGTCGGATCGAGCGTCATGCCGTTCCACTCGACGCCGAGGTGAGCCGGCGCGGTCCAGGTGTTCGCGACGAACGCGGCGTAGCAGTCGGTGGTCTGCGCGCCGAAGCCGTTGTTGTTGTCCATGTCGGTCGCGTAGTAGTCGCAGCCGATCGAGCGATGGTTGGCCTGCTGCGCCGCGCACGCGTTGGTGCATGCCGTGGACTGCGGATCGCACGCGTCGGTCGCGGCGCATTGCAGGACGACGTTGCCCTGGCAGTCGACGATCGAGTGCTGGTCGGCGGAGCACGCGTCCGGACACGGCTCGGACCCCTTCGTCGATCCGTCCCCGTTGTCGCGGCGAGTGGCGGGACCGCACGCAGCGGCGATCACGCCCAGCCAGGCGAGCGTTACCCTCATGCCGCCGACGGTAGAACCGCGGCGCGGCCGGGCGCAACGCAAAACCGCTGTCAGCGCGCTGTCACGTTCGCCACCAGCCCTCGCGCTGCACCACGTCGAACACCTCGCGCAGGATCGCCAGGCCGTTGCGCGCGGTCGCCTCGTCGGTGGTGAGCGGCGGCTGGATGCGGAAGTGGGCGCTGTAGCTCATGGTCAGCAGGCCCCGCCGCACGCACTCCTGGAAGATCCGGTCGGTCACCTTGCGCGGCAGCGCCTGCTTGGTCGCCTTGTCGCTGACCAGCTCGAGCCCCATGAACATGCCGCTGCCGCGCGCGCAGCCGACGAACGGGTAGCGCTCGACGAAGCCCTCGAGCTCGCGCAGCATCACGGCGCCGACCCGCCGCGAGCTCTCGACCAGCTGCTCGTCCTCGATGATGCGCAGGCTGGCCGCGCCGGCCGCGGCGGCGAGCGGGTTGCCGCCGTAGCTCGACGACGACCCCGACGCGTTCGACCACGGCTTGGCGCGCGAGATCTCGTCGGTGGTGGCGAGCGCCGACAGCGGGAAGCCGCCGCCGATCGCCTTGCCGATCGTGACGATGTCGGGGACGACGCCGGTGTGGTCGGTGCCCCACCACGTGCCGGTGCGGCCCAGCCCGCTGATCATCTCGTCGGCGATGAACAGCGCGCCGACCTCCTGGGCGATCGACTTCATCGCCGGCAGGAACTCCACGGGCGGCACGATGTTGCCGGCGGTGCCTTGCATCGGCTCGACGATCACGCCGGCGACCGCGCCGGCGGTCGCGACCTTGACGTAGGTGCGCGCGACCTCGGCGCAGGCGATGCCGCACGACGGATAGTCGAGCTTGAGCGGGCAGCGATAGCAGTCGGCGTACGGCACCTGGTGGCTGCCCGGCACCATCGGCCCGAGCTTGTCCTTGAACGTCGAGCCCATGAGCGAGAGCGCGCCCATGGTCTTGCCGTGGAAGCCGCCCCAGCACGACACGAACTCGTACTTGCCGGTGTGCGACTTGGCCAGGCGCAGCGCGCTCTCGACCGCCTCGGCGCCCCCGGAGTAGAGCTGGAGGCGATGCACGCCCGGCGCCGGGGCGTGGCGCGCGAACCGCTCCATCAGCTCGACCCGCGCCTCGCTGGTGAGCGAGCCCACCGCGGCGCGCGCCGCCTGCTTCTGGATCGCCTCGACCCAGCTCGGGTGGGAGTGGCCGAGCGCGCCGACCGCGATGCCGCCGATGAAGTCGAGGAACACGTTGCCGTCGACGTCGGTGATCGCGCTGCCCTCGGCGTGATCGACCACGATGCCCGCGGCCAGCGCGTAGCCCTGCGCGCCCGGCGCGAGGTGGGCATCCTCGCGTGCGCGCAGCGCGGCGCTGGCCGGGCCGGGGATCGCCGTCTTGATCGAGCGGTTCTGGTTCGCGGGCTGCGGCATCGAGGGACGCGGTTATCGCAGCGCCCGGCCGATCCGCACCAGCCGCGTCACCGCCGCGAAGTTGCCGATCACGGCAACCATCGCGAGCCCGGCGATCACGAACGAGTGGTCGGGCAGCCCGGGCACGCGCGCGTGCAGGTAGTCGCCGAGCACCGAGGTCAGGCCGATGCCGAGGATCAGGAACGTGCTGCGCTCGTGGCGGCGCATCAGGCCGCGCGGCGGCGCGACCTGCATCGCCTCGGCCTTGGCCGACGCGTAGCTCACCATGTAGCAGGCGAGCATGGTCGCGAGCACGAGCGCGAGCCGCCACGCGGAGTCGTGGAACCAGATCGCGAGTCCGGCGAGGAACGCGAACTCGGTGTAGCGGTCGACCGCGGCGTCGAGCAGCTCGCCGCGGCTCGAGCCGGTCTTGGACGCGCGCGCGACCTGACCGTCGAGGATGTCGCAGATCACCGAGGCGGTGGAGAGCAGCGTCGCGAGCCCCCATTGCGCCCACGCGAGCGCGACGCCGGCACCGAGGCCGAGCACGAGCGCGCTCCACGTCAGGTTGTTCGCGGTGATGCCGAGCGCGGACAGCGCGCGGACGATCGGCTCGACCGCCCAGTACGTCCAGTCCATCAGCTCCTGGTTGACCAGGACCGTGCCGCCGATCCGCCCCACCCGCTCGCTGCGCGCGACCCCGCGGGTCGCCAGGCGCACGCTGTAGCCGACCGCCGCGAGCGCGATCAGCCCGAGCAGGAAGTACGCGAAGTAAACATCCTTGACCACCACGACGCAGCTAGCCTGCCTTCACCGTGCGCGACGGCGCGAGCTCGAGCTCTCGGCCCTCCGCGCGCGCCGAGGCGTACGCGGTCTCGATCAACTGCACGCAGGTGGCCGCGTCGCGCGCCTCCTGGCCGACCCACTCGCCCGCCGCGATCTGGCGCGCGAACTCGACGTGCAGCGCCTCGAACCACTCGACGTGCGACGCGTCCATCCAGTGCGACGCGCACGATCGCTTCTCGACCTTGCCCTTGACGTGGATCTCGAGCTCGTCGTCCTCGATCTTGATGGCGCCGTTCGCGCCGTGGATCGTGTAGATGACCTTGCGAAAGCCCGAGTTCCAGGTCAACTGCGCGACCGCGATCCCGGTCGGGAACGTCACGGTGCAGCTGAAGTTGTCCTCGGTGTCGAACGTCGACAGGTTCGACATCTTGGCCGCGATCGAGGTCGGCTGCGCGCCGAGCCAGTCGAACGCGAGATAGAACGTGTGGCTGCCGTGGTCCATCGCGATGCCGCCGCCCGAGGTCTTGCGCTGGCGGCGCCAGTCGGGCTGCCACTCCGCCACGCCCTTGGCGTGCGTGGTGCGGAACGTGTCGAGCGTGACCAGGTGGATCGGACCGAGCGCGCCGGACTCGAGCACGTCGCGGATCGCCTTGATCACCGGCGCGTGCTTGTAGTTGTGCGACGGGAAGAACACCCGCTTGACCTTCTCGGCATGGTCGAGCATCGCGCGCGCGTCGGCGCCCGAGGTCGCGATCGGCTTCTCGCAGAACACGTGCAGGCCGTGCTCGAACGCGGCGTGCGCGATCGCGGCGTGGTCGCACGGCGGGGTCGCGATGTCCACGAAGTCGATGCGGCGCGCCTCGGCCGCGAGCATGGTCTTGGTATCCGAGTAGATCCGGGCGTGGGGCAGGACGCTGCGCGCCTTCTCCCGACGCGCGGCACAGATCTCGGCGACCGCCACGATATCGAACAGCTCGGGCGCGGCGAGGTACGCGGGCACGTGGCCCTTCTCGGCGATGAAACCGAAGCCGACGAGCGCACCCTGGAGTGGACGGGTCATCTAGGTTCCTGGGCTGTGGAGTAGGTCAATTCGGTTTCAGAAGCAAGAAGCGGAGGCAACGTTGCCACCCGATATAATTGGTTTGAGATCGCAGTGTTGAACATTTGACGACAGGCTTCGCTCGGAGCGTCAGTTTCCTGGCGGTCGGGCCTTTGCGAGCTGGGCATTCTGCCCCGGGAGGGCGTCCGCGCGACGTGCGCGGGTCGCGCGATGGAGGCCGGCGAGTCCGACCAACGTCACCGGGATCGTATGCAAGGCGTGGTACACGAGCGCGAAGCCCAGGGCGGGCTCGCTCGCCACACCGAACGAGCCGAGCGCCACCGTGGCCGCCATCTCGAACGCCCCGACGTTGGCCGGCAACCCGGGCACGAGCGCCGCGAGGTTGACCGCGAGCAGCACGACGATCGGCCCGTCGATCGAGCCGACCGGCAGGCCGAGCGCGGCCATCGTGAGCGCGACCATCACGACCTCGATCAGCCACGCCACGACCGTGAGCAGCCCGACGCGCAGCGCGAGCACCGGATCGCGCAGCGCCGCGGTGGTGTCGGCGAGCTTCTGCACGAAGCCCGGGCGATCGCGGGTGAGGGCCACCACCGCGATCAGCGCGACCAGCCCGGCCGCGCCGATGATCAGGCAGCCGTCGAGCGGCCGCTGCAGGCGCGGATCGAGATCGCTCGCGAACACCAGCGGCGCGGCGACCAGCGCGAGCCCGACGCCCTCGAGCACCTTCTCGAGCGCCTGCGCGGTGACCGCGGTCGCGAGCGGCAGGCCCTCCCGGCGGAGCAGCGCGACGCGCAGGCCGAGCCCGGCCTGCGACATGACCAGGTTGTCGGCGGCGTAGCTCGCGACGTAGAAGCCCATGAGCCGCAACGTGCCGACCCGGCCGCGCACCAGGATGCGCATGCGCAGCGCCTTGAGCCAGATGAGCGGAATGTTGCCGGCGACGCCGACCAGCAGGAGCGGCACGCTCGCGCCGGCGGTCGACCGCCAGATCGCGTCCCAGTCGAGCCCGCGCACGTACACCACGCACAGCACCACCATGACCGCCGCGATCGCGAGGCGCAGCGCGAGAGAGCGGGAGATCGTCACGAAACCTGCACAGCGGACCCGCTGGATGACGTTTCGTCAAGTGGTTGCCGATCGATTCCAGGACCAGCCTGGCGCGTGTTCGCCGTTGACAGGAGGCCGAGCGTCGCGCATTGGTTGGCCCCAGATGTTCGAACAGGCCCAGCCGCTGAGCCCCGGCGTGGACGCGCAGCCGTCCCCGCTGGTGCGCACGCTGGCCTACCTCGGACCCGACTTCTCGCTGTTCCTGCTGTTCCTCGGGATCTTCGGCGCGCTCGCGATCGGCTACGGCGCGCACTTCCACGTCGCGGGCGAGGGCTCGATCGCGATCGCGGGCGGGATCGGCGCCGGGCTGGTCGGCGTGCGCTTCGTGTGGCGCGCCCCGGCGATCCTCGGCAACATCGGCGACGAGCGCGCGCGGTTCTACGCGGCGGCGCGGCGGATCCTGCGCGACTGGGGCCCGCTGATCCTGCTGGTCGTGGTGTTCGAGAACCTCCACGCCTACACCGGCCTGATCCGCAAGGTGCCGATCGACGACAAGCTCTACGCGTTCGACGTCCGCGTGTTCGGCGTGGAGCCGTCGGCGTGGATCGGCAAGTACGCCCACCCGCTGCTCACCGATTGGTTCGCGCTCGCGTACGGGATGTACTTCGTCCTGCCGATGATCCTCGCGACGTTCCTGTCGGTGCGCGGCCGGCGCGTCGACTTCCGCGAGCTCGCGACCTCGGTCGTGCTCCACATGTGCATCGGCTTTCTGTTCTTCATCATCTTCCCGGCCGGCCCGCCGCGGTTCTACCCGCCGCTGGTCCACGGCGGCTTTCACCCGGCGCAGCTGCAGTCGTACTTCGGGTTGTGGGAGTGGTCGCAGGGCGCGTGGGACACGGTCAATCCGGTGAGCACCAACTCGTCGTTCCCGTCGATGCACTGCGCGATCGCGATGATGACGCTGCTCTACGGCTGGCGGTTCGGCAGCGCGGTGTTCCCGCGCCATCCGCGGCTGTTCTTCTGGTTGTGCTTGCCGGTCGTGGTGTCGCTGTGGATCTCGACGGTCTACCTCCGCCATCACTGGGTGCCTGATTGCCTGGCCGGCATGGTGCTCGGTGTGATCTGCTTCAAGGTCACGCCGGTGCTGCGCCGGCGCTGGCCCGGTGCCGAGGCAGCGGCGCTGACCTGATCGTCACGCGGCGAGCCGGACCTCGCGTTCAACTTGCCCGGTTTGACCTTAGACACGCTCGCGATGGCGTGTTAACTCCAGTTGGTAGCCTGAACATGGATCGTCTCTCCTTGTTAGCGCCCGCACTGGTGTTCGTGGCGGTCCTCGTGGTCGCGTTCGTCGTCTACGGCGCGCTGTGCGCGATCGGGCGTGCGCCCAAGCTCACCGCGGTCAAGCACAACCAGCTGTTCGGCCCGTTCCTCGCCGGTTTCCTGGTCTGGGTGCTCGCGCCGATCGAGCGCGCGCTGCGCGGACGCGTCTCGCCGAGCGTCGTGACCGCGGCGTCGCTCGTGCTGTGCGCGGCGACCGGGCTCGCGGTCAGCGGCGGTCACCTCGCCAACGCCGTGTGGCTGTACGCGCTCGCCGGGATCCTCGACGTGCTCGACGGCCGGCTCGCGCGCCAGGCCGGCAAGCCGAGCGCGGTCGGCGCGCTGTTCGACTCGGTCAGCGATCGCTGGGGCGAGCTGTTCGTGTTCACCGGATACGCCTGGCTCGTTCACGACTCGGCATGGCTGTTCGCGGTGATGGCCGCGATCGCCGGCTCGATGATGGTGAGCTACACGCGGGCGCGCGCCGAGGGCCTCGGCGTCGAGCTCGCCGGCGGCGTGATGCAGCGCGCGGAGCGGATCGTGCTGGTCGCGCTCGGCACGCTGGTCGCCGCGTGGGTCGGGGTCGAGCCGAGCGGCGCCGACCTCGTCGCGCCGATCGTCGGCGTGACGCTCGCGCTGTGCGGGGCGCTGTCGAGCGCGACCGCGATCAACCGCTGGATCGCCGCCCATCGCGCGATCGCGGCGCGCGAGCGCGCGTCCGTGATCGTCGTGACGCCCGAGCCGGAGCCGGTCGCGCAGGTCGCGCGGCCCGCGATGCTCACCGCGAGCGCCGAGCTGCGGAAAGTTCGTCCGCTCGAGCAGCACTGATCCGGTAGAGCGCGTGGCGGCGCTGCGGAGCGCCGCCGACCGAGATCGCGCCCTCCGCGATCGCCGGATGATCGAAGTCGTCCGCCGGATCGCGCGTCATCCCGAGCTTCTCGCACACCCGGGCCGATCGCGCATTCTCCGGGACGAGGAACGCGACGATCTCGCGCAGCCCGACCACGTCGAAGCCGTACGCCAGCGCCGCACGCGCGGCCTCGGTCGCGTAGCCGTGGCCCCAGCACGACCGCGCGAGCCGCCAGCCGATCTCGACCGCGGGCGTGAAGTGCGCCTCGAACGGAACGCGACCGATGCCGCAGAACCCGACGAACGTCCCGCCGAGCTCGACCGCCCAGAACCCGAAACCCTCGCGCGCGTGATGCGCGCGGATCCGGGTCATCGCCTCCACCGCGCGGTCGCGCTCGACCAGCGACGGAAAGAACCGCATGACCTCGGGGTCTCGCCCCATCGCGACCCACGGCTCGAGGTCGTCATCGCGCCATTCGCGCAACAGCAGACGTTCGGTGCGCACCGCGCGAGTGATACGCGCGATGCGCCCGGCGAGCAATCAGTACGCGTAGGCGGGATCGGGCTCGTAGTAGCCGGGCTGCCAGATCCACTCGTAGCCGTTCCACACCCACTGGCCGCTCATCCAGATGTAACCCGCGCGCGGCGCCCAGTTCTCCCAGATCACGGCCGGCCGATGATGGAAGTCGTAGTAGTGGCCGCCCCAGCCGCGATAGCCGTAGCCGCGACCGACGTAGCCGCGACCGACGTAGCCGCGACCCCCGTAGCCGTAGCCGCCGTGATAGCCACCGCGAACGACGGTGCCGCCGCGGAAGCCGCCGTTGTGGACGACCGATCCGCCGTGGAATCCGCCGCCGCCGTGGAAGCCACCGCCGCTGTGGACCATCGCATGGCCACCGCTGAAGTGACCACCGCCGCCGCCGTGGAACCCGCCGCCGTGCGGCGCCGCGAGCGCGACTCCGCCCGTCAGCATGAGCGCGAATGTGGAAAGCATTAAGATTCGACGCATTGGCTTTCTCTCCCTGCGAAATAGACAAAGCATCGGCCGTGCCCATTCCGCCTCGGCCAGTTTCGAACTGTTGCGCGATGCTCGACGTGAACGCGCGGCCACACTGCCTCGCGATACCGGCTCCGGCTTGACACGTCAGCGCCGGAGCGGTACCTAGACCGTCCTTCACATCTGTTCACACGCGCGGGTGGCGGAATTGGTAGACGCGCTAGCTTGAGGTGCTAGTGGGTAACACCGTGGGGGTTCGAGTCCCCCCTCGCGCACGTCGTTCGCGAGCCACGCGCTGCGCGCGTCGGCGTGCTTACGGCGCCACGCCCGCGATCGCCGCGTTCACCGCGTCGATGTCCGCGCCCGGGTCCTTGCCGTCGGAGGCGCGGCCGCGAAACGCGGTCGTCAGGTGATAGTCGCCGCCGTCGGCCTCGTTCAGGCTCGCGAACGCGAACCCGCTGTAGTCCGATGGTGCGGCGAGCGCGGTGGCCTCGCACGCCGGGCTCGAGGTCGGCCACGGCGTGTTGAGCTCGAGCGCGCTCTGCATCGGCGGCCCGAGGTCGGGGACGTGCTCGTCGCTGAACAGGTTGTTGGTCCAGCACCAGGTGTTGCCCGACACGCAGCCGAGCAGCGTCGCCGCGGGCTCGGTCATCTTCTGCTGCGCGCAGTAGCTCTGGTCCTTGGTCGCGTGGTCGCGCATGCCGGCGGCGCCGATGTTGTCGCGCAGGTCGAGGTTCACCAGCTGGGTCGTGCACGCCGCGCCGCACGCGTTGCTGACGTGCAGCGAGCCCGCCGTGCCGGGGTTGGTCCCGCTCGGGCGAACGAGGATCGTGTCGTGCGCGACCTGCACCGAGCTCACCGCGACGCTCGGATCGTCGATCGAGTTGCTGATCGTGATCCCGTCGCTCCACGCGCAGCACGCCGACGAGCTCAGGTTCCACACCAGGCCGTCGAGGTCGTCGAACACGTTGTCGTGCACGACGATCCGCGCCGCCTGCTTCGGCGCGTCCTTGCAGCCGGTCGACCTGCCGGTGTCGATCGCCATGCCGCGCGACATGTGCTTGATCCGGTTGTCGCGGAACACCACGTCGGTGACGGTGGCGTTCGGGTTGCCGCCCGGCCGGCACTGATCGATCGGCTCGGCCGTGCTCGCGGGCGGTGCCGGCGTCACCACCACGTGGCGCGCGTCGAGGTAGCTCGTCGCCTCGTAGACGACGCCGTTGTAGGTGACGTAGCAGTGGCCGGGCACCGTGCAGTAGCTCGACACCACGTCGGGCGTGAAGAAGTCGCTGCTCGCGACCAGCGTACCGCTGCCGTCCGAGGTGGCCGTGATCTTGACCCCGCCGGCGTGGCGGCTCTGGTTGCGCGGACCGAACAGCACGGCGGTGCCGAACTGGTCGCTCTGGCCGCCCCAGTTGTTCTCGAACACGTTGCCCTCGAGCAGGATGCGCTGGCCGTTCTTGAACTCGGTGTTGTTCTTCACGATGACCTTGGTGGTCTGGGAGTACGGGTCCGGGTTCGGGATCGAGCACTTGCTGCCGTCGGGGGCGCACGTGCAGCCGGGCTGACCGGCATCGCAGCCTTGCGACACCTGCCAGAACGTCGGCTTGTAGAGGTGATTGCGGCGGAGCTCGAGGTCGGTGTCGGTCGTGCAGCAACCGCTGTCGCCGCCGTCGCCGCCGCCGCCGCTGAAGATGTTCTCGCCGGAGGCCTCGATGTAGTTGTCGACGACCTTGATCGGGCCCTCGGTGCGCGTGCCGTTGCCGCCGAGCGAGACGCCGTGCGAATCGATGCAGCTGTTCACGCAGATGAAGTCGTACAGGTAGCTGTCGACCAGCGCGCCGTGGGTGGTGTCGGCGAACTTGACGCCGTCCTCGACGTCGACCGTGTTCTGGCCGTCGGCGGTGTCGCCGCCGTGCGCCACCACGCGATCGAGGATGATGTGATCGCCTCCGCCCGCGTCCGAGCCGGTCGTGACCACCGCGCCTTCTTGCTTGCCGGTGGTGGTCGCGAATTCGAGGCCGATGAACCGCCAGTGGCTCGCGCCGTCGACCGCGAGCACCGGCGTGTTCGCGCTCGTCGAGATCAGCTTGGGCATGTACACGCCGGCGCCGCCGGGTGGACACGCGTAGGCGGGACGGCCGTGCAGCGCGGGCTTGCCGGCCCAGCACGGCGTGATGCGCTGACCCTCGGCCGGGAAGCTCGGATCGTCGACGCGATCGGTCGCGACCGTGATCCACTGATCGGCCGGGCACGCCGCGGTGGCGGTGACCGCGTTGGCGGTGTAGGTCTGCTGCGCGCCGGTCGTGGGATCGCGCGCCTCGATCGAGATCGTCGTGCCGCACGTCGCCGCCGCGAGCGCCGCGCCGACATCCTGGAAGTCGCACTCGGCGCGCGGGCACACCTTGACGACCGCGCCGGGCGACGGCGAGCCCTCGCGATGGGTGTAGGTGCACGCGATCGGCAGCGCGGCGACGCCATCCGCCGTCCCGAACATCGGCACGTCGCCCGGACCACAGTAGCGATCGTCGACGCCGTCGCTGCCGATGCCCGACCCCGCGTCGACAGCCGCATCGCCGGCGGCGCTGTCGGCCGGTCCCTGGTGCGACGGCTTCGAGCATCCGCACCACCACGCGAGTAACGCGGCCGTAACAAGCGATCTCGACATGGCACCGAGAGCCGCGAGCCGCTCGGAACGGCTCATCGAGCTACGGCGCGATCGAGCGATACCCCGAGCACGTCGCGTCCACGACGTACTCGATCCCCGGCGCCTGCGCGAACGGCATCGGCTCCTTGAAGTCCGGGTGATAGCAATCGAGCACGTCGATCGGCCTGGCCTTGGTGTCGTTGCACTTCGCGCTGATCGCCCGGTGCGCGTGCTTGCAGTCGAGCGCGAGCTTCGCGGCCGACGTGGCGACCCGCACGGCGAGCGAGTCACCGTCGACCGCGGTGCCGAGGTAGCGCGTCGTGCCGGACGCGGCCTCGACCACGAGCTCGGCCGCACCGTCGGCGTAGCGCAGCGTCCAGGTCTCCGTGCGCTGCGCGGTGTGAAAGCGAAAGATCCACGGCGGTGCGGCCTGCACCGCGGCGGGCACGCCGGCATCCGGCGCGGCATCGATCGCGGCATCGATCGCGGCATCGGCGGGCGGCGGTGCGGGCCTGGCGGGGTTTGCGGCGGGTACGGGCGAGCCGCTGCACGCGGCGAGCGCGAGGACGAGCAGACGCATGCGCGCATCCTAGAACAGCCAGCCGACCTCGAGACGACGCCCAGGTGGTCGCACGTGTCGCAGCGCCGCGAGACACGCCGCGGCGCCGCACCCGTGGTACGAGACTCGCATGATGCCTCGCGCGCTCGGCCTCGGTCTCCTGCTGATCTCGAGCGCGCTGGTCGCCGATCCGGCGCCGCATGCCCGGTTCGGCGCATGGGGCGTCGACCTCGCGTCGATGGATACCAGCGTCAAGCCCGGCGACGACTTCTTCCGCTACGCCAACGGCAAGTGGCTCGCGAGCGCGGTGATCCCGCCGGATCGCACGAGCGCCGGCGCGTTCCAGGATCTGCAGATCCTGAGCGAGGACCGGATGAAGGAGCTCGCGCGCGAGCTCGACGCCACGCCGCCCGACAAGCTCGACGACGAGGGCCGCAAGCTGCGCGACCTCTACGACGCGTTCGAGGATACGCGGCGGATCGAGGCGAACGGCCTGCGGCCGATCGAGCCGGACCTGCGCTACTTCGCATCGCTCGCGACGCTCGAGGAGGTCGCGCGCGCGATGGGCACGCGCGAGCGCGCGACCGACGCGCTGTTCCGCACCGGCGTCACGCCCGACGCCAAGGCATCGACCCGCTACGTCGTCACGATCGCGCAGGCCGGGCTCGGCATGCCGGATCGCGACTACTACCTCAAGGACGATCCGGCGCTCGCGACCACGCGCGAGGCCTACAAGAAGTACCTCGCGACCATGCTCGGCCTGACCGGCGCCAAGGACGCGGCGCGGCGCGCCGACGCGGTGTTCAAGCTCGAGACCGAGATCGCGAAGGCGCACTGGCCGGCCGCCGCGCGGCGCGAGGCCGACAAGGTCTACAACCCGATGACGATCGCCGAGCTCACCGCGTACGCGCCGGGCTTTCCGTGGGCGGCGTACTTCTCGGCGCAGGGCGTGGCGACCGAAGGGCCGCACGGCCCGCGCAAGCTGGTGGTGCGCGAGAACACCGCGTTCCCCGAGATGGCAAAGGTGTTCGCGGCGACGCCGATCGAGGTGTGGCGCGACTGGCTGGTCACCCACTACCTGCACGACGTCGCCGACTACCTGCCGGCGCGGTTCGACGACGCCGACTTCGCGTTCTACGGCAAGGTGCTCGGCGGCCAGGAGAAGCAGCTGCCGCGCGACACCCGCGGCGTCCACCTGCTCGACGAGCGGCTCGGCCATCCGCTCGGCAAGCGCTACGTCGCGCGCTACTTCCCGCCGGCCGCCAAGGCCAAGGCCGAGCAGCTGGTCGCCAATCTCTTGAAGGCGTACGACGCCGACATCCGATCGATCGACTGGATGACGCCCGCGACCCGAAAGAAGGCGCTCGACAAGCTGCACGCGTTCACCCCGCACATCGGCTATCCCGACAAGTGGCGCGACTACTCGGGCCTGGTGATCGAGCGCGACGATCTGATCGGCGACATCGAGCGCAGCGACGTGTTCGAGTGGCACTACCGGCTGGATCGGCTCGACGAGCCGGTCGATCGCAACGAGTGGGGCATGACCCCGCCGACGATCAACGCGTACTACACGCCGCTGCTCAACTCGATCTTCTTCCCGGCCGCGATCCTGCAGCCGCCGTTCTTCGATCCGGACGCGGACGACGCGGTCAACTACGGCGGGATCGGCGCGGTGATCGGCCACGAGATCAGCCACGGCTTCGACGACCAGGGCAGCAAGTACACCGGCGCCGGCATCCTCGAGAGCTGGTGGACGCCGGCCGATCGCAAGGCGTTCGAGGCGCGCACCGCGGCGCTCGGCGCGCAGTTCGACAGCTACGAGGGCCTGCCCGGGCTGCACGTCAACGGCAAGCTGACGATGGGCGAGAACATCGGCGATCTGTCGGGCGTGACGATCGCGCTCAAGGCCTATCACCTGTCGCTCGGCGGCAAGCCGGCGCCGGTGCTCGATGGCTTCACCGGCGATCAGCGGTTCTTCCTCGGGTTCGCGCAGATCTGGCGGTCGAAGTACCGCGACGCGAAGATGCGCCAGCAGATCCTGTCGAACCCGCACAGCCCGCCGGAGTTTCGCGTGATCGGCCCGACCCGCAACATCGACGCGTGGTACGCGGCATTCGGCGTCAGGCCGGGCGACAAGTACTACCTCGCGCCGAAGCAGCGCGTGCGGCTGTGGTGACTCACAGATCGAAGCCGTAGCCGGCGCCGAGCACGAGCCCGCCGATCCGGCCCGAGACCGCGCCGCCGATCGTCGCCTGCACGTACTCGGCCTCGACCAGCGCGCGGCCCGGGCCGAGCCGCGTCGAGGCGCTGGCGAACGCCGAGCCCGCGAGCGCCTCGGTCGCGCCGGTCGCGTCGCCGGCGCTCGGCGAGCTCACCCGCGTCTCGGCGAACGCGACGCCGAGGCCGGCGCCGCCGGTCAGCTCGATCCCGCCGAGCGCGCGCTGGTACGCGACGCGCGCGAGCACGGGAAGTGCCGTGATCTGCGCCGCGACGGTCTCGCCGCCGGCGGGCGCGTCGAACGCCGCGCGATAGCCGGCGAGCTCGCCGCCGACCAGCACGTGGTCGAGGATCCGCACGCTGCCGGCGAGCACGCCGACCGGCGCCGCGATCCGGCCGAAGTTGGTGAGGTAGCCGAGCCGCGCGTCGAGCGCGAAGCGATACGGCTCGGGCTCGAGCGGGACCGCGACGCGCGCGGACACGCCGGCCGCGGCGAGCTCGACCGTGTCGCTGCCGCCGTCGTGGCTCTCCGGCGCCACGTAGCTCGCGACCAGCGCGTCGCCGCGCGCGGCGAACGCGCCGAGCCGGCCGCGGCCGCGCGCCGCGAGCTCGGCGTGCGCGATCGGATTGCCGGCGCGATCGACCACGCGCGCGACCAGCTGGCCGGCGGTGCGGCCGTCGGCGCGCACCGGTGCGGGCGGCGGCGCGACGATCCGCGCGGCCGGGCCGGGGACGAGCTCGACGGTCAGCGCCGTGGTGACGCCGGCGACGCGGGCCCGCACGCGGGCGCGCGTGCGGCCGCCGAACGCCGCGGGCAGCTGCCAGCGCGCGATGAACGTGGCGCCGTCCCGCCCCGCCGGCTCGATCGCGCCGAGCTCGGGCTCGAGCGCGATCGCGGCGACCGCGAGCGGGCGGCGATGACCGGCGTAGGCGAGCGTCGCGCGCAGCTCGATCGGCGCGCCGCCCGAGGCGAACGCGGCGCGATCGGCGACCAGCGCGATCGCCGACGGCGGCTCGGGCGGCACGGCGAGCTCGCAGCGCACGGCGGGCGCGCCGTCGCCGAGCTCGGCGGTGGCGGTGATCGACGCGGCCGCGACGTCGTCGCTCGCCACCGCGGCCTCGAACACGCCGGGCGCGACCGCGACGAGCGGCGCCGCGCGACCCGCCGAGACCGCGAGCTGCGGCACGGCGGTGGCCGGCGCACCGAGCGCGGTGGTCGCGATCACCCGCACGCGATCACCGGCGGGCGCGCACACCGCGAGCCCGCGCGGCGCGGGCGGCGCGCCGAGCGCGACCGGCTCGTGCGTGGTCGTGCCCCACGTGCTGGTGCTCGTGGCCTCGGCGTCGGTGACGCCGGGCGGCACGACGACCGGCACCAGCGCGATCCCGCGCGAATCGGCGGTGACCGGGCCGAACGTCTGGCGGTCGAGCGCGACCGTCACGCTCGCGCGCGGCGCGGTCTCGACCTTGATCCGCGCCTGCCCGGCGAGCGGCACGGCGATCCAGTCGCGCACCGCGCCGTCGTCGCCGATCGCCGCGACGATCGCGATCTGCGGGCGGTGCTCGGCCGGCAGCGTCCAGGTCGCGCGCAGCTCGCCGCCCTCGCGTGCGGGCGCGGCGATCGCGCCGGCGCTGGCCACCAGGCGCAGCCCGGCCGCGGCGCGCCAGCGCAGCTCCGCGGTCGCGTCGCGGCCGAGCACCAGACCGTCGGGCGCGCGGATCGCCAGCGGGCCCGCCGAGCGCAGCTCGCCCGCAGCGGCCGGCGCGGCGAGCAAGGCGACGATCGCGAGCGCCCTCATCGCCAGTCGACCTCGGTCGAGACCTTCGGGCCCGAGCGATCGAGGCTGCGCTTGATCACCTTCTGCGTGGCGCGTCCGGTCGCATCCTCGACGCTCACCACGATCACGTTGTCGCCGGCGGCAAGCGCGACGTGCGAGGTGAAGCCACCCCGGTCGTCGGCCATCGTCCGCGTGCCGTTGATGCTCACCACCGCACCCGGTGCGGTCTGGCCGTGCAGCGCCGCCACCGGATCGCGACCGCCGCCCGCCGCGCTGACCTTGAGGAACAGCGACGGCGGGATCTTGCTCGGCGCGGCCGGCGTCGCGCCCGCCGCGACCACGGTCTGCTCGCCGGCGTGCACCGCGACCCTGGTGCCGTGCGCGCTGACCTGGACATCGCCGTGCTCCGCTGCCACCGCGACCTGCCCGGCGCCGGTCGACGCGACGTCGAACCGGCCGCTCGCGGACTCGGCGACCGCGTCGGTGCCGCGCGTCTCGATCCGGATCGCGCGGCCGCGCTCGCCGGTGGTCGCGGTCACCCGGCCTTCGGCGAGCATGTAGTCCGCCACGCTCGCCGAGATCTCGCCGACCGTGACCTCGGAGCGATCCCCGAGCTCGACCAGCTGATCGCCGGTCTGGAGGTGTGCGCTCGCGCCGTCGCCGGTGCGGATCGTGTCCTGCTCGAGCAGGCGATCGCCGGCGCCGATCGCGACCCAGCGCTCGCCGACCTGCTTCTCGACCGTGCCGTGCAGGTCGACCACCACGGTGCGGCGATCGACCGGCGCGGCGTCGGGCGAGACGCCGGCGTCGGCCAGCGCGCGCGGTGCAGCCGCGACCGGTGCCACCGCAGGCGCGCCGCCGAACAGCCGATCGCGCAGCGCGTAGCCGAGCGCGGCGACGAGCGCGATCGCGGCGAGCGCGGCGGCGAAGGATTTCACCATCGCTTCACCGGCAGCCGGACCACGAAGCGCGCGCCGCTCGCGGTGGTGGGATCGAGCTCGATCGTGCCGCCCTGCGCCTCGATCATGCGGCGGCACAGCGCCAGGCCCAGCCCGGTGCCCTCGCCGCTCGGCTTGGTCGTGAAGAACGGCTCGAAGATCCGCTCGCGCAGCTCGGCGGGCACGCCGCATCCGGTGTCGCTCACCGCGATCTCGACGAGCTCGCCGCTGCGCGCGGTCGCGATCGCGATCTCGCCGCCGCCCGGCGTGGCGTGCATCGCGTTGATCACGAGGTTGAGCAAGACCTGTTGCAGCGCGTCGCACCGCGCGTGGACGATCGGCTGCGCCGCGAGCGCGACCACCAGCTTGATCCGGCGCATCGCGAGCTGGTGGCCGGTGGCGTTCGCGATCTGCTGGATCGCGCGGCCGAGATCGACGTCGACCGGCTCACCGCCGTCGGCGCGGCCGAACTGGAGGTAGCGCTCGAGGATCTCGAGGCAACGCATCGACTCGCGCTCGATCAGCTCGAAGTAGCGGCGCGCGCTGTCGGGATCGTCGGCGCGCTTGCCGACCTGCGCGAACCCGAGGATCGCGCTCATGAGGTTGCGCGTCTCGTGGCTGACGCCCGCGCCGATCTCGCCGAGCGCGGCGAGCTGCTGGAGGCGCTCGATGGGATCGCCGCTCATGCCAGGTGCGCTCCCCGCCGCGCGATCGGCAGCGTGATCGTCATCGTGGTGCCGGCGCCGACCGTGCTGTGCGCGCGGATCCGGCCCTGGTGGGCCTCGACGATGCGATGCGCGAGCGTGAGCCCGAGCCCGGCGCCGCGCCAGTCGTCCTTGGTCGTGAAGAACGGCTCGAAGATCTTGTCGAGCAGGTCGGGCGCGATGCCGCGACCGGAGTCGCAGACGTCGATCGCGACCAGCTCGTCCTCGATCGTGCGCACCGCGAGCCGCAGCTTGCCTCCGCCCGGCATCGCCTTGAGCGAGTTGTCGACCAGCTGGCTGACCGCGTGCTGGAGCTGCGCCGCGTTCGCGAGCACGTGCGGCTGCGCGGTGAACGCGCGCTCGAGCTCGACCTTGCCGGCGGCGATCCGATCGGCGTGCGCGGCGGCCGCGGCCTCGACCACCTGCGCGACATCGACCCGCACCGCGTCGCGCACCGATTCCTGCGCGAGATCCGACATGCGCTCGACGATGTCGCGCACGCGGAGCGCCTCGCGCTCGATCGTCTTGAGGCTGCGCGCGGTGCGTTCGTCGAGCGTGTCGGCCCGCGCGAGCACGAGCTGGGTCATGCCGAGCACGCCGGCCAGCGGGTTGTTGATCTCGTGCGCGACGCCCGCGCCGAGCGCGGCCATCGCGGCGAGCTTGCGCGACTGCAGCAGCTGGTCCTGCGCGTCCTTGAGCTCGGCGGTGCGCGCGTCGACCCGGCGCTGCAGGTCCTCGTTCCACGCGCGGATCTCGGTGGTCTTGCGATCGAGCTCGCCGCTCATCCGGTTGAACGTGCGGGCGAGCGCGGCGAACTCGTCGCGGCCGCCGATCCCGACGCGATGCTCGAGCTCGCCGCGCGCGATCGCCTCGGCGCCGATCGACAGCGCACGCAGCGGGCGGCGAATGATCTGGGTGAGCGCGAGCCCCGCGGCGATCGCGGCGAGCACGCCGAGCCCGACCCAGAACATCGACTGCCGGCGAATCTGCGTGAGCGACGCGAGCGCGGCGGCGCGCGGCTGCTCGGCGATCGCGGTCCAGCCATGGTCGAGCGTCACGCTCGCGCGCAGCTCGTCGCCGGTGGCCGCGCCGCCGCCGCACAGCGGCGTGTCGCCGGCACCGACCAGCCGGGTCGCGATGCCGGGCGGGCTCGCGGCAGCGAGGTCGGCACAGATGCCGCGCAGCGACAGCCCGACCGCGAGCGTCCAGCTCGCGCCGCCCGGACCGACCACCGGCACGGCGATCGGTACGACCGGCGCCGGCGCGCCCGCGATCGGCTCGCCGGTCGGGATCGCGAGCGCGAACGCCTCCGGCGCGGGCGGGTGCTGGCCCTTGGCGTCGTGCGCGATGCCGGCGACCTTCGCGCCGCTGGCGTCGACCAGCTCGACCACCGCGATGTCGTCGAGCTGCTCGTAGACCAGCACCAGCGCGCCGTCGCGCTCCTCGGGTGACAGCTGGCTCCACGGGATGGTGCGCGCGAGCCCGGCGACCGTGCGGTGCACGGCGTCGAGCGAGGCCGCGGTCGCGCGCGCGGCCGACTCGGCGGTCTTGTGGTGGAGCTCCGAGCGATCGGCGACCAGCGCCTGCTCGTGGGCGCGCAGCGCGGTCACCGAGAACACGACGAGCGGCGCGAGCGCGACGAACAACAGGATCAGGAAGAGCTTTCCTGCCACGCTCATACGTCGAGCGCCTTTCGCACGGTGCGCAGCAGGTCGTCGGGCGCGTACGGCTTGGGCAGGAACGCCTGCCCGCGCTCGCCGCCGCGCGGATCGGACGCCAGGCCCGAGGTGTAGACGATCTTGAGCGACGCGGACGCCGCGAGCCGGCGCACGCACTCGACGCCGCTGATCCCGGGCAGCTCGAGGTCGGCGACCACGACGTCGACGTGCTGGCCGCGCTCGACCCGCGCGAGCGCGTCCTCGCCGCTGGCCGCCTCGTGCACCGCGTAGCCCGCCCCGGCGAGCACGCGGCGCGCCGCATCGCGCACGCGCGGATCATCCTCGATGAGCAGCACGTCCTCGCCGCGCCCGCCCACGACGGTCTGCGGCAGCGCGGCCGTGGCCTGCGGCGAGTCGCCGATCGCCTTCGGCAGCCAGAGCTCGAACGTCGTGCCCGCGCCGAGCTCGGAGGTGGCGCCGACCCGGCCGCCGCAGCGCTGCACGACCTCGCGCACCGTGGCCAGGCCCAGCCCGGTGCCCTTCTCCGGCCCCTTGGTCGTGAAGAACGGCTCGAAGATCTCGGGCAGCACGTGCGGCGCGATGCCGGTGCCGGTGTCGCGCATGCGGATCTGCGCGCCACCGCCCTCGGCGCGGGTCACGATGGTCAGCGTGCCGCCGCCCGGCATCGCGTCGCGTGCGTTGACCGCGAGGTTGGTCAGCACCTGCTCGAGCTGGCCCGGATCGATGTTGACGAGGATCGGCTCGGGCGCGAGGTCGAGCGCGACCTTGACCCGCGCGCCGAGCGTGCGCTCGAGCATGCGCACGACCAGCTCGACCCGCGCGTTGAGGTCGATCACCTGCGGGCGCGCGAACTGGCGACCGCTGAACGCGAGCAGCTGGCGGGTCAGCGACGCCGCGCTGGTCACCGCTTGGTGGATCTGATCGAGGTCGCCTGCCGGAAGCCCGCCGTCGCGCATCGCGTCGCCCGCGAACTCCGCGCTCGTCATGATCACGCACAGCAGGTTGTTGAAGTCGTGCGCGACGCCTGCGGCGAGCCGGCCGAGCGCCTCGAGCCGGCTCGACCGCGCGAGCCGCTTCTCGAGCAGGTCGCGCGCCTCGCGCTCGGAGACGTCGCGCACCACCTCGACCGCGAGCGCGCGCGCGCCGTGACGCGCGACGCCGGTCGTGACCTCGACCGGCACGGTCGTGCCGTCGGCACGCAGCTCGCGGCGCAGCACCGTGCCGTCGCGCACCACCGGCGCCGGCTCGCGCGCGGTCAGCGCCGCGCCGCGCATGCCGACGAGCTCGCCGCGCCGCCGGCCGTACAGCCGCTCGGCCGCGCTGTTGGCGTCGACCACGTCGCGGGTCTCGCTGTCGAGCACCAGCACGGCGTCGGGCGTGGCCTCGAACAGCTCGCGGTAGCGCTCCTCGCTGTCGCGCAGCGCCGAGATCAGCGCGGCCTCCGAGCGATGCTGGCGCACGATGTGACAGGCATTGCCGATGCGCAGGCGCAGCTCGTTGATGTCGCGCATCGGCTTGACCAGGTAGTCGATCGCGCCGATCGAGATCGCCTCGAGCGCGGAGTCCATCGACGGATAGCCGGTGATGATCAGCGCCTCGGTGTCGGGCCGCGCCTTGCGCAGCCAGCGCACGAGGTCGATGCCCGAGCCGTCGGGCAGGTTCTTGTCGACCAGCGCGACCTCGAACTCCTGGCCGGACTCGACGATCGCGCGCGCCTCGGCGAGCGAGCCCGCGGCGATCGTCACGTGATCGTACATGACCTCGCGCACGAGCTCCTGGATCACCGGCTCGTCGTCGACGACCAGCACGCGATCCGCGCGGGCGCGCTCCTCGGTGGACAGTCGCTTCATGGCAAGCTCACCAGCGCCACCGGCGTCGAGCCATCTCCGATCGTCATCCACACCGAGGTCGTGCCGGAAAACGTCAGCGCCTTGGCATCGAAGATCCGCGTCGCGCTCGTGCCGAGCCCGACGCCCCCGTAGCCGTCGCAGTGGTTCGCGTCGTGCGATGCCGCGTTGCACCCGCCGGTGCCCTCGAAGTCGGACTGCGACGTCGCGGCCGGGTTCGCGGTGCGGAACACTTCGACGCCGTTGGTCCCGTCGAACCCGACGTACAGGTAGTGCGCGGTCGCGACCACCATCGTGATCGCGGTCAGCGAGCCGTCGTCGAAGCTCGTGATCAGCGGATCGCCGCTGCACAGGATGAGGAAGCAGTTCACCGTGTTCGGCGCGACCAGCGTCCAGTCCGGCGGATCGCAGATCGTCGGATCACCGGTCTGCGCCGGGTTGCACGACCACAGCTGCGGCCCGGTCGTGGTGTTGCGCGCGACGAACAGCCGGCCGCCGAACTGCGCGAGCTGCGGCACCGCGCGATCGGCGGGCGTGATGTTGCTGGTCTTGCTGTCGCTGATCGATGTCTTGTTGGTGTAGTTGCCGCCACCCGGCGTGATCTCGTGCCAGTTGCTGGCGTTGGTCTTCATGTCACCCGGCACCGCGACGGTCGCCGCGAACCACGCGTTGGCGTTGGCGACCACGAGCCGGCTCTGGAACGCAGCCATCGCGTCGATCCGCGCGACGCTCGTGCCCTTGAGCTTGCTGCTGTCCGCGTTCAGGTCGACGAGATCGGTCGGCCCGGGATCGAGGCCAGGCGCGGCCGGCATGGTCGACAGCGCGCCCAGGACCGGGCGATAGGTCGTGTTGCTGCTCGCCATGCCGATGTAGACCACGTCGTTCACCGCGGCGATCGCCGAGATCGCGAGCGCGTTCGCGTTCGAGATCGACGTGAGGTCGACGTAGTCGAGCTCGAGCGTCGGGGCGCTGCCGGTCGTCATGTAGACGTAGTCGAGGTTGCCGCTGGTGCGCGCGCCGCCCGCGATCAGCCAGTCCTGGCCGGCGACCGTGACGGTCGTGAACATGCCGCGGCCGTTCTCGTTGTCGGGGCCGCACGCCGGCGTGTTCGCGGTGCAGCCGGTCGCGCCGAGCGCGGGATACGGCGCGGCCGACGTGTTCTGCATCGTGTTGCCGCCGGTGGTGTCGGGCGCGAACGCGAAGTCGAGCGTCGCGGCGCCGGTGCCGTCGGAGAACATCTGCTCGGCCTCGGTGCCGGCGTCGTTGGGGCCGAGCATCAGCTCGCCCTCGTAGCCGGCGACGAACGCGAACTTCGAGCCGTCGCCGAACGGGTCGGTGGCGACCAGGTCGGCCTCGACGATCGAGGCGAGCGCGGTCTGCGCCACGTTCGACGTCACGGTCGCCGAGGTCGCCGCGTCGCTGCCCGACGCGCTGCCCGACAGCCGGAGCGTGCCGACCGAGCTCGTGGTGTACGTCCAGGTGAACGTCGCGTTGCCGCCGCCGGCGATCGTGGTCGCGCCCGGCGCCGGGCCCGACAGCGCCGCGCCGCCCGTGCCGGTGCGCACGAGCAGCGACGGCTGGACGCCGATCGCCGCGGCCTGCCCGGTGTTGGTGACGAGCATGGTCGCGGTGAACGGCTCGCCGCGGCCGAGCGTCGCGGGGATCGACAGCGAGGCGGTCAATGCGGCGCCGGTCTCGATCGCGATCGCGGGCGAGCTCGCGACCGGCGCGGTGACCGCTTGCAGCGTGAACGAGTCGCTGCCGGTCGCGCACGCCGACAGCACGAGCGACCCCGCGGTGGTCGCGGTGAACGTGAAGCTCTGGCTCGCGAAGCCACCCGGCGCGATCGCCGTGGTCGGCGGCGTCGGTCCCGACACCAGCGTCGCGGCGCCGCTGCCGCTCGGCACGAGCGCGCACGGCGCGACGCCGGTCGCGGCCGAGTCGCCGGCGTTGCCGATCGTCATCGTGACGGTGAAGCTCTGGCCGACGTCGACCACCGCGGGCGCGGCGAGCGTGGCCGACAGCGCGACCGGCCGGCGAATGCGGATCGCCCCGGTATCGTCGAACGCGCCGTACGAGCTGGTCGCGCGCACCGTGCCGGTCCCCGGCGCGACCGGCGCGAGCACCCCGCTCACCGGATCGATCGTGCCGATCCCACCGGCGCTCGACCACGTGATCGTGCCGAGGTCGGAGGTCGCGTTGCCGTCGCCGTCGCTCGCGGTGACGGTGAACGCGACCGGGGATGCGCCTTGCGCGACGTCGAGCGTGGCCGGCGCGACCGCGAGCACGGCGGCGTGGCCGGGGGCGATCGTCACCGGCGCCGAGGCGCTCGGGCCATGCGAGCTGGTCGCGATCACCGCGCCGCTGCCCGCGGTGTGCGGATCGAGCACGCCGGTCGCAACGAGCGTCGAGATCGGGCCGCTGGTCGACCAGGTCAGCGCGCCGAGATCGGTCGTCGCGTTGCCGTGCGCGTCGGTCGCGGTGACCGAGAACGCGACCGGCGCGGCATCGGCCGAGACGACCAGGCCGGGCGGCGAGACCGCGAGCGACGCCGCGGCGC
>DATJAE010000184.1:0-40389 GCA_035516595.1 Kofleriaceae bacterium | reverse complement strand
AGCACCCGGGGTTCGACCTCGCGGCGCCGACCGGCACGCCGGTCTCGGCCGCCGCGGCCGGCACGGTCACCCACGCCGGCCCGGCCGGGACCTACGGAAACCTCATCACCGTCCGCCACGCCAACGGGTTCGAGACCCGCTACGCGCACCTCTCGTCGGTCGACGTACATGTCGGCGACCAGGTCCAGGTCGGCCAGGAGATCGGCAAGGTTGGAACGACCGGGTACTCGACCGGCCCCCACCTGCACTTCGAGGTCCGCCACGACGGGGCGACGGTGGACCCGGCGCCGCTACTACCTCTCAACACTTCCGGGGCGCGGACGAAGCGATGACCAGAGGACCCCATGCGCATCGACCCGAAGACCCCGGTCACCCCGACCACCTTCGACAAGGATTCGCCCCAACCGGCGCAGAAACCGGCTCCGGCGCCGACGCCGGCGTCGGTGGTCCAGCTGTCGCCGGCCGCGGCGTCGAGCGTCGATCCGGCCTCGCCGAACCTGACCAGCCGGATCCAGCGGATCCGCGAGCTGGTCGACGCGGGCGCGTATCCGGTGGACCTCGACAAGCTGGCTTCGATGATCGTGGACGACGAGCTGGCGAGGGGCTCGTGAGCCTCGACAAGATCCGCGAGCTCGGCGAGGAGCTGCGTCACGTGCTCGCCCAGGAGCGCGCCGCGATCGTCGCGCTCGATCACGCGCGGCTGGCCGACGCCGCCGCGCACAAGCAGTACGTCGCGTTCGCGCTCGACGAGCAGCGCAAGGCGCTCGCGCCACAGGACGCGGCCGAGCTGCGCGCGCTGTTCGGCGCGCTGCGCGCCGAGACCCGCGCCAACGCGATGCTCGCGGCCGCGGCGGCCACCGCCGTGCGCAAGCTGCTCGGCTACGAGCCGACCGGCGGCTACGACCGTCACGCGCGCCGCGCCTACAGCCAGGGAGGGCGGAAGCTCGCCGCGTACTGATGTCGGACCTGCTGTCATTGCTCACGCTCGGCGCCAACGGCATGACGGCGCAGAACGCCGGCGTCGCGGTCGCGACCAACAACATCGCGAACGCCAACACGGTCGGCTATTCGCGCGAGAGCGTCGACCTCGAGGCGCTCGACGGCTCGCCCGACGTCGGCGGCGTGGTCGCGGGCGCGACCACGCGCAGCCAGGACACGATCCTCGCCGGCCGGATCCAGGTGTCGTCGGGCACGCTCGCGATGTCGCAGACCTACTCCGACGCGCTCGGCGACGTGCAGTCGGCGCTCGCCGACGGCGGGCCGACGATCGACGAGCAGCTCGGCACGCTGTTCTCGTCGCTCAGCCAGGTCGCCGCCGACCCGACCGACTCGACGTCGCGCGACGCGGTGGTCACCTCCGCCGAGCAGCTGGTGTCGGGCATCCAGCAGAAGGCGGCGTCGGTGGCGAGCGCGCGCGACGATGCCGACTCGCAGATCCAGACCGAGGCGGTGAGCGCGACCGCGCTCGCCAACCAGCTCGCCGCGGCCAACGCCGCGGTCGCCAAGACCGGCGACCCGAACGCGCTCGACGCGCGCGACAAGATCGCGAACCAGCTCGCGGCGCTGGTCGGCGGCACGACCCAGATCGACGGCAACGGTCAGATGCGCTACGTGCTCGATGGCGGCGCGGTGCTGGTCGACGGCACGCACGCCGCGTCGCTCACCACCACGCCCGATCCGACCACCGGGTTCTCCAGGCTGGTCGTCAGCGACGGCGCGAGCCAGCGCGACGTCACCGCGCAGGTCTCCGGCGGCTCGATCGGCGGCGAGCTCAAGCTGCGCGACGGCACGCTCGCGACCACCGCGAACCAGCTCGACCAGCTCGCGTACGACGTCACGACCAGCATGAACAGCGTGAGCACCGCGAACGCAGGGCTCGACGGCGTGACCGGCCGCCCGATGTTCACCGCGCTCACCCAGGTCGCGGGCGCCGCGCAGGCGATGGCGGTCGATCCCGCGCTCGCCGCGAATTCCAAGCTGCTCGCGGTCGCCGCGCCCGGCGCCGGCCCGGGCGACAACACCGGCGCGCTCGCGCTGTTCGCGCTCGGCTCGCAGAACGTGGCGTCGGGCGGCACCCAGACGCTCGGC
The DNA here is from genome assembly GCA_035516595.1 of Kofleriaceae bacterium. GTDB lineage: Bacteria > Myxococcota_A > Polyangia > Haliangiales > Haliangiaceae > JABFXX01. The sequence goes on along the minus strand of DATJAE010000184.1, from coordinate 38,301 downwards.
GACGCCGCGGTCGGAATCGTCGGCGACGTCGCGCAGGCCGCGTCCAGCGCGCAGGCCGACGTCCAGCAGGACACGATCGTGTCGCAGAACCTCGCCGGACTACAAGATTCGCTCGCCGGCGTCGACACCCAGGAAGAGATGACCAACCTGTCCAAGTTCGAGAACGCCTCGAACGCGATGATCAAGGTCGTCTCGACCGTCGACGACATGCTGACCAACCTGATCGAGAACATCTAGGAGCCGCCGTGCGCATCACCGGAAACCGAATGATCGATCTCGCCGTCCAGGCGACGCTGAACGATCAGTCGGCGGTGGCGAGCGCCTCGCAGGCGGTGTCGAGCGGCCTCCGGGTCTCCGAGCCGTCCGACGATCCGTCGGCGTGGATCGCGGCGCAGCGCGCGAAGCTCCACCAGACGCTGTCGCAGGGCATCACGACCGCGATGCAGGCGAGCCAGAACCAGCTGCAGGCGACCGACGGCGCGCTGTCGTCGATCGGCACGATCGTGTCGCAGGTGCGCGCGCTCGCCGTGCAGGGCGCGTCCGCGACCTACAACGCGAGCCAGCGGGCCGAGCTCGCCACCGAGGTCACCGGCCTGTTCCAGTCCGCGCTCGGCGCGGCCAACGCGCAGGGCCCGAGCGGCGAGTATCTGCTCGCCGGATCGGACTCGCTCACCCAGCCGTTCGATTCGACCGGCGCGTATCAGGGCGACAGCGCGGCGCGCAGCGTCTCGATCAGCGAGGCCACGACCACGCAGGTCACCGTCGCGGGCTCCGCGCTGACCGCGGCCGACGGGGTCGACGTGCTGCCGCTGCTCGCCAAGGTCGCGAGCGCGCTGTCGAGCAACGACACGACCGCGCTCGCCCAGACCCTTCCCGATCTCGATACCGCGGTGACGCAGGTCGCCGCCGCGCGCGGCCAGCTCGGCGGCGCGATGGACGTGCTGAGCGACGCGACCTCGAGCAACGGCACGCTCCAGACCGACCTCGCCCAGACGATCTCGAACTACGTCGAGGTCGACACCGTGACCGCCGCCAGCGATCTCGCGAAGGCGAGCCAGGCGCTGCAGGTCTCGCAGACCGTGTCGGCGAACGTGATCCAGCTGCTCGGCAATCAGCCGACGACGACCGGCTGATCGCTCCCGCGGGCCTATCAAGGTTCCGGAGCCGGACGAGTCAGTGTGCGGGACCGACGAGGTCCAACAACAACCAGGAAGAAACCATGTCGATCTCGCTCCTCACCAACGTCACGTCTCTTCAAGCCCAGCAGAATCTCAACAAGACCCAGAACTCGCTCTCGGCCTCGATCGAGCGGCTGTCCAGCGGCATGCGCATCAACAGCGCGTCCGACGACGCCGCCGGCCTCGGCATCAGCGAGAGCCTGCAGTCGCAGATCTCGAGCCTCGGTCAGGCGTCGCAGAACGCCAACGACGCGGTCTCGCTGTCGCAGGTCGCCGAAGGCGGCATGAGCCAGATGCAGGGCATCGTGTCGCGTATGCGCGACCTCGCGGTCGAGTCGGCGAACTCGACGCTCGGCGCGACCCAGCGCGGCTACATCCAGACCGAGTTCACGCAGCTCGCGTCGGAAATCAACCGGATCAGCGCGACCTCGAACTTCAACGGCCAGCAGCTGCTCGACGGCAGCGCGTCGGCGGGCCTGACCTTCCAGGTCGGCATCAACAACACGTCGAACGACCGCCTGTCGCTCAGCATCACTCGTCTGGTGACGTCGACCCTGGGGTCGACCTCGCTGCACCTCGCGTCGGTGAGCCTGTCGACCGCGACCAACGCGCAGGCCGCGCTCGGCGCGTTCGACGCCGCGATCACCCAGCTCTCGACCGCGCGCGCGAACCTCGGCGCGGTCCAGAACCGGATGCAGGACGCGATCAGCAACCTGTCGACCACCACGTCGAACCTGACCGCCGCGAACTCGGCGATCACCGACGTCGACATCGCGTCGGAGACCGCGAAGATGACGCAGGACAACATCCTGGAGCAGGCCGGCGTGTCGGTGCTGTCTCAGGCGAACCAGCTGCCGTCGATCGCGCTCAAGCTGCTCGGCCAGTAGGCCGGTCGAGGAGGTGAACCATGGCGGCCGTTACGTTCGCAGGACTGGCTAGCGGGCTCAACACGACGTCGCTGATCAGCAGCCTCGTGGCGGCCGCCAAGGCTCCCGAAACGCAGCTCAACCAGGAGATCTCGGACGCGGCGAGCCAGGAGTCGATCGTCAACAACCTGTCCAGTCAGGTCGCGTCGCTCGGCTCCGTGTTCGAGAACATGACGCTGTCGTCCGACGTGCAGTTCCGCACCGCGAGCGCGAGCGACGCGCACGTGACGGTGGCGGCGTCGGGCGACGCGATGGCGACCTCGCACGACGTGCGGGTCGAACAGCTGGCGCAGGCGCAGGTGACGAGCTCGAACACGTTCGCGAGCGACGCCGCCCCCGCCGACGGCAGCTTGCAGATCCAGACCGGGACCGGCCAGCCGGCGTCGATCTCGTGGTCGGCGAACGACACGCTCGACAGCATCGCGTCGAAGATCAACGACGCGAGCGCGGGCGTCTCCGCGTCGGTGCTGTTCGACGGCTCGAGCTACCGGCTGATGCTGACCTCGAGCAAGACCGGTACGGCCAACGCGCCGACCTTCACTGACTCGGCGAGCGGCGGGCTCGGCCTGTCCGATCCGAGCAACATCAAGATCCCGGCACAGGACGCCAAGGTCATGATCGACGGCGTCGAGGTCACCCGGCCGACCAACGTGATCGACGACGCCGTCACCGGCCTCACGATCACCGCGAGCTCGGCGCAAGCCGCCGGCGACCCCGACACGCAGGTGTCGGTCGCGGTGGACAGCAACGCGATCGCGAACCAGCTGAGCACGATGGTGTCCAGCTACAACGCGGTCATGACCACGCTCAACCAGCAGCTGACGTACACCGGGACCACCGCTCCGACCAGCTCGCTGTTCGACGACTCGACCCTGCGCCAGCTCCAGGCGACGTTCGCCCAGCTCGCGACCCAGTCGTTCGGCGGCATGTCGATGTCGGATCTCGGCCTGACGATCGACACGACCGGCATGCTCTCGCTCGACACCGGTACGCTGGACTCGGCGCTCGCGGCGAACCCGAACGCCGTGCAGAGCCTGTTCGTCGACGGCGGGATGTCGCAGGCGTTCGTCCAGATGGCGAACGGCTATACCGAGCCGGGCGATGGCATCCTGACCGCGAAGTCGCAGTCGCTGCAGGATCGCCAGACCGATCTGCAATCGCAGATCTCGCAGATCGACGACCAAGCCTCGCAGCTCCAGACCCGCTTGCAAGATCAGTTCAACCAGCTCGAGGCGACGATGTCCCAGCTCAACAGCCAGGCCTCGTACGTCTCGAAGATCCTCGGCACGACGACCACCTCGCTGTCTTCCTCGTCTTCCAGCTCCACGAGCTCGTCGAGCTCGGGCTGAGCGAAAGGCTCTATGCACGCCCGCGCGGCAAACATCTACCGCACCGTCGACCTGGAATCCGCTCCCAAGAGCCAGATCCTGGTGCGCCTGTTCGACCGGTTCTCGCGGGACATCGGCGACGCTCACGCCGCGATCACGCGTGGCGACATCGCCGCGAAGGCAAGCGCGATCGGCCATGCGTCGCAGATCGTCGTGCAGCTGCGCGCCGCGCTCGACCACAAGGCCGCGCCCGAGCTGTGCGCCCAGCTCGACGCGCTCTACGGCTACGTGGTCGATCAGCTGTCGGTCGCGAATGCGAAGCTGACGACCGCGCCGCTCGACCACGCGACGCGCGTGATGGTCAAGCTCGGCGACGCGTTTCGCCGGGCGTGCGAGCGGGCGCGATGACCGCGGTGGCCCGGCTGATCGCCGCGACGCCGTATCCGCCGGCGACCGACGACGTCGGCGAGCTGATCGTCGCGGGCGTCGCGGTGATGGCGGCGCGCCAGGCGGTGATCGACGCGCTCGCGGCCGAGCCGGCCGACCCGGCCGAGCTCGCCGAGCTCACCGCCCGCCAGGATGCGTGGGCGGCCTGCCTGGCCGCGGCGCGAGTCCGGCTCGGCGGCCAGCGCGCCGGCGTCCGCGGGCTCCGCGCCTACGGCGCGCGTCCTCGCTGACGACGCCGTCAGCGCTGGCGACGTCCTACATCCACCTCCACGCGCAAGCGCGCGGATCGACGGGGACGGCGCTGGCCCGGGCCTCGCAACCACGGCGGTCGTGCTTCCCTACGGTCGCCAGGTCATCGACGAGGCCGACGTCGCCGCGGTGGTCGAGGCGCTGCGCGCCCCGCTGCTCACGTGCGGGCCGCTGGTCGCCCGGTTCGAGGCCGCGCTCGCCGCCTGGATCGGCGCGCCCCACGCCAGCGTGTGCTCGAGCGGCACCGCCGCGCTCCACCTCGCCTACGCCGGGCTCGGCATCGGCGAGGACGACGAGATCATCACCTCGCCGATCACGTTCTCCGCGACCGCCGCCGCGGCGTACTACGTCGGCGCCAAGGTGCGCGTCGCCGACGTCGACCGCGCGGGCAACCTGTTGCCCGGCTCGATCGAGGACCTGATCACGACGCGCACCCGCGCGATCGTGCCGGTCCACCTCGGCGGGTTGCCCGCCGACATGGACGAGATCGCCGGGATCGCGCGGCGCTACCGCCTGCGCGTGATCGAGGACGCGTGTCACGCGCTCGGCGCGACCTACAAGGGCACGGCGATCGGCGCCGGCGCCAGCGACGCGGTGGTGTTCAGCTTTCACCCGGTCAAGCACATCACGACCGGCGAGGGTGGGGCGATCGTCACGCGCGACCCGAACCTCAAGCGCCGGATCGATCGACTGCGCCACCATGGCATCGAACGCGACGCCGATCGCTTCGAGGCCGAGCCGCCCGGACCGTGGGCCTACGAGGTCCAGGAGCTCGGCTTCAACTACCGGCTGAGCGACTTCGCGTGCGCGCTCGGCCTCGCCCAGCTCGCCAAGCTCGATGGCTTCCTCGCGGCGCGCCGCGCGATCGCCGCGTGCTACCGCCAGGAGCTCGCCCGCGCGTTCGCCGGCGACCCGCGGATCGCGCCGCCGCTCGAGCTGGCCGACCGCGACAGCGCGTATCACCTGTTTGCCGTCGCGATCGACTTCGCGGGCTACGGCACGACTCGCGCGCGCGTGGTCGAGCAGCTCGCCGATGCCGGCATCGCCAGCCAGGTCCACTACATCCCGCTGCTCCAGCATCCGCTCCACGCCGAGCGCTGCCCGAGCGAGCGCGCCCGGCCGCGGCCCGGCGCCGACCGCTACTACGCCCGCACCCTGTCCCTGCCGATCTATCCGTCGCTCGCGCCGGCCGATGTCGCGCGCGTCGTCGAACAGCTGCACCGCGCGCTCGGAGCCAAGTCATGATCACGAACACCGCGAAGATCTCGATGCTCGACAACAAGACCGTGCTCGTCACCGGCGGCACCGGCTCGTTCGGCAAGGCGTTCGTCGAGCGCGCGCTGGCCTCCCGCGCCAGGAAGATCATCGTGTTCTCGCGCGACGAGCAGAAGCACTACCAGATGGAGCGCACGCTCGACGATCGCCGGATGCGGTTCTTCGTCGGCGACATCCGCGACCGCGATCGCCTGCAGACCGCGCTGCGCGACGTCGACGTCGTGGTCCACGCGGCCGCGATGAAGCACGTGCCGATCTGCGAGTACAACCCGATCGAGGCGGTGCAGACCAACGTGCAGGGCGCGCGCAACCTGATCGAGGCGGCGATGGCGTGCGGGGTCGAGCGCGTGATCGCGCTGTCGACCGACAAGGCGGTGTCGCCCGCGAACCTGTACGGCGCGACCAAGCTGTGCATGGAGAAGCTGCTGATCGCGGCCAACGCTTACGCCGGCGACCGGGCGACCCGGTTCTCGATCGTGCGCTACGGCAACGTGATGGGCTCCGCGGGTAGCGTGATCCCGCTGTTCCGCACGCAGCGCGCGCGCGGCCAGCTCACGATCACCGACGCGCGGATGACCCGGTTCTGGATCGAGATGCCCGAGGCGGTCGCGCTCGTGCTGCGCGGCCTCGAGCTGATGCAGGGCGGCGAGATCTTCATCCCCAAGCTGCCGACCACCGACATCGAGACCCTCGCCGAGGCGGTCGCGCCGGGCGTGCCGCGCACCACGGTCGGCATCCGCCCCGGCGAGAAGCTGCACGAGACCCTGATCTCGTCCGAGGAGGCGCGCCGCACCAGCGACGTCGGCGACCTGCTCGTGATCTGGCCCGAGTTCCAGTTCCACCAGACGCTGACCGGCGGCGTGCGTCCCGGTACGCCGGTCCCCGACGACTTCGTGTACTCGAGCGACTGTGCCGAGCCGCGCCTCGACCTCGTCGCCACGCGCGCCAAGGTCGAGCGCGTCGCATGAAGACCAAGGTCGTGTTCCGCGCCGACGCCTCGCACGAGCTCGGGTTCGGGCACGTCGCCCGGATCTGCGCGCTGATCGAGGAGGTCACCGCGCGAGGCGGCGAGCCCGTCGCGCTGTTCGGCGGCGACGTGCGGATGGTCGGCTCGTGGGCGCGCGACCGCAAGATCGACGCGCAGGTCAAGCAGTGGAGTCCGACCGAGCTGCTCCACGCCGTCGCCGATCCGCGCGTGCGCACGCTCGTGATCGACGGCCCGCACATCGCGAACGATGTCGTGCCCAAGCTCGCCGACAAGGCGACCCGGGTCGTGCTGCTCGACGACATCGGCCACTGCTCGCTCGGCGTGACCGCCGTGGTCAACCACAACTTTCACGCGACCGCGCTCGCGAGCGCCTATCCCGGCGCGAGCCACCGCCTGCTCGGCCGGCGCTACCTCATGCTCCGCCGCGACATCCGGCGGTTCCAGCGCGGCTCGTGCCGGCCGATGAGCGGCGCGCGGCTGCGCGTGGTCGTGACGTTCGGCGGCAGCGATCCGGTGGGCGCGACGGCGCGCACGCTGCGGCTGGTGCCGAGCGATCGCCCGCTCGACCTCGTCGTGATCGCGGGCCCGGGCTATCGCGACGACGCCGCGCTCGAGCAGGCCGCGGCCGCCGCACGCGACGCCGGCCACCTGGTCGACATCCGCCGCGCACCCGACGATCCCGGCGCGCTGTTCGTCACGGCCGACGCCGCGATCTGCTCGGCGGGCGGCACGCTCGGCGAGCTCGCCTACCTCGGCTGTCCCGCGGTCGCGTTCGCGATCGTGCCCGATCAGATCGTGCCGGCACGCACCCAGGTCCGCGCCGGCCTGATCGCGAGCGGCCGGACCTGGTGCGAGAGCGACGACGACACCCTGCGCGCCGACCTCGCCGCGTTCCTGCTCGACGACACCGGCCGCCACGAGCAGCGCGGCCGCGCGCTGGCCACCGCCGACAGCGACGGCGCCAGGCGGATCGTCGCGGAAGCGATCGCGGCCTAGTTCAGCTCGCGCGGGCCGTCGGGGCGCTCGTCGTCGTCGTCCGCGAACGGATCCTCGCCGGGCCATGGCACGTAGGGCGGCACGATGATCGGGCGGAGCCGCGCGGCGTCGCCCCGCGCGCGCTCCTCGCGGTCCCACTCGGCGATGCGCCGGCGGTTGCTGCGCTTGCGGCGCCACCACGCGAGCGCGAGCAGGATCGCGCACAGCACCCACACCGCGAGGCCGAGCAGGCCGATCGGCGCGGTGAGGTAGCGGCCCGACAGGCTGTCGCGCCACTCGTCGAACAGCGCGTGCAGCGGGCGGCCGTACGCGCGGATCGCGGCCTGGTCGAGCGTCGCGCCATGGCCGAGCTCCGACAGGAAGTGGCGGAACGGCCAGCGGTCGCCCTGGTCGCTGCCGTCCTGCCAGCGCCCGCGCCGCGACAGGAAGCCGACGAAGTCGTAGCTCTCGGCGTACGCGCGGTTGGCCGGCGACTCCTCGGCCGGAAAGCTGCGGTCGAGCTCGTCGATCGGGATGATCCCGCCGAACCACGCCATCCCGGCGAGCGTCTCGCTGCGGTCCCACGACCACTCGGCCGAGTGCTGGGCGGCGAAGCCCTCGTGCAGCCAGTGCGGCGCGCGCTCGCCGAGCGCGGCGCCGAGCGCGAGGTGACCGAGCTCGTGGCGGAGCGTCGAGCCGGGATCGGCGACGATCGCGCCTCGCCGCATCGCGACCGTGATCACGCCGAGGTCGGGGTACGCGATGCCGATCGCCCACGGCGGCGCGCCGCGGCCGGCGGGCGCGACCTCCGCGAGCTCGCTCGCGTCGCGCACGAGCTGGACGGTGATCGCGCGCGGCACCGGCAGGTCGCCCAGATCGGTCGAGATCGCGGCGAGCGCGAGCTCGGCGTCGGCGCGCACGCTCTGCGCCTGGTCCTCGAGGCCGGGCTCGTAGCGCACGGTCACGCGGCCGCCGTCGTCGGGCAGCGTGCGCAGCGTGGCCGCGCGCCCTGGCGCGACGCCGAGCGCGAGCACGAGCGCGATGACGGCGGCCTTGATCACGGGTAGTGCAGCTCCACGCGCTGGGTGTCGGTGGTGTTGTCGTGGATGTAGATCGTGATCCCGCCTGCCAGCACGGCGGCGCCGATCACCGCGTACACCCACCACCGCGTCGGCTCCTCCTTGGCGCCCTTGTGCTGGGCGCGCTCGTCGGCGCTCTCGGTGAGCAGCGGCACGTCGGGATCGGGCGAACGCTCGTTCCAGCTCGCGACCCGATCGCGGACGAGCGCGAGCGCGCGGTCGGTCTCGGCGAGCGAGCGCGTGCCGTCGGCGCCGCCCAGCATGCGCACCGGCTCGCCGCGCCCGGCGTGGCCCCACACCTCGATCGTGTCGCCGTGCCGGATCAGCGCGACCCGCGCCTGGACCTCGCCGAGCACCTGCTCGATCTGATCGGGGCCGGGCACGGCGCCGTGCCAGCCGGCGATCTGGTCGGCGAGCGCGCCGTACTTGCCGGCCTCGTCGGTCATCGTGATGTTGACCTCGGGCTGCGAGCGCACCGCGGTGCCGGCGATCCAGCCGCGCTTGTCACCCTTGGCCGCGGCGATCACGTGCTCGCCGGCGTCGAGCACGACGTGCGCGGGCGTCGTACCGACTGGCGCGAAGTCGACCCACAGCGTGGCGCCCGGCACGTCGGACGTGATCTCGACATCGATCAGATCGCGATCCGCGACGGCATCGATCTCGGGATACTTCGCGAGCAGCGCCGGGTCGACGTCGGGCGAGCCGCCGAGCCCGCGCAGCTGAGTCGCGGCGCGGCTCGCGAGCGTCGCGTCGCCCTGGCGATCCGCGCACAGCAGCACGTACGCCCACGCCCGCGGCAGCTCGGGCACCGCGATCCCCGCGACCTGGCGTGCCGCCGCGATCCCGATCGCGGTCTTCGCGGCCTCGGTCGCGCGCTTGCAATCGAGCTCGCCGAACGCGCGCTTGGCATCGTCGAGCGCGACCGCGAGCGCGGTGGTGTCGCCGTAGCTGTGCTCGCCGGCGAGCGCGTCCTCGACGCCGTCCCCGATCACCGGGGTCAGCCCGGCGGCCGCGATCGCGCTGGCGAGCTTGCGCCGGACCGAGTCGTCACCCGGACCGAGATCGATCACCGCCACGCGCTCGTGCTCCACGCGCGCGTGCGGCTGTTCCGTCGTGATCCGCGGCGCGGCGCCGGCGCTCGGCGCGAGCGCGACGATCAGGCCGGCTGCAGCTGCTCGAAGTACTTGTTGAGCGCCCATACGTCACGCGCGCGCAGGCCGTCGAATTGCAGACCGGTCGCCTTGTCGTCCGACCACCGCACCGTCGCGCCGACCTCGATCGCCTCCGGCATGGTCGGGACGTTGAACGAGATCACCACCCGTTGCCCCATCGCGAACCGCGAACCGGCCGCGACCAGCGCACCACCGAGCGAGAGGTTCACCAGATCGCACACCCGTGGCGCGCCATCCACGGTGAGCTGCGCCGTGAGCGAGACGGCATGTCGAGTCGAGGTACGGCGATTGTCGGCCACGGTGTGATCTCCCAGCGGCCATTGTATCGACGTCCATTCCGAAAGGATGGATCCGAATCGGCCAAAGTACAGACTACCTGCCCGTTCGGAGCGCTATTGCAGCTTGATGTCGATGTACGCCTTCTTGCGCAGCTCCTCGATCCACGTCTGCGTCGCCTTGTCGAGCTCGCGGCGGCGGAGCTCGCGCATCAGCTGCTCCTTCATGTCGGCGAAGCTCTTGAGCTCGGACTGCTTGGTGTCGCTGACGTAGAACACGTGGAGGCCCTGCGGACCGGTGACCGGGCCGCGGACGTCGCCCTTCTGCATCGAGAACACGATCTGTTCCCAGTCCGGGTTGATGCTGCCGCGCTCGAACCAGCCGAGCTCGCCGCCCGACGCCTTCGTGCTGTCGTCCTCGGAGACCTCGCCCGCGACCTTCGCGAAGTCCTCGCCCGCCTTGACCCGGGCGATCGCCTTGGCCGCCTTCTCCTTCGCGTCCGCGAGCTCCTGCTCGGTCGGGTGCTGCGACAGCTTGAACAGGATGTGCGACAGCCGCACCGCGCTCACCGCCTCGGAGCGGCGCTGCAGCTGATCGTAGCGCGCGCGCACGTCCTCCTCGGTGATGTTGACCTTCGGCGCGACCAGCTGGTTGACCGCGCGCAGCCGGATCAGCTGGCGGCGAAGATCAGACTTGTAGTTGGCGAGCGTGTAGCCCTGCGCGGCGAGCGCCTGCTGCAGCCCGGCGTCGTCGAGGTTGTTGTTCTGCTTGATCTCGTCGAGCGCGGCCTGGACCTCGGAGCTGTCGACCTCGATCTTGGCCTCGTTGGCGGCCTGGACGATCAGCTCCTCGTTGACCATCTCGTCGAGCACCTGGCTGGCGAGCTTCGCCATCCGGCGCTTGCGCTCGGCGGGATCCTGGATCTGCTCGGCCTCCGCGCGCAGCGGGACGAGCCGGGCATCGAGCTCGCTCTGCAGGATGATCGCGTCGTTGACCACCGCGACCACGCGCTCGAGCGACTCGCGGTCGCCGGTGTTCTTCGAGGGCGCGGCGCTGCCGAGCCTCACCAGCGCGAGCACGCATACGACGGGAACCAGCCGTTTCACGCCCCAACCATGGGCCAAAACGCGAGCGCGTTCCAGAGTTAAAGCGTGATCTCGACGTAGGCCTTCTTACGCAGCTCCTGCACCCAGGCCTCGGTGCGCTTCTCGATCTCGCGGCGCTCGAGCTCGTCGGCGATCTTCGCCTTGGCCGTGTCGAACGGCTCGAGGTGGCTCTGCTTGATGTCGGTGACCTGGAGCACGTGGAAGCCCGCCGAGTCGCGCACCGGGCCGCGCGTGTCGCCTTTTGCCATGGAGAAGATCGTCTGATCCCACGCGCGGTCGGTCTCGCCCTGCTGGAACCACCCGAGTTGTCCGCCGGTGTTCCTGGTCGAGGTGTCATCCGATACCTCGGCGCACACCGCGGCGAACGGCTCGCCGTGCTGCACCCGCGCGAGCGCGTCGCTCGCGCGCTGCCGTGCGCTCTCGATCTGCTGCTCGGTCGGGTGGTCGGGCAGCGCGAACAGCATGTGCGCGACCTGGACCGCGGCGACCTGCGAAGTCTGCCGGGCCATGCGATCGTACTCGCTGCGGATCTCCTCGTCGCCGACCTGCACCTTGGCCGCGATGTTCTGGCTGATCGTGCGCAGCCGCAGGAGGTTGCGGCCGATCTCGGCGCGATAGCTCGCCATCGTGTAGCCCTCGGCGGTCAGCGCCTGCTCGAGCTCGGCGTCGCCGATGTGATGGTCGCGCTTGACCCGCTCGATCTCGGCGGTGATCTCGGAACCGTCGACCGTGACGTGCTGCGCCTCGCCCGCCTGCGCGATCAGCTCGTCGGCGATCATCACGTCGAGCACCTGGCCCTCGAGCGAGGCGAGCCGGCGCTTGCGCTCGGCCGGATCCTCGATCCGGTCGACGTCCTGCTTCATGACCTCGAGCCGGGCGTCGAGCTCGTCGCGCAGGATGACCGCGTCGTTGACCACCGCGACCACGCCGTCGAGCCGCGCGCGCGGGCCGCTGGCCGCGGCCGGAAGCGCGAGCGCGAGCGTCACCAGAGGCGCGAGCCGGGTCACGCCCGATACGACCGGGGCGCTACGGGTTCGGTTGCTCGGCCGCGCTGCCGGCGGCGGGGGTGACCTGGCCGGGCGGGGGTGGCATGAGGTCGCGGGTCCGGCCATCGTCGGTCGCCGACGAGGTATCGATCCGCACCTTCGCGAGGTTGGCCTCGTTGATCTCGATCTTGGCCTGGCTGCGCAGGTTCTCGACGAAGTCCTTCTGGGCCTGCAGCCGCTTCTCGCGGAACAGCTTGTTACGGATCTGCGCCTTGGCGTCCTCGAACGACTTGGTCATCGCGTGCAGCCGGCCGGTCTGCTTGAGGATGTAGAACGCGCCGTTGCCGCCATCGACCACGCCCGACACGTCGCCGGTGTTGACCAGCGCGAACGCGGCCTTGACCACCGGCGCCGGCACCTCCTTGGTCGACGCGTCGAGGTAGCGCAGATCGCCGCCGCGCAGCTTGGTCTCCTCGTCGCCCGAGTACTTCGCGACCAGGTCGCGGAAGCCCTTGTTGGTCTTGCCGAGCTCGCCCTTGGCGTCGAGCAGCACGCGATCGGCCTGCGCCTTGTTCTTGAGGATGATCGCCGAGACCCGGACCTGCTCGGGCTTGACGTAGTCGCCGAGGTTGGCGTCGTAGTATGCCTTCATCTCGGGGTCGGTCACGGTGTCGGCGGTGACCTTGCTGTCGAACTCGTCGCGCATCAGCTTCTGGATCATCACCTGCTTCATCGTGCGGATGACCTCGGGATCCTTGTCGAGCCCGCGCTTGTAGGCCTCCTTGGCGAGGATCTCGAAGCGGATCAGCGAGTCGAGGAACTCCTTCTTCTGCTCGAGCGAGGTGTAGCGGGCGCGGATGTACGGCGACTGGCGGTTGATCCGCTCCTGGAACTCGCCGAGCGTGATCGTGACGTCGTCGATCTTGGCGAGCGGGGCCTTGAGCTCCTCGGCGCTCTGCGGCGGCGCGGTCGTGCCGCCGCCCGCGGCGGGGGCCGGGGCGGCCCGCGACGCGTCGTCCTTCCGCTGGCAACCAGCCGCGAGCGCGTAGCCCAGCGCGATCCCCACGAGCACGGCGGAAACCGTCTTCATGATTACGCGGTAGCACGACCGCGGCGTCACAACAACCGTCACACGCGTGCAGTGGATTGCGCCGGCCGACTCGTGCGTACATCCGGGACCATGAGAGCTGGCCTGATCGCGATCGCGCTGCTTGCCGTACCCCGCCTCGTCCACGCCAGCCCCCAGGCCGATGTCGCCGCGCTCGTCCAGGCGACGATCGATCACATGGGCGACGGCCCGACGACGCTCGCCAAGGGCGCCACGGTGATCGGCATCCGCGCGAACGTGTTCGACTACGACAGCGGCAAGCGGCTGTCGGGCGACAGCGACGGCAACGAGCTCGACCTCAAGACCCACGGCCGGCTGTGGCCGATGATCATGGACAAGGCGGACCCGGCCGGGAGCAAGCGCACGCTCGGCAAGGTCACCGTGGTGGTCGATCCCGCGTCGCACACCGCGTGGTTCCAGGCGCCGCTCGAGGTCGCGCCGGCCAGGGGCGCCAAGCAGACGTTTCACGTCTCGGGCGTCGCGACCGCCGATGCCAAGGGCACGTGGTCGCTGCGCGTGTTTCAGGCGGGCGTCACGCTGAGCGATCGCGAGCTCCAGCACTACGTCGTGCTCGCGCCGTGGGACATGATGGCGTGGGCCACCACCAAGGGCAGCCAGGACGCCGCGGTGGTCGACTGGTTCAGGCACCACAGCTTCGCCAAGAACGCGGCGAGCGGCGTGGTGCTCGCCGGCGGCAGCGCGCCCGAGGAGCTGGCCAGCGGGCCCGCCGCGGTGAAGCTCGCGGCGACGTTCGACAAGCTGGCCAACCTGCGCGCGATCGACATCACCGCGACCGACACCGCGCTGGTCGCGACCGGCACGGCGCTGTGGCTGAACAAGACCGAGCGCGACGGCGAGCTCGAGTTCGGCTTCGCGGTCTACGCGGTCAAGGAAGGCGGCGCGTGGAAGTGGCGCTCGCTGCAGTTCTACGCGGATCAGTTTCCTCGGGTCGGAGAGTGAGCGCGAGCAGGCGGTCGCGCGGCGGCGGCGCGGCGGCGTAGCGGCCGTCGGGCAGGCGGCGCCAGCCCGCGGCGGCGGCGCGCGCGTGCACCGGCGAGTCGGCCGGCAGCGCGATCGCGACCCGCGCGTTCGAGATCTCGAGCGCGAGTGCGCCGAGCTCGCGGGCGAGCGCCTTCATCCCCATCAGCTCGCCGAGCCGCACCACCTCGCCGGGCAACGGGCCGTAGCGATCCGCGATCTCGCCGATCACCTCGGCGAGCTCGTCGTCGCCGGCGACCGCCGACAGCCGCTTGTAGAGCTCGAGCCGCTGGCCGGGGTCCGGCACGTAGTCGTCGGGGATGAACCCGGGCTCCTCGATCGCGAGCTCGGGATCGATCGCCGAGTGGATCGGCTCGCCCCGGAGCTCGGCGACCGCGCGCTCGAGCATCTGCACGTACTGATCGAAGCCGACCGCCGCGATCGAGCCCGATTGCCGCGCGCCGAGCAGCTCGCCGCCGCCGCGGATCTCGAGGTCCTGCGACGCGATCTGGAAGCCGGCGCCGAGCTCGGTGAAGCGCTGCAGCGCCTCGAGCCGGCGGCGCGCCTCGTCGGTGATGTGCGCGGGCTCGGGGACGAGCAGGTAGCAGTACGCGCGATCCTTGCTGCGCCCGATCCGGCCGCGCAGCTGGTAGAGCTGGGCGAGGCCGAACGCGTCGGCGCGCGCGACGAACATCGTGTTGGCGCGCGGGATGTCGAGGCCGCTCTCGACGATCGTGGTCGCGACCAGCACGTCGAGCTCGCCGGCGACGAACTGCACCATCACCTGCTCGAGCTTGTCGGCCGGCAGCGCGCCGTGGCCGATCCCGATCCGCGCGGCCGGCACGAGCTCCTTGAGGTACTCGGCCCACTCGTCGATCGTGCGGTCGTCGTCGCGCGGCTTCTTGCGCTTGTGCGGGCGATCGTCGTTGGGCAGGCGGTGGTCGGCGGCCTGCGCGCCGATCGTACCTATGGTCGGCGAGATCCAGAACACCTGGCCGTCGCGGGCGAGCTCGCGCTCGATCGCCTCCTTGATCGTGGCATCGTCGATCCGCGACACGAACGTGCGCACGGCGCGGCGATCGGCCGGCGGGGTCGCGATGATCGACAGGTCGCGCAGCCCGGCCATCGCGAGGTGGAGCGTGCGCGGGATCGGCGTCGCGGTCAGCGTCAGCACGTCGACCTGGGTGCGGGCCTTCTTGATCCGCTCCTTGTGCGCGACGCCGAACCGCTGCTCCTCGTCGATCACGAGCAGCCCGAGGTCCTTCCAGCGCACGTCGGGCGACAGCAGGCGGTGCGTGCCGACCACGACGTCGAGCTTGCCGTCGGCGAGCTGCCTCACCGTATCGATCTGCTCCTTCTTGCTCTGGAACCGCGATAGCCGGCCGATCGACAGCGCGAACGGCTTGTAGCGTTCGCCGAGCGTGCGAAAGTGTTGCTCGACCAGCACGGTGGTCGGCGCGAGCACGCACGCCTGCTTGCCGCCCTGCACGCAGCGGAAGATCGCGCGCAGCGCGACCTCGGTCTTGCCGTACCCGACGTCGCCGCACACCAGGCGATCCATCGCGCGCGGCGCCTCCATGTCGCCGAGCACGGCGTCGATCGCCTCGGCCTGATCCGGCGTCTCGTCGAACGGGAACGTCGCCTCGAGCTCGTGAAACTGATCGTCGGCGGGCGGGAAGCGGTGGCCGGGCAGCGCGGCGCGCTGGGCGTAGACCTGGAGCAGCTCCTCGGCGAGCGCGCGGACCTGGCGGCCGACCTTGCTGCGCGTCGCCTCCCAGGTCTGGCCGCCGAGCTTGTCGAGCCTGGGCGCGTGGCCCTCGGCGCCGACGTAGCGCTGGACCTCGCCGAGCCGGTACACCGGCAGGTACAGCGTGCCGCCGTCGTACTCGAGCTGCAGGCAGTCGATCTCGGTGATGCCGACCATCGCGAGCCGCTTGAGCCCCTGGTAGCGGCCGACGCCGTGGCGCTGGTGCACGAGGTAGTCGCCCGCCGCGAGCTGGCTCCAGTCGCTGACCCCGCCGAGCAGCGCGTCCCTGGCGCGGCGCTTCTGCGACGCCGGGTGATGCACGCGCTGGCCGAACACGTCGCTCGCGGTGACCAGCGCGACGCCGTCCTTGGGCGACGCGAACGAGTGCGCCGGCGCGCCGGCGACGATCGTCACGCCGGGCGCGCCGGTCGGGCGCTCGCCCGGCGCGGCGATCCGCACCGCGACGCCGCGCGCGTCGAGCACGCCGCGCAAGCGATCGGCGCGGCTCTGCGAGTCGCACGCGAGCGCGACGCGCAGGCCCTGATCGCGCCACGCCGCGAGCGCCTCGAGCAGCGGCGCGACGTGTTCGGTATCGCCGAACGCGCGCGCGTGATCGAGGCGCTGGCGCAACACGCGCAGCGGATCGACCTCGACCCGCAGCCGGGTCGCGTCGGACTCGCCGGCGAGCTCGAGCGTCGGCAGCTCGATCCGGCGCGGCGAGCCGAGCGCGGGCAGCTCGCGCGCGAGGTGGCGCCCGGGCGGATAGGCCAGCCCCTTGTGCTGGTCGAACCGCGCCTCGGCGTCCTGCCACGCGTCGGCGATCGCGCGCCGGCACGCGTCGGGATCGACGATCAGCCAGCGCGCCGACTCCGGGACGTAGGCGTCGGGCAGCGCGAGCTCGTCGTGAAACGCCGGCAGCAGGCCCTCGATGCCGACGAACACGTCGCCCGCCTCGAGCTGCTCGATCAGCTGGCGCGTCGCCTTGGTCGGGTGCGCGATCTCGTCGGCGTAGTCGCGCAGCCGGGCGCGCAGGTCGCGCGTGCCGGTCGCGATCGTCTCGCGCACCGGATGGAGATGGACGTGATCGACCTCGCGCAACGTGCGCTGCGACTCGGCGTCGAACCAGCGCAACGACTCGACCTCGTCGCCGAACAGCTCGATCCGCACCGGGTGCGGCGCGAGCGGCGCGTAGACGTCGATCACGCCGCCGCGCACCGCGAACGTGCCCGGCTCGTCGACCACCGGCGTGCGCGCCCAGCCGCCCGCGACCAGCAGCGCGATCGCGCGCTCGCGATCGAGCGCTTCGCCCTTGCGCACGGTGAGCCCGCGCGCCGCGAGCTCGTGCGGCGCGAGCGTGCGGCGGGTCAGCGCGAGCGCCGAGGTCACGACCACGCGCGGCCGCAGCGTCGCCTGGCCGAGCCGGTACAGCGTCGCGACCCGCTCGACGATGCACGCGCGATCCGGCGACAGCTCGGCGTACGGCGAGACGTCGATCCCGGGCAGCGCGGCGACGGCGTCCAGCTCGGTCGCGTCGCGCTCGCCGGCGAGGAAGAACCGCACGTCGGCCTCGAGCTCGCGCGCCGCGGCGTCGTCGGGCGCGACCGCGATCACCAGCTGGCGCGGCGCCAGCTCGGCGCAGAGCCACGCCGCCCAGCCGGGCGTCGTGCCGTGCGCGATCACCGCGCCGGCGTCGAGCGCGCGTTCCAGCTCGGCCCACATGGCCGCGGCAAGCTAGCACGCGCGATCAGCGCCGGCGATCGATCAGCGCGAGCGCTTTCGGCAGCGGGTGGCGGCGCCGGCGCTGCACCGCGAGGATCGCGACGAGCGCGCCGAACGAGACCGTCGCCAGGCCGCCGCCGGCGAGCATGGCGAGCCACGGCGTGGCGGCCTCGGGCGGCACGACCACGAGCTGCGGCGGCGCGGTGACCACGCGCAGCGGCGCGACCGGCGTCGGGTCGGGCACGATCAGCACGCCGCGCTCGGTCTCGCTCTGGACGCGGAGACCGGGTGCGGCGTCGGTCGTGCCGCCCGCGAGCAAGAGGAGGTTGTCGAAGCGCCGCTGCGAGATGTCGATGTAGCTGTGCGCCAGATCGAGCGGTGTGCCGCCGACCGAGACCGCGCATTCGCCGACCGTCACGTCGGCGATGTCGTCGGGCGCTTCCGGCGCGGCGTCGCCGCACGCCGCGCAGTAGCGGACGATCTGGTGTGCGCTGCGAACCAGCGCGGCGGCGCGTTCGGCGAGGGCGCGGTCGGCGTCGGAGCACGCCGCGGCGAGATGTGGCTGGAGCGCGAGCGCGCCCGCGATCGAGAGCAAGACCTTCACGGACGGCCTCCTTTGCGTGCGAGCGCCACGCCCGCCACCGCGATCGCGAGCACCGCGATGCAGCCGAGCGCGACCAGGCCCGCATGGTGCAGGTACCCCGCGCGCCGGGTGGCGCCGTGCAGCGCGGGCAAGAGCAGGGTGACGACCAGGTACGCCGCGAGCGGCACGGCGAGCCAGGCGATGCGATCAACCAGCGCGCGCATGTCGCCTCCTCGCCAGCGCGACCAGCGCGCACAGCCCGCCGAGGTAGACGGCGATGCCGAGCAGCTCGTGCGCGGTCGGACCGAGGTGGAGCTCGACCGCGAGCGCGATCCGCACGGTGTTGACCGCGAGCGTCGCGAGGTACGCGACGCCGGCGGCCGCGGCCAGGCGAGCGACGACCGCGCCGGCGCTGCGCATCGCCGGCAGCCACACGATGGCGAGCGCGAGGAACGCGGCGAGCGCGAAGTTCAGGCCCGCGCACACCGGCGCGATCACGAACGCCGCGCCGCGGCTCACCCAGCCGACGTCGGTGACGTAGCCGAAGTGATGGCCGGTGACCCAGCCGGTCATGCGTGCGACCGGCGCGATCAGCCAGCCGAGCTCGCCGGCGGTCGCGTCGCGGTAGTACTGCTTGCCGGCGCACACGATCGCCAGCGCCGCGAGCGCGCCGGTGATCCGCCAGTGCCTCACGCCAGCCTCCGCCGGCGCACGCGGATCGCGACCAGCGCGAGCACGAGCACCGCGAGCACGACCGGCAGCGGTGGCTCGGCGCCGATCGCCATGCCGCCGGTCGACATCGCGACCGCGCTGTCGCTCACGCCGGCCGGCATCGGCAGGGGCTGGTCGACGTCGGTCGAGCCGGCGGTGGTGCGCACCAGCTGCTCGACCGCGATGAACGACGTGAACTTGGTCAGCAGGTTGTAGTCGAGGCCGAGCTTGACGACCGCGTCGTGGTTGACGTCCTCGCGGTAGAAGTCGCTGAGCTCCGAGATCTTGGTGCGCGCCCACAGGTAGGACAGCGCCGACTGCTTGGCGTCGGGCACCACGGTCGACGCGTCGAGCGTGCTGACGAACCGGCCGTGCCCCGAGACGCCGGTCAGCGTGACCTTGCCGCTCGGCGTGCCGCGGTACTTGCCGATCACGACGACCGGACGCTCGGCGAACACGTCGGGCAGCACCGCGGGCTGGACGTCGTAGGCGTCGAAGCCGTCGAACGCGAGCTTGACGTTGGTGAGCACCGGCGCCTCGATGTAGCTGCGGAACTTCTCGGCGGCCGCGGGCGCCTGGCTCGGGTCGGCGACGATGAACGCCTCGCCCTGGCCCGCCTTGGCCACGCCCTCCATGAGGTGGCGGTTGACCGAGCTGCCGATGCCGAACGCGAACACGTTGGCCTCGCCGAGGTGATCGCGGATCTGATCGAACACCGCCGGCTCCTCGGCGATGTAGCCGTCGGTGATCACGACGAAGCTGCGCGACTCGCCGGTGGACGGCCGGGGCAAGGTCATCGCGTGCTGGATCGCGGGCAGGAGCTCGGTGCCGCCGCCGCCGCGCTCGGCGCCGACGTAGGCGACCGCCTCGGCGACCGCGGACGGCGTCGCGGCCACCGACTCCGGCTTCCACAGCTGATCGGCGCCCGAGAACAGCAGGACGTCGAACTTGTCGGTCGGGCGCAGCCGGCCGAGCAGGTCGGTCATCAGCGCCTTGGCGGTGTCGAGCGGGAAGCCCTCCATCGAGCCCGACACGTCGATGATGAACACGTACTCGCGCGGCGGGATCGCGTCGGGCGCCGGGCGGTGCGGCGGCTGCACCATCATCACGAAGAAGTTTTCCTTCGCGCCGGGGAACGCGAGCATGCCCTGCGCGATGTCCTTGCCGGCGAGCTGGTAGTGCAGGACGAAGTCGCGGTTGCCCGCGGTGTCGTCGGCGCCGTCGAGCTCGACCGTCGCGCCGTCGTGCTTGGCGGTCCAGTGGGTCGCGATCCTGTGCGACGGCGAATCGATCGACGCGATCGTCATGCCGGCCGCGAGCTCGACCCGGATCCCGGTGTGGTAGCCCGGCGCGGTACCCGCGTGGGTGTAGGGCGTCGCGACGAACTGGTTTTCCGGCGCGGCGGCCGCGCGGCCGGTCGCGGTGGTCTCGCTCGCGTAGCGCGGCCCGACCACGGTCGGATAGACCAGCTCGTACGTGCCGTCGGTCGGCACGAGCAGCTCGGTGTAGCGCAGCTCGACCGCGATCCGGTCCTTCGGCAGGATGTTCGCCACGCTCATCGAGAACACGTTCGGCCGGTCCTCCTCGAGCAGCGATGCGGTCTTGCCTTCCTTCTTCGCCTCGTCGTACTCGGCCTTCGCGGCCTCGCGCTCCTTGATCTTGGCGACGATCGTACGATCGCCGATCGTCATCTTCATGCCGTACACCGCGGCGCGGGTCGACGCGGGGAATACGTAGCGCGCGTTGATCGTACGATCACCGTCGTTGCGATAGACCTGCGTCACCACCACGTCGGCGATCACGCCGCTGATGTGGACGTCGGCGTTGGTGCTCTCGAGCGGCATCGCCTCGATGCCCGGCGCGGCGCCCTCGACCACGAAGTACGGCGACAGCGTCTTGTCCTCGGATGCCGCCGGCGGATCGGCGTGGGCGAGCGCTGGGACGACGAACAGCAGGGCGAGGATCGAATGACGTGGACGTGCCATGGCAACGCGCCACAGCAACGACAGTGCCAGCGCGAAGTCCGCGAGCTCGCACGCGGCGTGTGCGAGAAGGCGCGTGCTGGCGCGGGCGGGTTGACACGCTATGCTGGTGCCATGTCACGCGCGGGCCTCGCGATCGCCGCGCTCGCGATCGCGAGCGCCGCGCGCGCGGACAACGCGGTCACGCCGGCCGATCACGCCGATGCGCTCGCCGCGCTGCTCGCGCGCACCGACGCGATCGCGCGCGAGGTCGCGTCGGTCCGCCACCTGCCGCTGCGCCATCCGATCCCGAACGAGGTGGTCGATCGCGACGAGCTGCGCGCGCGCCTCGAGAAGGAGGCGTCCGATCACAAGACCGCGGAGCAGACCCGGCTCGACGGCATCGCGCTCGCGCGCTGGGGCCTCATCCCGTACGACACCGACTACACCAAGCTGCTGATCGATCTGCTCACCGATCAGATCGCCGGCTACTACGACCCCGACACCAAGAAGCTCACGATCTCGCGCAGCGCGGGCGACGACCCCGAGTGGGCGGAGATGGTGCTCGCGCACGAGCTCGATCACGGCCTGCAGGACCAGGCCTACGACCTCAAGAAGTTCGACGACCTGCCCGACGGCGAGGACGACGCCGCGGCCGCGCGCCACGCGCTCGAGGAGGGCGACGGCATCGCGCTCATGATCGAGGTCGCGCTCGAGCGCCAGGGCAAGGACGCGCCGTGGGCGGATCCGGCGGTCGCCGGCGCGCTGATCGCGGCGATGTCCGAGGACGACGGCGACTCGCTCGACCAGGCGCCGCTCGCCGTGCGCGAGTCCATGCTGTTTCCGTACCGCGCGGGCCTCGCGTTCGTCGCGGCGCTGCGGCGCCGGGGGCCGTGGAGCGCGGTCGACGCCGCGTACAAGCGGCCGCCGCGCTCGACCGAGCAGATCATGCACCCCGAGAAGTACCTCGCCGACGAGAAGCCGATCCCGGTCCGCGCGACCGCGCCGAAGGCGCTCGACGGCTACGCGATCCAGAGCTCGACCGTGTGGGGCGAGCTCGGCTTCCAGCTGTTCCTGCGCGCGCACGGCGTGCCGGAGACCACCGCGACCATCGCGGCGGCCGGCTGGGGCGGCGATCGCGCGGTGATCCTCGCCAGGCCCGACGAGTCCCGGCCCGATCACGTGGTCGGGCTGGCGCGCCTGGCCTGGGACAGCGAGGCCGACGCGATCGAGGCCTACGACGCGGCGGTGCGCGCGGTCGACGACGCCGCGCCCGGCGCGACGGTCGAGCACGGCGACGTGCGGACGCGCTGGCTCGCGCTCGACGGCACCCAGGCGTGGGTCGAGCGTCGCGGCACGTCGATCGTGATCGCGCTGGGCGTGCCGGCGCCGGATGCGGCCGGCCTGCTCGACGAGGCGTGGACCGCGACCACGGTCGGCAGCGCGCGTTAGTCGGCGCGTCCCGCGCGCCGCGCCGTCACCTGCCGGTGCCGGTCGCCGCCTCGGGCTCGATCGCGCCGCACAGCAGATAGCGCTCGAGCCCGACCAGCCGGTCGAGGTCGTGGACGTCGTCGCGGAGCAGCGGCACCTCGACCAGCAGCCCGTGCTCGCCGCCGGCGACCCGCAGCTTGGTGAGCGCGGCGCGATCGGCCTGCGCGAGGGTCTCGATCTCGGCGTGCGCGGCGAGCAGGGCCTGCGCGGCCATCGTGCGGGTCGTGCCCGACAGGCCGAGCGCGGCCACGCCGGCGTGCTGGGCGAGCGCGCTCGCGACCGCGGCGGCGTCGGTCGCGACCGGAAGGCTCGGATGGATCTTGTTGACCACGAAGCCGACGAACGGCATCTCCGCGGCGATCAGGCGCTGGTGAAACGCGAGCGCCTCGCGGGTCGCCATCGGCTCGGGGCTCGCGACCAGCAGGAACCCGACCTTCGGCATGCGGAGCAGCGCGAACGTCTCCTCGGCGCGCGTGTGGAACCCGCCGAGGATGTCGTTGAACTCGGTGAAGAACACGCCGAGGTCGTTGATAAACTGCGAGCCGACGAACCGGGCGAGCCGCTTGAGCACGAACGCGCCGGTCTTGCCCACGATCGACCAGCCCGAGCCCGAGCCGCCCTGCAGCCGGCGGAACCACTCGATCGCCGGCGAGTCGATCGCCTCGCTGAGCTTGCGCGGCGCATCGAGGAAGTCGAGCGCGTGCGCGGTCGGTGGCGTGTCGACCACGATCAGGTCGTAGCCGCCGGTGCGATCGAACTCGTGGAGCTTGGCCATCGCGGCGTACTCCTGCGCGCCGGCCAGCGAGCCCGAGATCTGCGCGTACACCGGGTTGGTGAGGATGCGCTTGACCGCCTCCGGATCGCGCGCGTAGCGCTGGACGATCTCGTCGAACGCCGCCTTCTGATCGAGCATCATCGCGTGGAGCTCGCCGCGGTCGCTCGGGGCGCCGCGCCGGACCAGCGCGCGATCGACCTCCTGGACGTCGTGGCCGAGCGCGGCCAGGCCGAGCGAGTTGGCCAGCCGCTTCGCCGGGTCGATCGTGAGGACCAGCGTGTTCTTGCCGCGCCGGGCGGCCGCGAGCGCGAGCGCCGCGGCGGTCGTGGTCTTGCCGACGCCACCCGAGCCGACGCACACCAGGATCCGCCTCTCCAGCAGGACATCGAGAAGACTCGGCACGAAGCTCGCGGATAGCATATAAGGAAGGCCCAGTGAAGCGCGAGCTGATCGTCACCGCCGACGGACGCGACCGCACGGTCGTCGTCGAGGCGCTCGCGGACGGCCGATTCCGGGTCACGATCGACGGCGAGGTCCACGAGGTCGACGGCCGGGCGATCCGGCCCGGGACGTGGTCGATCGTGATCGGCAACGCGAGCTACGTCGTCGATCTCGACCGCCGCAAGACCGCGATCGCCGCGTCGGTCGGCGCGAGCGAGGTCGTGCTCCAGGTCGAGGATGCGCTGCATCGCCGGCTCGCCGCCGCGGCGCAGCCGCGCGACCGGCAGACCGGCGAGACCCTGCGCGCGCCGATCGCCGGCAAGGTGGTGAAGGTGCTGGTCGCGGTCGGGCAGGTGGTCGCGCCGGGCACGGCCGTGGTCGTGCTCGAGGCGATGAAGATGGAGAACGAGATCGTCGCCGAGCGCGGCGGGACGGTGCGCGCCGTGCTCAAGCAGGCCGGCCAGGCGGTCGACACCGGCGACGTGCTCGTCGAGATCGCTTAGTACGGGCACCAGCGCGGCGTGACGCGCACGCGATCGACGTGCTCGAGCACCGCGTTGTCGATCGCCTCGGTGTGCTCGCCCCACGGATACGCGAACGCGGTCGGGGTCGGGTAGCCGGCGTCGACCAGCACGTCGATCGACGGGATCACCTCGTCGTCGAGGTACGCGGTGAGGCCGTGCTGGGCGACGTATTCGGGCGCGCGCACGTGGTTCGTCGAGTGCGGCTCGATGTCGTGGCCGTCGGCGGCGAGCAGCGCGATCTCGCTCCGGCCGAGCGAGGTGAGCGCGTTCCACCGCGTGACGAAGAACGTGACGTGCGCGTGGTGCTTCGCGAAGATGTCGCGCAGCTCGACCCACTGATCCGGCGTGTCGTCGTCGAACGCGAGCGCGAGCCCGCCGGGCGGATCGCGGGTCGGCACCAGCTCGCGGAACGTGAAGAAGCTGAGGCCGTAGTCGTCCGCCATGGTGAGCACGCGATCGATCGTCGCCGGCGACACCGTCACGCCGGGCGTGTGGGCGTGCAGGATCAGCACCCAGTGCAGATTCGCCGCGAGCGCGAGCTGCTGCGCGATGACGTCCCAGCGGATCGGGCCAACCAGGTCGTCGATCGGCGAGCTGCACAGCACGCGGCGGTCGTCCCAGGTGTAGTCGAAGAAATCGGCGCGTCGGTGGCGTAACCGGCACGCGCTCGCGAGCGCGAGGACAACGATCCAGCGGCGCACGCGGCTCGCGTTTGCAGCGCACGTGCCGCGGTCGCGCGTCACGCGCCGCGCGTGCTTGCGCCGGTCGCAGCTCGAAAAACTGCGCCGGGGGCGGCGCCGGCGCGACGCGAATGCCGCGCGCGTGATCGTCGCTACGGCATCGCGGCGCGGATCGGCGAGCCGGCCTGCGCGGGCGGCGGGGCGCCGGGCAGGCCGGGCGCGCGATCGCGCGGGATGTGATAGCGCGCCAGGATGCGCGGCGTCGCCTTGCGGACCTCGTCGGCGTCGAGCATGATCATGCCGCCCGAGGTCGTCGTGATCTCGACCACGCCGTGCGCGGCCGACAGCTGCTGCACGAAGTCGACCATGTCGAGCGGCGCGCGGCCGTTGAGCGTCGCGACCGCCTCGTTGTAGAGGTGCGCGTAGCCGACGTTGATCTCGTCGGCGAGGATCTGCGTCAGGATCACGACCTCGTGCTGCTCGGGTGTGCGGTAGCCCAGGTAGTAGTAATTGAGGAACTCCTTGGGCGCCTTGTTCCACCACTTGTCCCAGGTCGTGAGGTAGTCGCGGGTCAAGGTCTGGAACACCAGGCCGCCGTACAGGAAGTACTCGGGTGGCTGGTCGTAGCGCGAGCGCGGCACGAGCGGCGCCCAGCGCGCGAGCTCGACCTCGAGGGTCTTGCTCCGCCCGCCGCGCTTGATGCCGAGCATGATGCGATCGCCGATGTAGCGATGGCCGAGCACGACGTCGTAGCGCGTGCGGTAGTTGCCCATGTACTGCACCGTGCCGTTGTTCGCGATGTGCAGGCCGTCGATCGTGGTGATCACGTCGCGCGGCTCGAGCACGCCGTCGGCCGAGCCGCCGTGATCGACGTGGAGCACGACCACGCCGCGCTCGTTGTCGCCCAGGCCGAGCTGGCGGCGGAGCAGCGGGTTCTCGAGGTTCTGGGTCGTGATGCCGAGCGCGGGGACCTCGGGCGACTTGCCCTTGGCCACGCCCTCGAGGAACGCGCGGATGATCGGCGGCGGCACCATCTCGCCGATGTTGTCGACGCCGGTCAGCTTCTGGAACGCGATGCCGACCACCTTGCCGTCGCCGAACACCGGGCCGCCGCTGTTGCCCGCGTTGATCGCGGCGTCGACCGTGACCGCCAGCATGTGGCGCTGCGAGTGCGAGTAGCGCTGGACCTCGATGCGCGACACCACGCCCTCGGTGATCGAGATCTCCTCGCCGCCGACCGGGTAGCCCACCACCGCGACCTCGTCGCGCAGCCGCGGCATCGGTCCGACCTCCGCCGGCTCGATGTCGGCCAGGAAGTCGGCCGGCTCGGTGACCTCGAGCAGCGCGAGGTCGCAGTCGTGTGACACCGCCTTGACCCGGGCGATCGCCTTGTCCGGATGCGACGGCTTCTGGACCTGCAGGAACGTCGCGTTGGCGACGACGTGGGCGCCGGTGAGCAGGAGCCCGGGGCCGATCACGACCGCCGAGCCGGTGCTGTTGGATGGCGTGCGAGCCTGCCATGGTCCGTCGAAATCGGGGTCCTGAGACGTCGCGAAGACTCGGATCACCTCGGGGTACGCCACGATCCAGCCTACCGTGGCCATCCTCCGCCGCATAGTGCCTAGGTCTACGTTATCGTTATCGTTAGGTGCTCGCACTCCAGGCCGTCACACCCGTTCAGCTGGCCGCTGCCGTGCCCTCGGTGACGCTCGCCGAGGCGCGCAAGCTGGTGGCCCAGGTGCACCGCGGCGAGCCGGTCGCGGCATCGTCGGCGGTGCGCCGCGTCGCGGCCGACGCGGTGCGCGCGGCGGGGGCCGTGCCGCAGCTCGTCATCGTCGCCGAGACCCCGAGCGCGGTCGACCCGTTCGTGAAGTACCTGCTGGCCGCTCCCGACGGCGCGCGGTTCGAGGCCGTGCGGATCCCGCTCGAGCGCGCCGGCCGGTTCACCGCGTGCGTCAGCTCGCAGGTCGGCTGCGCGCTCGGCTGCACGTTCTGCGCGACCGGCCGGCTCGGCCTCCAGCGCAACCTCGCGCCGTGGGAGATCGTCGAGCAGGTGCGCGTGATCCGCGGCGCGCTGCCGGCCGGGCGCGTGCATGGCGTGGTGTTCCAGGGCATGGGCGAGCCGCTCGCGAACCTCGACGCCGTGCTCGCCGCGATCGCGGTGCTCGCCGAGCCGTGCGCGCTCGGCATCGACGCGCGCGCGATCACGGTGTGCACCGCCGGGCTGCCGCACGGCATCCGCCGGCTCGCCGCCGAGGCGCCCCACGTGCGCCTCGCGATCTCGATCGGCAGCGCGCGCGCCGAGCGCCGGGCTCCGCTGATGCCGATCACCCGCGCGCACGCGCTCGACGACGTGCTCGCCGCCGCCGCCGACCACGCGCGCGCGACCGGCCGCGCGCCGATGTGGGCGGTCACCCTGCTCGACGGGGTCAACGACGGCGACGACGATGCCCGCGCGCTCGCCGCGCGCGCCCGCGCGTTCGAGGCCGCGACCGGCGTCGTGCCGCGGCTGTCGATCATCGCGTACAACGCGAGCTCGGGCGACGCGTTCCGTCGCTCCCGGCGCGAGGCCGAGTTTCGCGCCGTGCTCGCCGCCGCCGGGCTCGCCAGCCACCGCCGCTACTCCGGCGGCGGAGATGTCGGCGCGGCGTGCGGCCAGCTGGTCGCGCGGTGATACGGTCCGCTCATGCACCCGGTCCACGACATCGCCGTGCCCGCCGACCTCGCGCGCTTCATCCCGACCGTGATCGAGATCCCGCGCGGCTCGCACCTCAAGTACGAGGTCGACAAGCCGACCGGGCTGCTCCGGCTCGACCGCGTGCTGTACAGCGCGGTGTTCTATCCCGCGAACTACGGGTTCATCCCGCGCACCCACGCCGACGACGGCGATCCGCTCGACGTCCTCGTGCTCATGCAGGAGCCGGTCGAGCCGCTCACGATCGTGCGCGCCCGCCCGCTCGGCGGGCTGCAGATGGTCGACGACAAAGGCGTCGACGACAAGATCATCGCGGTGTGCATCGACGACCCGGCGTACGCGCAGTACCAGAAGCTCGCCGAGATCCCGCCGCACGTCATGAAGGAGCTCGATCGGTTCTTTCGCGACTACAAGACGCTCGAGAACAAGAAGGTCGACGTCTCGGAGTTCTACGACCAGCAGCGCGCGCTCGCGATCATCGCCTCGTCGCGCGACGCGTACGAGCGCGGCGAGGGCCGCTAGGCCTTCGTCGACGGCCGCTCGCTCACCCGCGCGTGCCAGGCGAGCAGGTGTGGATGCTTGTCGGGCTTGAGCCGGATGTCGGAGACC
Source organism: Kofleriaceae bacterium (assembly GCA_035516595.1). Lineage (GTDB taxonomy): Bacteria > Myxococcota_A > Polyangia > Haliangiales > Haliangiaceae > JABFXX01. The sequence continues at coordinate 10,294 of DATJAE010000184.1, read as the reverse complement.
TTGCCGAAGTCGATCGCGCACAGCGCGGTGATGTCGGCGACGGTGAAGCGGTTGCCCGCGAAGTACGGCCGCTTGCCGAGCTCGTCCTCGAGCCAGTCGAGCCGCGCGGCCACCTGCTCGCGCATGATCTCGCCGAACGCGGGGCACTGCTTGATCCGGCCGATCCAGAACTTGTTCTCGTTGCGGAACACCTGCGCGATCGGCAGCAGCAGCTCGAGCTCGGCGTGGCGGTTCCACATCTCGATCTGCGCGCGCTCCCAGGTGTCGGCGCCGTACAGGTTGGGCTCGGGGTACTGCTCCTCGATGAACCGGCAGATCGCCATGGTCTCGCGCAACACCCGGCCATCGGTGAGCTCGAGCACCGGCAGCAGCGACAGCGGGTTCTTGCGCTTGAACTCGTCGGTCAGGTTCGCCGCCGCCGCGATCGAGACCTCGATCGTGTCGTATGCCACCGACTTCTCGGCGAGGAAGATCCGGACCCGCCGTGGGTTGGGGGCGCGGGGGTCGTGGTAGAGCAGCATCGCCCGACTCTAGGCCAAAATTCGGCAGACGCCGACGCGATCTCGTACAATCGTGGGGTATGCGCATCGCGGGGCTCGTGCTTGTCGTGTCGCTCGGTGCGGCGGCGGCGCTGGGCTGCAAGAGCAAGGGCGACTCCGAGGCGGCGCCGGATCCGCAGCAGCAGGATCTGATCGCCAGGCGCGACGCGCTGATGGCGGCGCGCACCAAGCTGCAGAGCGAGCGCGACAGCGTCGAGGCGCAGATCAAGGACACCGAGGCCAAGGGCGGCGACACCGCCGATCTGGTCAAGAAGAAGCAGGACCTCGACAGCCAGATCGAGAGCCAGACCTCGGACCTGCTGTCGATCGTCAACAGCAAGCTCGACGCGCTCAAGCTCACCGGCGACCGCAGCATGGCGGCGCGCGAGGCCGAGCTCGCCAGCCGCGAGCGCAGCCTGGCCGACCGGGAAGCCCGCGTGGCCGAGCGCGAGCACCAGCTGATCCAGCGCGACGCCGATCTCGCGCAGCGCTGGAAGGACACGTGCAGCGCCGGCCCGCCGGTGATCATCCAGCAGACCGCCAGCAAGGGCGGCAGCTACACCAAGAAGGACGTGAGCGATCTGATCGCACGGGCGAAGGCCGCGATGGCGAAGAAGGGCCTGATCACGAGCGACCTCGGCTCGTCGGCGAACCTCGAGAGCGAGGCCGGCAAGGCGCTCAACGACAACGACATGAGCAAGGCCTACTTCGCCGCGGCGCAGCTCACTGCCGCGGTCGACGCGATCGCGGTCAACCGGCCGTTCATCCAGGCCAAGACCGCGAGGCTGCAGGGCGAGCTCAAGAGCCGCAGCGGCAAGCTCGACGACGCGACCAACCAGGAGCTCGCCCAGATCCTGGGCGACGTGATGCAGAAGTACAACGACGGCGACTTCATCGCCGCCAACCGCCGGCTCAATCAGCTGGCGAACATGATGGGCAAGTAGCCGGAGATTCTCCGCCGCGCGTGGGAGATTGTCCGGACCGCGCCGGCCGCGGGCCTCGTGGTTCCGGCTAGCTGGCCGTGGCACGGGCGATGCGAAGCGCTCCGGCCATGCGCGCATGCAAGCTGGGAGTGTTCGCCATGGCAGCCTCGCTCGCGACCGGGTGCATCATGCCGGACCCGACGGACGCCAAGCTCGACGTCACGGTCCAGGGCGCCGGGTCGGTGGTCTCGCGCGACGGCGCGATCGACTGTGCGGCCAACGGCACCGCGTCGGCGGAGATCTGCGAGATCGATCGATCGGTGTCGTGGAACGCCGACCCGAGCTCGCTGACCTACGAGCTGTGCGCCGTGCCCGCGGCCGGTGGCACGAGCGCGTTCGTCGAGTGGGACTTCGCGGTCTCGGGCGACTGCCCCGACTGCAACGCGGCCGATCCCGAGATGGGCGCGCTCGACGCCCACGGCAACGACGCGGTGGTCCGCCTCGACGAGAACGCCGGCTACGACGTCGACGATACCCTGACCGCGGTGTTCCAGCCGACCGGCACCACCGACTCGAGCGCTGGGGTCGAGACCTGCTGGTGAGCCGGGGGGCTGTCCACGGCGCCTAGCACGGGTTGCCGCTGACCGTGCGGCAGTACGGCGTGCTCGGATAGTCGTGGGTGATCGCGCCGGTGATGAGGCCGGCGGCGATCGCGAGCACGACCGCGGCCGGCGCGACCACGTACCAGCGCCGCCACAGCGGCGGCTCGGTGTAGATGATCCGGTCGCGGCTCGACGGCAGCGCGTGGGCGTTGTCCTCGAGGATCGGGTACTGCTGCAGGCCGACCGGCAGCTCGACGGTCTTGCCGTAGGCGACGTCCACGAACCGCACGAAGTCGTGATACTCGGGATGAGTCACGCGGATCGCCTGCGTCCCGACGGGCAGCGACACGATCCCGCTGCCGCCGAGCTCGACCTTGCTGCCGTTGACGAACACGCTCGCGCCCGACACGTCGATCGCGAGGTGGACCGAGCCGCGGAAGTGGTCGGGATCGAGCAGGCGCACCGCCGCGCCCGACGGACCGCCCTCGCTGTCGGCCGCGCCGATCGCGAGCGTGGTCGAGCGCAGCTCCTTGGCGGTCGCGACGTCGGTCGCGCCGAGGTAGACCACGCGCGAGTCGCCGAGCCCGCCGACCTCGCCGGTGACCACGATCTGCGCGCCGACCAGCTTGCCGAGCTCGGCCACGCACGCCGCGTCGCCCTCGCACGCGCGCAGCTGCGGCTTCTTGGCCTTCGCGATCGCGTCGGCGACCTGCGCCGCCGTGATCACGCGGACGTTGCCGAGCGCGGCGATCGCCTGCTCGATCGACTGCGCGAGCTGGCGGGTCGACTTGTCCTCGGCGCCGAGCGTCGACAGCGGCGCGAGCGCGATGATCCGCTCGCCGTGCGCGCGGCCGGCGATCGCCGCGACCAGAGCCAGCGCCGCGAGGCCGCGCGTCACTTGCACGGCATGTCCATCTGGCCGCCGATGTAGCACGGCCGGTGAAACGCCTCGTAGCCGATCGCGGCGCCGATCCCGATCGCGACGGCGCCCGCCGCGACGATGAACCACGTGCGCGTGTAGAACGGCTTGCGCTCGGTCACGATCGTGCGGCCGGTGCCGACCACCTCGGACGGCAGGAGGTGGACGACCACCGGGCTGACCTTCTGGAACCGCACGTCGACGTCCTGCTCGATCGGCTCGTACTTGTCGGCCTCGACCCGCAGCACGTGCTTGCCGAGCGCGAGGTGGCCGATCACGCCGCCGCCGGGCAGCGGGGTCTTGCCGAGCGGCTTGCCGTCGAGCGTGACCCGCGCGCCGACCAGGTCGCTCTCGATCTGCACCGCGCCGTGCAGCTGGCCGGGCGCGAGCAGGCGGTACGCCGCGACCCGCACGCTCTCGATCAGATCGTCGGGGCTGCCGCGCAGCGGGTCGGTCTGGATGCGCTGCGAGCGCGCGGTCGCGACGTCGACCGCCTTGATCGTGAGGACGTAGTTGTCGCCCAGCGATCCCACCGTGCCGGTGACGATCAGATCGACGCCGAGCCGCTTGCCGATCGCGGCGAGGCAGCGGTCCTCGCCGGTGCACTCGCGCTCGCGCGGATCGGTGATCGTGCGCTCGATCGCGTGCGGGGTGGGCAGCGGCTGGCGATCGAGCCGGCCGAGCTCCATACGGAACAGGGTCTCGAGGCGCTGCACGATCTCGGGATCGATCCCGAGCGCGTCGAACCGCCACACCGCGATCTTCTTGTCGAGCGACTCCTCGGGGCCGGCCACCGGCGGCGATCCATCGCCGCGCGCGATCGGGGCGATCGCACACAGCACGACCAAAGCCAGGCAAAGCCTCACCACGGTCGATCCTATCATCGCGGCGGCGCAGATCGCCGTGTTAGCCTGCGCACATGGCCTGGTTGTCCCGGGGTGCTGTTGCGGTCGCGATCACGCTCGCGGCGTGCTCGTCGGTGCAGACCGTACGCGTCCAGTCCGAGAGCGTGTACGTCGGCCCGCACATGCGGCCGATCGCGGTGGTCCACGCGCAGGTGACGAGCGCGTATCTGTTCTTCATCCCGATTCCCGGCGAGGTCGATCTCGATCACGTGGTGAACCGGATGCTGGTCGCGGCGGCCAAGACACTCGGCGCCGACCGCGTGGTCGACATCAAGGTCGAGATCACGCCGGACGACGGGATCTGGGTGCTGCGCAAGCTGATCGGCTGGCGCTCGGCCGAGGCCAGCGGCGTCGCCGTGGTGGTCGAGGACGAGCCGCCGGCGGCGCCGCCCGCCGCGGCCGGCGCCGAGCCGCGCCCGGATCCGTTTTCGAGCAAGAAGTAAGCTATACAGCCCGCGCGCATGGAGGTTCTCGATCGTCGCTTGATCCTGGTCGTCGGCAAGGGCGGCGTCGGCCGCAGCACGGTCGCGGCCGCGATCGCGGGGCGGGCCGCGGCGCGCGGCAAGAGGACGCTGCTCTACGAGACCAACGCCAACGATCGGTTCGGCGCCTACTTCGGCAAGCCGGCGGTCGGCACCGACATCGCGCAGCTCGCGCCGAACCTGTTCGCGGTCAACACCAACCCGGCCGCGGCGCTCGCCGAGTACGGCCTGATGATCCTCAAGTTCAAGTCGGTCTACGAGATGGTGTTCGAGAACCGCGTGACCAAGGCGTTCCTGCGCGCGGTGCCCGGCCTCGACGACTACGCGCTGCTCGGCAAGGCCTGGTACCACACCCAGGAGGACAAGCGCGGCAAGCCGGTGTGGGACGTCGTGGTGTTCGACATGCCGGCGTCGGGCCACTCGGTGTCGATGCTGCGCATCCCCACGGTGATCGTCGACACCGTGCCCGAGGGGCCGCTCACCCGCGACGCCCGCACGGTCCGCGAGCTGATGACCGATCCGACCCACACCGCGGTCGTGCTGGTCACGCTCGCCGAGGAGATGCCGGTCAACGAGGCGATCGAGCTCGAGGGCAAGCTGCACGCGCTCCACATCACGCCGCAGCACCTGGTGTGCAACCAGGTCTATCCCGAGCACTTCCCGCCGCACACTCCGGTCGCGCGCGTGGTCGACGCGCTGGCCGCCGATCCGGCGCTGCCGAGCCCGCTCTACGAGCTCGCGTCCCACGCCCGGCTGTCGCGCGACCGCCGCGCGCTCAACGAGCGCTACCTCGCCGAGCTGCGCCAGCGCGCGAAGACGCCAATGGTCGAGCTGCCGATGGTGTTCGCCCCGACGCTGCTCCCCGAGCACGTGCGCGCGCTCGGCGACACGCTCGACCAGCGGCTCAATCGCCCGTGACGCGCATCGGGAACAGCGGCTCGCCGTGGATCTCGAGCCGGTACACGCTGTTCTCGGTCTCGACGTAGATCATCTTGCCGCCGGGCTCGCCCAGCACGCGCTTGACCGGCGTCGTGATCATCCGGTGGCCGTGCGGATCGCGAAAGATCACCATGCCGCGGCCGATGTACGGGTACGAGATCAGGTACCCGGTGTAGATGCGCCCGTTGGCTCCGCCTGGGCGCTCGGTCCCGAGCTCACGAATCTTGCGTGCCGTGACGCTGACCATGGAAGCGCTTGGTAATAGTGTACGAGATGCCAGTGGCGCCGTCATTCTCTTTGCAGCCACAGCGGAGCCCGCGTGGCTGAGCCGTCGGTCGACGCGCTGTACGAACAGGTGCGCAACGTCGTTCGCGCGGCCGAGTCCACGGCTGCCCCGACCCTGCAGCGGGTAGCGCCAGGGATTCGCGTGCTTGCACTGCGGACGCCCACGCTCCCGCCCGCTGCGCATACGAACACGTACCTGGTCGGACCCGAGCGCGGGCCTCAGCTCGTGGTGGATCCGGGATCGCCGTACGCCGATCAGCAAGCGATCCTCGATCGCGTGCTCGCAGACGACGCGGCGGAGGGAAGGCCGCTCGACATGGTGTTGCTCACGCACCATCACGGCGACCACGTCGGCGGCGCGGCGGCGGTCGCGGCGCGCTGGCACGTCCCGATCGCCGCGCACGCGCGCACCGCGGCGCGGCTGGCCGGACGGATCGCGGTCGATCGCGAGCTCGCCGACGGCGAGGTGGTCCGCGGCGTCACCTGCGTGCACACGCCGGGGCACGCCGACGGCCATCTGTGCTTCGAGGTCGCCGGGGCGGGAGCGACGCTCGCCGGCGACATGGTCGCCGGGCTCGGAACGATCCTGATCGATCCGTCGGAGGGCGACATGGCCGACTACCTCGCCTCGCTGGGCGCGCTGCTCGCGCGGCCGGCTGCAACGCTGTGTCCCGCACACGGCCCGGCGATCCGCGACGGCCACGGCAAGCTGCGCGAGTACATCGCGCACCGGGTGATGCGCGAGGATCGCGTGGTCGCGGCGCTCGCCGCGCGCGGGACGGCCGGCGGCACGCTCGACGAGCTCGTCCCCGAGGTCTACGCCGACACGCCGCGCGCGCTGTGGCCGCTGGCCGCGCGATCGCTGCGCGCGCATCTCGACAAGCTCGCGCGCGAGGGCCGTGCGCGCGAGACTGCCGCCGGCACGTGGCTTCGCGCGGCGAACTCGCTATAGTGGCGCTCTGTGGGGTTGACGTTCGACTCGCTCGCCGAGGTCGCGCTCGCGCGCGATCTGCTCCGGCGCTGGTGGGGGCTCGAGCTCGGGCTCGCCACCGGCGACGGCTCCGGTTACGAGCGGACCTCGCACGCGGCGTGCGCGACGCTCCTCGCGCAGCCGGGCGAGGCCTGCGCGGCGTCGCTCCGCGAGATCGCGCGGGCGATCGCGGCGAGCAAGCAGCGCGGCGCGATCGTCCAGCGCTGCCACGCCAGCATGACGATGATCGCGGCCGGCGTGTTCGGCGCGAGCGGGCTTGCCGGCGTGGTCTACGCGACCGGCGCGCGCGCCGGCGTTCCGGTGACCGAGCTCGAGCAGAAGATCGCGGCGCTGACCGGCGCGAGCGAGGCCGCGCAGCTCGCGCAGCTCGCGCCCGAGCTCGGCGACAGCGACCTCGTGCGCGCGCGCGACCTGGTCAGCGCGGCGGCCGCGGCGGTCGAGCGCGCGCAGCCCGCCGTGATCCCGCCGACCACGTTCAGCCATCCGTTCAACGAGATCGTCGGCGACGCCGTGGCGGTGCGCGAGGTCGTGCGCCTGCTCGGCAAGGTGGTCAAGAGCGAGGCGACCGTGCTGGTCCACGGCGAGAGGGGCACCGGCATGGAGCTGATCGCGCGCGCGATCCACTATCACGGCCCGCGCGCCAATAAGCCGTTCGTCGTGCAGAACTGCTCCGCGTTCAACGACAATCTTCTCGAGAGCGCGCTGTTCGGTCACGTCCGCGGCGCGTTCACCGGCGCGGTCAAGGACCAGCCGGGGCTGTTCCAGGTCGCCGACGGCGGCACGTTCTTCCTCGACGAGATCGGCGACATGTCGGCCGCGCTGCAGGTCAAGCTGCTGCGCGTGCTCCAGGAGAGCACGTTCATGCCGGTCGGCGGCACCAAGCCGGTCAAGGTCGACGTGCGGATCATCGCCGCGTCGCACAAGGACCTCGCGTCGATGGTCCAGCACAAGCAGTTTCGCGAGGACCTGTTCTACCGGGTCAACGTCCTCAAGATCACGGTGCCGCCGCTGCGCGAGCGGGTCGCCGACATCCCGCGGCTCGCCCAGCACTTCGTCGCGAAGCACTGGACCGGCAGCGGGCCGGCGCCGCGGCTGTCGCAGGGCGCGCTCGCGCGGCTGGTCGCGTATCCGTGGCCGGGCAACATCCGCGAGCTCGAGAACGAGATCGAGCGCATGCTGGTGCTCGCCGCCGACGCGCAGGAGCTGACCGCGTCGATGGTGTCGCCGCGCGTCGCGGGCGGCGCGGGCGGCGCGGCGCGGCCGCTGCGCGACGTGGTCGACACCGCCGAGGCCGACGCGCTGGTCGCCTCGCTCGGCCGCCACGGCGGCGATCGCGACGCGGCGGCGAGCGAGCTCGGGATCAGCCGCGGCTACCTCGACGCGCGCGCGCGCGCGCTGGGGCTCGGGTGATGACGCGCGGCCGTTGCCCGACCTGCCGGCGCGCGGCGCACAAGGACGGCAACAAGCTGTGGCCGTTCTGCAGCGAGCGCTGCCACCTGGTCGACCTCGGGCGCTGGCTCGGCGAGGACTACCGGATTCCCGGCGAGCCCGACGCGTCGGACGGCGCGGAGGCGGCGGTGCCGGCGCCCGACGACGAGCGATGACCGAGCATCGCGTGGTCGACCACCTCGGCGTGCGCGCGAGCGACTACGACGCCGAGATCCGCCGCTACATCCCGGGCTACGACGAGATGATCGCGACCGTGGTCGGCGTCGTCGGCGCGATCGGCCCGGCGCCGCGCGTGATCGATCTCGGCGCGGGCACCGGCGCGCTCGGCGCCGCGCTGCTCGACGCGCTGCCGGGCGCGACCGTGCGGCTGATCGACATCGATCCCGCGATGCTCGAGGTCGCGCGGGCGCGGGTGGCGCATCACGGGGCGCGCGCCGAGCTGGTGCGGGCCTCGTTCGCCGACGCGCTGCCGGCGTGCGACGCGGTGGTCGCCTCGCTCGCGCTCCACCACGTGCCCGAGCTCGCCGCCAAGCGCGCGCTGTACGCGCGGATCGCCGAGGCGCTCGCGCCGGGCGGCGCGCTGGTCGTTGCCGACATCGCGGTGCACGACGCCGGCGCGGAGCACGCGTGGATGTACGACGCGTGGCAACGCGCGATGGCCGGCGCCGGGATCGCGCGCGATCGCGCGGCCGAGCTGTTCGAGCAGTGGGCGGGCGAGGATCGCTACTATTCGCTCGCGACCGAGCTCGCGCTGCTCGCCGACGCCGGCTTTCCGCGCCCCGAGTGCTTCTGGAAGCGCGGGCCGTCGACCGTGTTCGGTGGCTTCCGCGCGCTGACGATGCGCAGCACGTCGAGGTAGCCCCGCGCGCGCGAGCCGGGCGGGATCGCGTCCCTGCGCTCGAGCACGCGGTGCAGCGCGGGCAGCCGGTGGTACGGCACGGTCGGCAACAGGTGGTGCTCGAGGTGGTAGTTGACGTGGAGCGGCGCGAACGTCGTGCGCGCGAGCCAGCCGGCGGCGGTGGAGCGCGTGTTGCGCAGCTCGTCGGCGGTGCGCGTCATGCAGGCGTGCTCGGCGAGCGAGCGCACGCGGATCACCAGCGAGAACATCGTCAGGTAGGCGACGGCCCAGGCGAGGTAGAGCCAGGCGTGGCCGGTCGCGGCGAGCACACCGGCGAGCACGAGGTTCGCGGCGATGGGTCGCCACGCGTTGCGCGCCAGCGCGCGCAGGTGATGGCCGGCCGAGCGCCGCGGCGCGCGGCGGACCGCGCCGCTGACGTCGAACGCGAGCAGCTCGGCATCGATCATGACCAGGCCGATCAGGCGGCGCACGCCGGTGATGCCGGCCAGGTCGCGCGCGAGCTTGCGGACGAGCGAGCCGCGCGTCATCGGCCGCTCCGGCGCGAGCGCGAGGTCGGGATCGCGCGCGGTGCCGGTGTGTGCGTGATGGGCGAGATGATGGCGGCGGTAGCGCGCGGTGTCCGACCATACCGGCCGCGCGCACAGCCAGTCGACCACCACGTGGTTCGCCCACGGGCGGGTGAACAGCGTGCCGTGCGCGCCCTCGTGCATCGCGACCGCGAGCGCGAGCTGGCGGCCGCCGAGCACGATCACCGCGGCGACGAACGCGAGCGGGCCGGGCCACGCCGCGAGCGCGGCAAGCGTCGCGGCGATCACGAGCCAGGTCGACGCGATCGCCCACGCGCCGGCGAGGTTCGAGCGCGCGGTGAACGCGCGGATGTCGTCGCGCGAGAGCAGGTCGGTGATCCGCTCAGTGGACATGGCGTGCCTCCTCGGGGGCCGGCGCGATCCGGAACGCCACGCCGAACAGCTCGGCCCAGATCCGGCGGCCGGTCGCGTCGAGCCGCGCCGCGGCCTCGACCAGCGCGCGGCGCGCGGCGACGTCGACCAGCGGCTCGGGCAGGCGCGGGTCGAGCATGATCGCGCGCAGCACGTCGCCGCCGAACCAGAACGCTTCGCGCGCGGCGCTGCGCGTGGGCAGCGCCGCGACCTCGACCAGCCAGCGCTCGATGCGCTCGCGCAGCGCGACGTAGCCCGCCGACAGCCGGTCGCGCTCCCACAGCCGGCGGGCGCGCGCGTCGCTCGCGGCGTCGAGCTCGCTCGCGCGCACGACCGGTGCGTCGCGACAGGCGCCGAGCGCGTACAGCCGGTCGCGCAGCGCGGCGACCCCGCCGGTCAGGTTGTCGGGGCGGGCGTAGACGCCGGGCTCGAGCGCGCGCAGGCCGAGCACGCGCAGCGCGCG
>DATJAE010000183.1:0-2482 GCA_035516595.1 Kofleriaceae bacterium | reverse complement strand
CGCGGGCTGCGACCGTCGCGGCGCGGGCGCCTCGCGACGTACCTCCGGTGCTCGCTCGGCACGGGCGGCAAGCCCGCGCCTCGCTGCGCTCCGGGGGTGCGCCGCGATCCGCCTCCCGCCGCTCGGTCTCGCCTCGCGGGGATTTTTTGAGAAGCGCGCTAGCCGAACGGTCAGGTGTCACCCCGCGGCGCGCGGCGTACCTTGAGCGCATGCACGGCACGCGGCAGCAGCCGATCCGGGTGGCGTCATCCTCGGTCGTCGAGGTCCGCGCGAGCGCGCTGGTCTGCCCGAGCTGCGGGATCGGCACCTATCGCATCGAGGATCACGTGGCGAGCGGCCCGGGGCTGCGCCGGGTCGACGTCCATTGCCGCTACTGCAGCCGCCCGCGCGCGCTGTGGTTCCGTCTCGTCCCGCCGTCCGAGCCGAACTGAGTCGCGATCGCGAGCTCGTCCCCTGGCGCCGAGCGCCGCGAGCTCGGGCGCGACCGGCATCGCGCTCCGTCTCCTGTCGCCTGTTACCCCGTTAGCGCTCTCTCGACGCGAGCTCCCTGGCCCGGGCTCTCCTCGATCGTGACCGCGAGCGCGCTCGCGCCGAGCGCCGCGATCTTCGGCGCGAGCAGCTCGGCGACGTGGTCGGCGAGCGCCTCGACCGAGACGTTGTCGATCGGCAAGAGCAGCGCGTCGTGGCGCGGCAGCACGTAGCGCTCGCCGCACAGCCGGAACTCGAGCTCGCGATCGTCGCGCACGATCTCGAAGTGCGGGTTAGTGGCCGCGAGCAGCACGTGCTCCTTCCACGCCGCGCACAGCTCGGCGAGCGCCGCCTTGATCGGCGCGAACGGCACGGTCGCCGCGAACGCGACGCTCGCCAGCTCGAGCTCGACCGCGATCGTGTAGTTGTGGCCGTGCAGCCGCTCCTTGCGGCCGTCGGCGAACACCGTCATGTGCGCGCACGAGAACTTGTACTGCTCGCGCGCGATCGAGATCCGGTGGTGCACTACGCGCTCGCGCTCGCGCCGCGCCCCCGCCCGCCGCGCCGGCGCCGGCGCCGGCCGCCTCCTCCGCCGCCGCCACCGGGCGTGCCGTTCTTCGGCGGCGGCCCGGCCTCCGCCGCGGCCTGCGCGGCGAGCTCGGTCGACATCTTGCCGCCGACCCGGAACTGATCCGGCTTCCAGCCCTTCTGCGGCAGCACGGTGATCAGCTTCTGGAACCGCTTCTCGAGCGAGTCGAGGTAGTCGCGCTCCTGGCGCTGCAGGATCTCGGCGACCCGCGGCGAGGCCTCGAGCTCGATCTTGTCGGCGTCGACGTTCATCCCGCTGCGCCGGACCTCGCGCAGGATCTCGTAGGCCACGGTCACCACCGACTTCACGACGCCGGCGCCCTCGCAGGTCGGGCATGGCTCGGTCAGCAGCTGGACCAGCGACTCGCGCGTGCGCTTGCGCGTCATCTCGACCAGGCCGAGCTCGCTGATCTTCGTCATGTTGGTGCGCGCGCGATCGCGCGACAGCGCCTTGCCGAACGCGTCCCACACCTTGCGGCGGTTGCCTTCCTTGTCCATGTCGACGAAGTCGATCACGATGATGCCGCCGATGTTGCGCAGCCGGAGCTGGCGCGCGACTTCCTCGCACGCCTCGAGGTTGTTCGCGGTCACCGTGTCTTCGAGGTTGCCCGAGCCGGTGTTCGTGAAGCTGCCCGTGTTGACGTCGATCGCGGTCAGCGCCTCGCCCTGATCGATCACGAGCGAGCCGCCCGAGCGCAACGGCACGCGCCGCGACACCGCGAGCCGCAGCGCGGGCTCGATGTGGTGGTGGTCGAAGATCGGCCGGCGGCCCTCGTACTTCTTCACGCGCTCGGTGAAGCGCGGCAGGAACGCCTGCGTGAACTTGCACAGCCGCTCGTACTGCTCTTCGTCGTCGATGACGATCTCTTTGGTGTCCTCGCGCATCAGGTCGCGCACGCAGCGCAGCACGAGGTCGATGTCGGCGTAGATCAGGCCGGGACCGGACATCTGCTCCTCGCGGCGCTCGACCTCGCTCCACACCTTCGCGAGGAAGTCGACGTCGTCGCGCAGCTCCTGATCGATCGCGTCCTCGGCCGCGGTCCGCACGATGAAGCCGGTGCCCTTGGGACGCGCGGCGTTGACGATATCGCGCAGCCGCCGGCGCTCCTTGTCCGAGCCGATGCGCTTGCTCACGCCGACCTGCGAGACGTGCGGCATGAACACCGAGTAGCGACCCGGCAGGGACACGTAGCCGGTCACGCGCGCGCCCTTGAGGCCGATCGGATCCTTCGTGACCTGACACACGACCGGCTGGCCGGGCTTCAGGAGATCGTCGATCTTGCGCTGCGCGAGCTGCTTGCGCGAGCGCGCGACACGCGAGGCGGCGCCCTCGGGCGATTCGTCGCCGTCGTCGACCTCGGCGTCCTCGAAGAGCTTGCGCTCGTCACCGGAGCCGAGCACGTCGGCGACATAAAGAAATGCCGCG
>DATJAE010000182.1:0-6059 GCA_035516595.1 Kofleriaceae bacterium | reverse complement strand
CGTGCACCGGCTGCCACGCGGCGCTGGCCGACGCGGCCACCGCGCGCGCGCACGCCGGCGACGGCCACGCCGCGGTGACCTGCCTCGACTGTCACATGGCGAAGGTCGTGATGGGGATCGATCGCTTCGTGCGCACGCATCGCATCGCGTCGCCGAGCGATCCGCGCCTGCTCGGCGCCGCCGCGCCCAATGCGTGCAACCTGTGCCACCTCGATCGCACGATCGACTGGACGATCGACGCGCTCGCCGAGCGCTGGGACGTGCACCTGCCGGCGAGCGGCGACGAGCGCGGCGCGGGCGAGGCCTGGCTCGCGAGCCGGGAGCCCGGGCTGCGCGTGCTCGCCGCCGCGGCCTACGCGCGCTCGCCGCTCGGCCGCGCCGCGCTGCCCGAGCTGGTGCGCGGGCTCGACGATCCGCTCGCGTACGTCCGGGCGTGGACCGCGTTCGCGGTCGAGGACGTGCTCGGCCGCCGGCTCGGGCTCGCCGAGTACGATCCGCGCGCGCCGGCCGCGCTGCGCGCCCGCCAGCTCGCCGCGCTGCGCGCCCGCGTCATCCGCTGAGCTCGCGCACGAACCGGCGCAGGCCGCGCCACACGACCATCGGCAGGTCGTGGCCGCCGTCGAACGCCAGCCAGGTGACGCGCGCGCCGCCGGCGATCGCGAAGTCGCGCAGCAGCTCGCCGGCGCGAAACGCCAGCTCGTCGTCGCGCGTGCCGTGCGCGACCAGCACGGGCAGCCCGGCGAGCGCGGTGGCGCGCGGCGTCCAGTCGGCGATCGCGATGCGGGTCGACGACACGAGCGCGAGCGCGGCGGGCCGGGCCTCGCGAGGCGCGTGCAGCACGTGATCCATCGCGAGCATGCCGCCCTGCGAGAACCCGGCGAGCACGATCCGCCGGCCGGGGCGGGCGAGCGCGTCGAGCAGGCCGGCGAGCTGGGCGCGCGCCTCGGCGCGGCCGCCGGGATCCATCGCCGACAGCTCCATCGGCCCGGCGGCGAGCCGGCGGATCCGCGCCTCGGAGTCGACCTCCCACCAGGTGCGGCCGCGCGGCGCGGCCGGCAGCGGCGCGTCGGGGAACACGCAGTAGCCGGCGCCGCCCCGCGTCACAGAAGCGCCGCTCGCAGCACCTGGCGCGAGCAGCGCCCCGGCGAACGGCGCGAGGTCGGAGGCCTGCATCTGCCGGCCGTGCAGCACGACCGCGACGAGGTCGGCCGCCGCGTCGCCGGTGGCGATCGCGCGCAGGCCGCCGAGCTCGATCACACGGCCTCGAACCGCACCGCGGCCTCGCCGTTCGTCGCGGCCACGCGTCCGCGCAGCGGGCCGGTCGCGCCGGCGCGGCGCAGCGCGATCGTGCGCGAGCCGCCGGGCGCGAGGTGGAAGCAGTCGTCGTCGGCGGCAAAGCCCGGCGCGTCGATCGCGACGAACTGCGCGAACCGCGCCGCGGCGACCACCAGCTCGAAGCCATCGCCGCGCGCGCGCGCCCGCGCGGTGAGCCCGAGGTCGCGCTCGCGCGATGCGCCGAGGCCGCCGGGCAGCCAGAACGCCTCGGCGAGCCGCTCGCCCTCGCGCGACAGCGTGGCGTGCACGAGCTCGGCGATCGGCGGGCCGAAGCGATAGGCGTGCGACAGATCCATCCAGCCGTCGAACAGGTCGGCGGCAGGCAGCGCGAGCGCGCCGTGCGCCGGCACCGCGACGTCGTGCGCGCCGCGCCCGACCTCGACGCCGTCGCCGCGATACAGCGCGAGCTCGAGCCGTGCGCCGAGCGGCGCGCCCGGATCGTTGGCGACGTGGACCACCAGCCCGGCGCCGCCCTCGTCGGCGATCGCCAGCGCGATCGGCTGGAGCGCGCGGCGCAGCACGTACCAGCACGGCTTGGCGGCGCCGTGCGCGTCGATCACGCCCCAGCCGGCGCCCGGCCACAGATCGCGCAGCAGCCAGACCAGCCCGCCGCGGCAGCGCGAGCCGGCGCGCCGCCACTCGGCGAACGTGCGCGCCATGACCTCGCCGGTCGCGACCCGGCCGAGCTCGAGGTAGCGCTCGTGATCGAGCGCGCGCAGCTCGCCCGGATCGACGCCGAACACGACGCGCGTGTAGTGGTCGCGCACGTCGTCGAAGTCCCAGCCGGCGCCGAGATCGCGCGGCGAGCGCGCCTTCCACGCCGCGGTGTGCGCGCGCGGCAGCGCCGGATCGCGCGGGATGTTCGCGAACGCCAGGCACTCGGAGGCGAACCGCACGCCCGAGCGCCGCGCGTCGTCGAGCGGGCGCAGGTACGCACCGACGCCGTAGTACGACGTCGCGCCCGCGCTCGGATCGTGCGGAAACGCGCCGCCGTGCGTGCTCGACGGCACGTACGCGGTGCCGGGCAGGCGGCGCCGCACGATCGCCGGGATGACCTCGTGGAACAGCGCCGGCGTCCAGCGCTCGCGCGGCGCGCCGCTCATCGCCGCCTGCTGCGCGGCCTCGCTGTTGCCGCACACGATCGCGAGCGCGGGCCGCGCCTGCATCCGCGCGAGCTGGTGATCGACCTCGAGCGCGATCGCGCGGCCGAGCTCGGCGTCGTCGGGGTAGTCCATGTTCGCGAACATGAGGTCGTGCCAGAGCAAGACGCCGCGCGCGTCGAGCGCGTCGTACAGCGCGTCGTCCTCGTAGACCATCGTGCCGCCGATCCGCAGCATGTTCATCCCGCCGGCGGCGAGCTGGGCGACCGCGGCGTCGTACGCCTCGGCGGGCGCGCCGAGCGAGACCACGTCGAGCGGCGTCCAGCACGCGCCGCGGCAGAACACCGGCACGCCGTTGATCCGGAGCTCGTGATCGCGGCCGTCGTCGCCGCGCTCGAGCGCGATCGTGCGAAACCCGGTCGCGCCGAGATCGATCGCGTGTGGCTGCCCGGCCGCGCGCGCCTCGATCGCCAGGCGATAGCGCGCCGGCTCGCCATGCGTGTGCGGCCACCACCGCGCCGGATCCATCACCGCGGCGCACCCGGTCCACGCGCCGGCCTCGAGCGCGAGCTCGTGGCGCATGACCTCGTCGCCTCGCGCGATCACCAGCGTCGCGCGCTCGACCTCGCCCGCGAGCTGCGCGCCGATCGTCACGAACCCGGTGCCGGCCTCGAGCCGCGCGTCGAGCGAGATCGCGCCGACGCGCAGCGCGCCGTGCCGCACCGCCTCGATCGGCCGCCACGGTCCGACCGGCGGGCAGGGCGGCGACCACCCCGGCAGCCGGCCGAGCAGGGTCGTGCGCAGCCAGCGCAGCTGCTGGTGCGCGATCATCGGCACGCGCCAGCGCGGCCGCGGCCGCTTCTTGCCGAGCTCGGGCTCGAGCGCGCGGCACACCAGCACGAGCTCGCGCGCGCCCGCCGGCAGGTCGATGTCGCGCGGCGCGAACATCGAGTCGCCGTGCGCGACCCACTCGCCGTCGATCCAGGCGTCCCACAGCGTCGCGACCCCGCCGAAGCGGAGCGTGTCGCCGGCGACGTCGTCCAGCGCGCGCCGCCACCACCAGTCCATCGCGTCCAGCGCGAGCGGCGCGTCCCAGCTCCACTGCCCGGCGTCGCGCAGCGCGCTCGCCGCCGTGCCCGGGACGCGCGCCGCGATCCAGCGCTGCTCGCCCAGGCCGCGCGGCTCGGCGACCGCACCGGCCGGGGTCATCGCGAGCTGCCAGCCGGTGTCGAGCGCGACCCGGCGCTCGCCTGCGACCTCGCGCACCCGCCCGCGCGCCATCACGTGCCCGCGACCAGCTCGTCGATCGCGGTGCGGATCGCGGTGATGCTCTCGAACACGCTGCGCTTGAGCATGTGATCGGGGAACTCGACCTCGAACTCGCCCTCGAGCGCGAGCATGACGTTGACGCTGGCGTGCGAGGTCATGCCGGCCTGGTAGAGGTCGGCGTCGCTCGGCAGGCTCGCCGCGTCCTTGGTGAGCCGCGCGTGCTCCTTCAGGATCGCGCGGATCCTCGGCTCGTGATCGGTCACGGCGCGCTCGCGATCACGACGGCGGTCGCGAAGTCGCCCTCGTGGCTCATCGACAGCGCCAGCGTCGCCTCGCCCGCCGCCGCGCGCGCCGCGCCATGCAGCGCGAGCGTGCACGCGCCGCTCGCCTCCCGCATCACCTCGAGGTCGCGCCACGACACACCGTCGAGCGCGAGCGCCTTCTTGGCGGCCTCCTTCGCGGCGAACCGCGCGGCGAGCCGCGCGGCCGCGTGCGCCGGCGCGGCGTGCGCGTACGCGATCTCGCGGTCGGTGAACACCCGGCGCAGGAAGCGCTCGCCGAACGTGTCGAGCGAGCCCGCGATCCGGCTGATCTGCACCAGGTCGATGCCGACCCGTAGCGACATGCCACCGCATTGTGCCACGACTTGGCGGTACGATTGGGGATGCGCCGGCGGATGCTGCTGCTGGTGGGGCTCGCGTCGGTCGCGAGCGGCTGCTTCGACAAGCCCGGCTTTCACGGCGGCGATGCCGCAGGTGCGATCGACGCGCCGTCCGACATGGCCGAGCCGCCGAACGTGATGTTCGTGACCTCGATGCCGGTCGAGCTCGATACCGGGCCCGGCGGGCTCGATACGACCTGCACCGGCATCGCGAACAGCGCCGGCCACCCCGGCACCTTCGTCGCGTGGGTCTCGACCGCGACGATCGATGCCAAGAGCCGGCTCGGCTCCGCGACCGGCTGGGTTCGGCCCGATGGCACGCCGTTCGCGAACACGGTCGAGGATCTGACGAGCGGCCACATCTACGAGCCACCGTCGCTCGACGAGCTGGACAAGCCGGTGGACCCGGACGTACCGGTCGCGACCGGCACGCATGCCGACGGCACCGACGACTCCGGTCACGACTGCTCGAACTTCACCGGCGGCAATAACCAGATCGCGGTGGGCTTCACCGACGGCGCCTCACCGATCTGGACGGACGCGATGATCGCGCCGTCGTGCTCCGAGACGTTGTTCCCGATCTACTGCTTCGAGGTCGACCACCGCGCGTACGTGCCTGCGCCGACGACGTACGGCCCGCTGGTGTTCGTGTCGAGCGATCCGTTCCTGCCGGGCACGATGACCGGCTTCGACACCGGCGCGACGGTCGCCGACGACATCTGCAACAGCGAGGCGCTCGCCCACCACTATCCGGGTGCGTACAGCGCCGTGCTCGCGCTGGTCGCCGAGCAGCCGCTGGCCCGGATCGGCGGCGCGTCGCAGCACGCCTGGGTGCGGGTCGACGGCGTGCCGGTCACCCGGGACTTCACCACGTTCGATGCACCGATCTCGGTCGACGCGAACGGCAGGTATGTCGACGACCAGGTGTACACGGGCGCGCAGCAGGCCAATGGGCTCCCCGATAGCTACATGTTCAACTGCGACGACTGGACCGAGACCTCCGGCACGCCGTACGTCGGCTTCACGACGCGCGGGCTCGAGACGTTCAGCGGGACCACGGTCGTCGACTGCCAGACCGCCATGCCGGTGTACTGCGCGCAGGCGCCGTTCTAATCGGCGTGCTGCTCGAGGCAGGTGATCGCGCGCTGCCACGCGTCGGCCCACGCGGCGAACGTCGCCGACGCGTCGAGCGGCTTCTTCGCGTTGACCGCGCGCGCCGCCTTGAGGATGAACGCCTTCGCGCCGGTCGAGATCGCGTCGTACGCGGCGGCCGCGGGCGCGAACTGCCCGGCGTCGGCCGCGTCGGCGAGCCAGCGCAGGTAGAGCGCGGCGAGCTCGGCCGCCGCACCGAGCTGGCGCACGGTCGCGAACGCCCAGGCGTGGTAATACGCCAGGCCGCGGGCCTGCAGCTCGGGCAGATCGCGGGCGAACCGCGCCGCGAACCGCGCGACCGGGTTATCGGCCGGGCGGCGCGCGAGGTGGCGGGCGAGCGCTGCCCCCGAGCGCGCGCGCAGCTCGGCGGGCGCGCGGCGCACCACGCGATCGAGCCGTGCGTACTCGGCGTACAGCGGCAGCTCGCGCGGCGCGAACGTGCGCTCGAAGTCCTCGCCGTCGAGCGCGTAGTAGCTCGCGTTGTGGAAGTAGCCGAGGCGTTTGCCGGCGAGGTCGAGCTCGTTGAGGATGATGGTCGACTT
>DATJAE010000181.1:0-28579 GCA_035516595.1 Kofleriaceae bacterium | reverse complement strand
CGCCGCCGGGTTCACCCCGGCGCAGCAGTTCTTCCTGGCGTGGGCGCGGATCCGCTGCGAGAACGTCACGCCCGAGGAGTCGCGCCGGCGCGCGCGCAGCGACGGCCATTCGCCCGGACGGTGGCGGGTCGACGGCGTGGTGTCCAACATGCCGGAGTTCGCGCGCGCGTTCCAGTGCAAGCCGGGCGCGGCGATGGCACCCGAGCTGCGCTGCCGGCTGTGGTAGTCAGGGCGCCGGCTTGGCGGGCGGCTCGTCGCGGTAGACCGGGCCGTCGTCGTCCTGGCCGCCGGCGTCGAGATCGTCGAGCTCGTCGATCGGCGCGGCGCGCTCGAGCTCGTCGATCGGCGCCAGCGTCACCTCGGGCGCGCTGGTGCGCGCGACCAGCAGCTCGGTGACCAGCGAGCCGCCGATCACCGCGGTGACGATCCACGGCAAGCCGGGGTCGTGGTAGAGGCTCTCGACGCTGATCACCAGCGCGATCGACAGCCCCGACAGCGGCGTGATCAGCTGGCGCTGGTCGGCGAAGTTCGACGGCAGCAGCGCGCCGACCACGGTCTTGGACGCGATCACGCCGGTGACCTTGCCGATCGTGCGGCCCGCGACGAACAGCGGCACCAGCACCCAGCCGCGCCAGTCCGCGATGTTCCACAGCGCGCCGGCGATGATCAGGAACAGCATGTGGACCGGGCGCTCGAGGTGGTTGAGGATGCGGAACACGCTGTCGCGCTGCTCGTTCGGGAAGTTGGTGACCAGCACGCCGGCGAGGAAGCAGATCGCGATCGGCGACAGCGCGAGGTAGCCTGCGAGCCCGGACGCGAACGCGATCGAGCCGAGCACGACCGCGAGGAACTCGGCGTTGGAGCGCGGTACGCGCACCATCGCGAAGATGAGGACGCCGATCGCGACGCCGAGCCCGAGCGAGACGAATACCCACGCGGTGTTGGGCAGGCTCCACGTGCCACCGACGTCGTCGCGGAAGTAGGCCGTGATGAACAGCAGGCCGATCACGCCGACCAGCTCGTCGAGCTGGCCGAGCAGGACGTCGGCGCCGCGGCCCTCGTGCCAGGTGCGGTTCGCGAAGCCGCGGAACTTGCGCGGCGCGGTCATCGCGGCGGCGGTGCCGAGCAGGATCACGTCGCGCCAGAACGCGGCGTCGGCGACCGACAGATCGTGGAGGTTGAACGCGAGCATCATCGCGCCGCACCCGGCGGCGGTGATCCCGAACGGCCCGAGCGCCTCGACCAGGATCAGGTACGCGGTGCCCTTCGGCACGCGGTCGAGCACGCGGATGTCGAGCTGCGCGCCGATGATGAAGCCGAGCCAGCCCAGCCCGAACTGCAGGACCGGCCCCATCTCGGCGAGCACGCGCGGCGACAGGATGTCCACCGACGGCATGCTCGCGATCGCGCCGAGCGCGACGAACGGAAAGCCCGCGGTGATCACGCCGCTGATCCCGAGCCGCTCCTGGAACCGCACGACCCGGCGGTTGCTGCCGAGATAGGACAGCACGAGCAGCGCGATCAGCCCGGCGATCACCTTGATCGCGAACAGGGTGTCGTCGCTGGTCTTGTGGACCTCCGGCGCGGGCGCGGTCTGCGCCGGCGCGGCCGGGCCGGCCGCGGCCAGCGGCTGGCCGGCGGCGGGCAGCGCGCTCTGCGCGTGCGCGACCGAGAGGCCGGCGATGCCGAGCACGATCGCGAGCGCGAGCGCCTTCACGGCTCGCCGCCGATCCGGTCGGTCGCGCGCGCGAACGCGGCGTCGCCCGAGCAGCTGGTCATCGCCGGGGCATGCGCGATGCTCTGCGCCGCGACGTCGAGCTCCGCGCCGTGCTTGTCGAGCTCGGCGCGCAGCGCCTGGATGCGCTCGCGCGGGCCGTGCAGCACGCGCGCGTTCGCCGCGATCACGTCGGCGTCGCGTTCGGCGAGCGCGTCGAGCGCCTTGGCGGCGGCGGCGCAGTCGTCGCCCGCCGCGGCGAGCGCGGCCTGCCAGTCCTGGTAGAGCTTGACCGCGCGGACGGCGAGCGCGGGCAGGTCGTCCTCGAGCGCGACCGGCGCGGCGTCGGGCGCCGCGCCGGCGTCGGGCGGCACGATGTGGGTCGGCGGCGGCGGGGGCGGAGCGGCGTGGCCGCACGCCGCGCCCAGCGTTGCGATCGCGACGACGCACGCGGCTCGCGTCATGGTCCACAATCGTCGCACGACGCTCGCGCACGATGTCACGGGGTCGGCAGCGAATCGACGACGTGCTGGAGTTGGTCATGCAGCTCACCATGGCGCTTCCAGCAGATGGCGAGCCGCATCGCGATCACCTCGGAGCGGCCCGCCGCGGCGGTGTCGTAGCCGTGCATCGCCTGGGCGAGCTCGGCGGCGCGCTCGCGATCGCGCTCGGCCGCGTGCAGCGCACCGATCGGCTCGGCGGCGCGCGCCTCGATCTGCTCGATCGCGTGCACCGCGCGCGGGCAGTCGCGATCGTAATCGCGGCTCGCGACCTCGATGTCGGCCATCACGCCGTCGATCGCCGCGGCGAGCTTGCCGGCGTCGAACGGCGGCGAGGCGGGGTGAGCCTGGCCGCCGCACGCGGCCGCGAGCGCGAGCGCGATCAGGGCGCGCACGTCTGATCTGGCATGTTCGAGCTCGGGATCGCGGTGTCGGTCGGGATGACCTGGATCCCCTGGACGACCCCGGCGCCGAGCGGGAACTTGCCCGTCACGATCAGATCGTCGATCCCGTCGCCGGTGAGATCGAACGCGAGCAGGTCGTCGAGCTCGATCGGGACCTGGCCGGATAGCGACTCCAGCGGATCGTCGCCGACCGTGCGCGCGTACGCGACCTCGAACGTGGTCGCGGTCTGCGCGCGGTTCGTCATGCTCCACAGCAGATCGGTGGTGCTGTCGGTGTCGAACTGGCCGACCACCATGCGATCGGGGATCGAGGTCGCAGGATAGCGCGCGCGCTCGACGAACGGCCGCGCGGTCGCGAGCGTGGTCATCACGTCCTGGACGACGACCACGCCGGTCGCGTCGACCGTGGTCGAGATCAGCCGCGGCTCGGTGCCGGTGGTGAACGCCACGCCGGATTCGACCGGCAGCTGGATCGAGCACACGGCAGTGCCGCACAGGTAGTACAGGTGGGTCTCTGCCGGCACGAACACCGAGACCGTCCCGAGGCTCAGCGTGTGGCCCCAGCGCAGCGCGAGGATCTGGCGCAGCGTCGGCATGCCGCCCGCCGCGTCGAGCACCGTGACGCAGCCCGCGCTGTTGAGCTCGAGCGTGGTCTCGCCGCTGGGCGCCGCGAGCTGGAGGTCCGTCAGCTGGCCGTTCGACACGTCGAGCTCCCACACGTCCATGCCGTTGGTCACGCCCACCTTGGCGCTCGTGGTGCCGCACGACGGGATCGCGATCGCGTCGCTGCACGTGCCGCCGATGCACGGCGCGCCGACCGAGCCGTGCAGCGGGCTGTCGTCGATCGTTACCATGTTGTCGAGCGAGCTGATCACCCCCTTGGCGCTCATCGCGTAGGCGTCGCGATCGATGCCCACCGGAAACGAGAACACCGCGACCGGCACGTCGCCGAGCGTCATGGGTGACTGCTCGTCGGTCAACGTCCCCACGCCCATGTTCGGCGTGACCTGGTAGTCGTGGACCTGCGCGGAGCCGTCGACGCAGGTCAGCCGCAGCGTGGCGCCGCTGGCGCGCGGCGCGCAGTCGCGCGGCGGCGGCGAGCTCAGGGTCGTGGGGTTCTTGAACGGCGGCGCGAGCAGGCCGGTGTAGAGCGGCGGCTGCTGCTGCGCCCACGCGACGCGGATCTGCACGGCATAGCCGCCGACCAGCGCGGGGAACACCGGATGGATGTGAAGCGTGCCGGCGGCGGTGCAGCTCGGCATCGCCGGCTGCCACACGCCGTCGCTGACCACGGTCACCGTGCCGGTCGTCGCGGGCTGGGTGCCGGCCGGGGCGTACACCGTCCACGACACCGGGCGCTTGTCGAGCGGCGCGCCGTACGGATCGGTCACCGCGACCGCGACGTCGTTCGACGCCGAGCCGGTGCCGTCGGACTGCGGCGCGGCGATCGACACCGTGGCGGCGACGTTGGTGGCGATCGTGATCGACGTGTCGTCGTTCACGACGCCGACCGAGCCGCAGCCCTCGGCGATCATCGTGCCGTTCTGGTCGAGCCCGCGCGCGACGATCACCTTGTTCGCGGTGCGCGACATGCCGGTGAGCCCGCCCGCCGCCTTGCCGGTCGCGTCGTCGATCGTCTCGTCGGTGACGGCGAGCGCGGCGAGCTCGTCGGCGCTGGGCCGGCTGAACTCGATGTCGTCGCACGACAGGGTCGGTGACTCGTAATCGGTGATCGTCGTACTCGCGACCATCAGTCCGGCCGGGTGCTGGACCGTGACGTGCAGCGTCGGATCGTCCCCACATGCCGCCAGCACCGCGATCACCGCGACGCGTAACGATCTCATCGCTTCGATCGTATCACTCATTAGTTTCCGTTATCCTCGGCCCGTGACACTCGATCGGCGGACGCTGATCACGACGGGGCTGGCGATGGCGAGCACGCGCTCGCGCACCGCGCCGCGCTCGTACAACTTGCAGGTCCTGGGCCAGAACGGCCCGATCGTCGCGCTCGGCGCGCGACCCGTGATCGTCGGCGCACACGCGTCGTGCGATCTCGTCCTCGTCGATCCGCAAGTGTCGAGGCGGCACGCCGAGCTGGCGATCACGACCGACGGCGTGCGGGTCAAGGATCTCGGCTCGACCAACGGCACGTGGTGGCAGGGCACGAAGGTCGGCGAGGTGACGGTCACTGCAGGTTCCACCATCCAGTTCGGCAACACGCCGGTGCGCGTGTCGGCGGGCGACGCACCCTCGCTGCCGCCGAGCGATCGCGATCACTTCGGCGAGATGGCGGGGCAAAGTGTCGCGATGCGCGAGCTGTTCGCCGTGCTCGAGATGGCGGCGCCGACCGACGCGACCGTGCTGATCGAGGGCGAGTCGGGCACCGGCAAGGAGCTGGCGGCGCGCGCGATCCACGATGCGTCGCCGCGCGCGCCCGGCCCGTTCGTCGTGGTCGACTGCAGCGGGATCGCCGAGAACCTGATCGATTCGCACCTGTTCGGTCACGTCAAGGGCGCGTTCACCGGCGCCGAGCGCGATCGCAAGGGCGCGTTCGTCGAGGCCCACGGCGGCACGCTGTTCCTCGACGAGCTCGGCGAGCTGCCGCTCGCGGCGCAGGCCAAGCTGCTGCGCGTGCTCGAGGCGCAGACCGTGCAGCCGGTCGGCGCCGATCGCCCGATCAAGGTCGACACCCGCGTGGTCGCGGCCACCCATCGCGATCTGTCCCGCATGGTCCAGGCCAAGGAGTTTCGCTTCGACCTGTTCTACCGGCTCGCGGTCGTGCACGTCGCGCTGCCGCCGCTGCGCGAGCGGCTCGAGGACCTGCCGCACCTGGTCGCGACGTTCTACCAGCGCCGCGGCCTCGATCCCGGACCGATCGACGGCGACAACCTCGAGCGCATGCGGCGCTACGCGTGGCCGGGCAACGTGCGCGAGCTGCGCAACGCGCTCGAGCGCGCGTGGGCGCTGTCGGGGGCCAACAACAAGTTCCGCGAGCTCCGGCTGTGGCTCGATCCGCAGGCCGCGGCGCCGCAGCACGCCGAGGTGATCGATACGTCGCTGCCGTTCAAGGAAGCCAAGGAGCGCTGGAACGATCACTTCGAGCGGCGCTACGTGTCGCTGGTGTTCTCGGCGAGCTCGGGCAACGTCACGCGCGCCGCCGAGCACGCCGGGCTGTCGCGCCGGCACTTTCGCGAGCTGCTCTACAAGCACGGCATCGTGGAGCGGCCGGCCGACGGTGGAGACAGCGATTGACCACGCCGGTGGCGGCGCGACGATTCGGCGCCTACGAGATCCTGTACGAGATCAAGTCGGGCGGCATGGGCGCGGTGCTGCTCGCGCGGCGGCGCGGCCCGGGCGCGTTCGAGCAGCTGGTCGCGATCAAGACGATCCGGCCCGAGCACGCCGCGACCCCCGCGGTGCGCGCGATGTTCCTCGACGAGGCGGCGATCCTCGCGCGGCTGTCGCATCCCGGCATCGCGCACGTCCACGACTTCGGCGAGCAGGGCGGCACGCTGTACATGGTGATGGAGTACGTCGCGGGGATCTCGGGCCGCGAGCTGATCGAGCCGCGCGTGCCGCCGCTGGTGATCGCGCGCGCGATCGCCGAGGCCGCGCGCGGGCTGCACGCCGCGCACGAGGCGCGCGACATCGCCGGCAACCCGCTCGGCCTGGTCCACCGCGACATCAGCCCCGACAACCTGATGCTCGGGTTCGACGGCCACGTCAAGGTGATCGACTTCGGCATCGCGCTGGTCAAGAACCGCCAGGCGCCGGTCACCGAGTTCGGCACGGTCAAGGGCAAGCCGCCGTACATGTCGCCGGAGCAGGTCAAGAACGAGCAGATGGATCGGCGGAGCGACGTGTTCTCGCTCGCGGCGGTGACCTGGGAGCTCTTGACCGGCGGGCAGCTGTTCGCCGGCGACTCGCTGTATGCGGTGGCCTACGCGGTCGAGAACGCCGAGATCCGCCCGCCGTCGCGGGTGCTCGGCGCGGCGCTGCCGCCCGGGCTCGATGCCGCCGTGCTCGGCGCGCTCGAGCGCGACCTCGATCGGCGCACGCCGACCGCGGCCGCGTTCGCCGACGCGCTCGAGCAGGTCGCGCAGGCCTCCGGCGGCGAGACCCTGGTCGCGTGGGCCGAGCGCGAGCTCGCCGCGCAGCGCGAGGGCCATCGCGCGTGGCTGGCGAGCGTGGTCGCCGGGCGCGAGCCGCTGCCCCGGGCGGTCGGCCGCGGCAGCGGTGCGGTCACCGAGGTCGCGCGGGTCGGGCCGGTCGCGCCGAGCGCGCCGATGCCGCTGGTCTCCGCGCCACCGCCCGTGGACGATCGGCTCGACGCGCCGGCGCGCCGCGGGCTCGCCCCGGCGGTCGCCGTGCTCCTGCTCCTGCTGCTGGCCGGCGCCGGCGCGGTGTACTTCGCGACCCGCGCCACGCCGCGGGTGGCCACGATCGCCGATGCCGGCGCGCGCGATGCCCGTCCCGCGGTCCGCGATGCACCGCGCGATGCCGCGCCACCCGCCGACGCCGCGCCGGTGCCGATCGACGCACCCGCCGATGCCGCGCCGCGCGCGCCGCACGACGCCGGGCGCCCGCACCACGCGCACGACGCGGCGCTGCACGTCGCGACCGTGGCCGATGCCGCGGTGGAACCTCGAGGTACCGGCTACCTGGTCGTGCTGAGCAAGCCGGGCGGCTCGTACCTCCAGATCACGCTCGACGGCCTGCCGATCGGCAACACGCCGATCCTCGAGCAGAACAAGCGGCCGCTGCCCGCCGGCAGGCACACGATCGTGCTGACCGAGCCGCCGGGCAACCAGGTCGTCGTCCAGCGCACGTTCACGGTCTCGGACGGCCAGACCGTGACCATCCAGCCACCGTGAGGTCAGTGGCGCGGCGTGCAGCCCGCGGTCATCGCCGCGATCGCATCGGACAGCGCCTTCGGATCTTCGAACACCTGTTCGCCGCTGCACGGCGACCCCGTGCCGGTGTAGCAGTGGATCGAGACATCGTTGCCCGCGGTCTTGGACACCGCGTCGTAGTAGAACGCGCCGCCGCCCGACGAGCCGTTCGGCGGGGTCTGGTTGCCGCAGAACCAGAAGCTCATCTCGGTGTGCGGGTAGGCGTAGCTCGCGCCCGCCGTGACGATGCTGTCGGCCGCCCAGATCGTCTTCTCGGCCGGATCGACGCAGCCGGGCGTGGTGCAGCTGCACGTCTTGGTCGATTCGATCGAGTCGATCGCGCCGGCCGGCAGCGGCGTGACCGGGTCGGGGATCTCCGGGCAGAACGCCGGCGCCGGCCCGGTGTAGTCGGCGACGTCGCAGCCGACGTCCATCTTGGCCACCGCCGGGCCCGAGATGATCATCGCGTAGTCGAAGATCGTATCGAGGCCGTACGCCGACAGCGCGTAGCCGAGCGTCGCGCCGCCGCCGCTGGTGCCGGCGCCGCAGAACGCCTGGCTCGTGCCGACTGCGTGCACGTTGTCGTAGATCCAGCGGTACGCGGTCGCCGGCAGGCACGCGGCGTGGCGCGCGCCGAGCCCTGAGACCTGCCAGGTCGCGCTCCACGCGAGCTGTACGACGCGGTAGCCGCGCGCGACGAACGACGCGACCAGGCCGGTCGAGCCGCTGCCGAAGTAGCCGGTGCCCGCGCCGCCGTCGTGCAGCGTGATCGTGCCGATCGCCGCACCGGCCGGCGACGATACCGCGATGTAGCCGTCCAGCGTGGTCCCGCCGCACGTCACCGCGAGCTGGGTGCAGGTCGCGCCGGCCTGGGCGTTGGGATCGCACGTCATCGGCGTGGCGACCACCGTGCCGAGCGGCAAGCCGGGTGGGGCGTCGACCGGCGCGTCGATCGCGGCATCGGCCTGCGCGTCCATCGTGGCATCGGGCGGCGCGGCGGAGTGTCCTCCACACGCGACCAGGATCGGGATCAAGGGAAGTGAGCGCATGCTCGCCGCGATGCACGGTCGGGACCGCGTGCAGCCCGGCGAGATCGGGGAGCTGTCGGGACGTCCCCTGTCCGCCGCACCGGACGGGGCGGTACCTCGAGGTACCGGTCAGCGCGCGAGCTCGGCGATCGCGCGCTGCTCGTCGCGCACGCCGTAGCGGCCCTTGCCGTCGCGGCTCACCGTGGCGAGCGCGATCTCCGGATCGTGGGTGAAGAACAGCCGGCCGCCGCGCGCGACCAGGTCGCCGAGCAGCGCCGCCTTCTCGTCGACCAGCAGCTCGGGATAGCGGTCGTAACCCATCGTGATCGGCAGGTGGACCCACGCGCGGCCCGGGATCAGGTCGGCCGCGAACACGACGGGTCCGGCCGGCATCGCGACCTCGGTGAGCAGCAGCCCCGGGGTGTGGCCGTTCGAGCGGTGAAACCGGAAGCCGTCGCCGAGCGCGAGCGAGCGCTCGCCGGGCGCGATCTCGAGCCGGCCGGTCTCGGCGAGCTGCGCGGTCAGGCCCGGGATGAACGACGCCCGGTCGCGCGGGTGCGGCGACACGGCGCGCTCCCAGGCCTCCGCGCCGACCACGTAGCTGGCGTTCGGGAACACCAGCGCGGGCGGCCGGTCGGGCTGGTAGGCCGCGAGCAGGCCGCCGGCGTGATCGAAGTGGAGGTGCGACAGCACGATGACAGCGACGTCCTCGGGCGCGATGCCGACCGCGGCGAGCGACTCCACCAGCACGTGATGGTCCTCGACCACGCCGTAGCGCGCGCGCAGGGCCGGGTCGAAGAACGCGCCGATGCCCGCTTCGAGCAGCACCACGCGACCTCCGTCACGGACCACCAGGCAGCGGCAGGCCAGCGGAATCCGATTCTCCTGATCCGGCGGTATCCACTTCTCCCACATCGCCTTGGGCACGTTGCCGAACATCGCGCCGCCATCGAGGCGCTGCGAGTTGCCGAGCACGGACGTCAGCGTGCGCACGCGCGACGTTTACCACATAGGGTCGTATGACCCCAGCAATGGCAAGCAGATGACAGCTTCTCTCGCGATCGCTGCGGAGTAGTATCGATCGCGATGAGGATCCATCTGATCGCGTGCTTCGCGCTCGCCGCTGGGTGCGGCTCACATTCGTCGCACGACGAGGCGAAGGCGACGCTGTCGATCGACCCGCCGACCAGCACGCTGATGATCGTGAACGACACGGCGGCGACCGAGGCGTTCACCGCGACCCTGACCTATCCCGATGGCAGCAAGCAGGACGTCACCGCGGACGCGACGTTCTCGATCGGCAGCCAGTACGGCACGTTCAGCGGCGCGCAGCTATCGATGACCGGCGCGGGCAAGACCACCGTGACCGCCACGTACGGCGACGACGACAAGATGGCGAGCGCGCAGGTGATCGGGATGCTGACCGACGTGCGGATCGACGCCGGCCTGCCGCAGAACATCGCGAGCGTGTTCTCGGGCGCGACCGAGGATCCGTCGCGCGCGCCGACCATGGTCTACCCGCCGGCGAACGTGATCATGCCGCGCAACGTCGGCGACTTCGAGATCCACTGGACCGACACGTCGACCAACAACGTCTACGAGATGTCGCTGACGACCGAGTTCTCGAGCGTCACCGCCTACGTCGCCGGCAACGCGGGCTCGATCGCGAACAGCCACTACGACGCGTTCATCGCGCAGGAGTGGACCGACGCGGTCGCCGACCAGACGTCGGTGCAGTTCCAGGTGCGCGGCATGGATCTGTCCAATCCGGGGGTGGTCGGCAGCGCGCCGCCGCAGGACGTGCAGCTCAGCAACGAGGAGCTCAACGGCGGCCTGTACTACTGGGCATCGTCGTCGTCGGACCCGAACGAGCCGTACGGGATCTACCGTCACGACATGAGCCGGCCGGGGCAGCCCGCCGAGCAGTTCCTGACCACGGCGCAGACCTCGGGGCGCTGCATCGCGTGCCACGTGCTGTCGCGCCAGGGCGACGAGATGGCGATCACTTACGACGGCGGCGACGGCGCGGCGACCACGGTGAACGTCGCGTCGTCCACCGCGAACCCGATCGTGACCGGCGCGTCGTGCACCTCGAACGCCGGGTGCGGCTCGGGGATGAGCTGCGAGGGGATCACGGCGATGAATCCGACCGGGACGTGCGAGGTCGCGTGGAACTTCGGCACGTTCACGCCCGACGGCAAGCAGTTCCTCGCGGTGCACGACGGCGTGCTCACGATCTACGACTACGCGACGCAGGCCGCGCTCGGCACGATGCCCGCCGCGACCTGGGTCTCGCACCCGGATCTGTCGCCCGACGGCACCAGGCTGGTGTACGCGACGCGCGCGGTCAACACCGGCAGCGACTGGTCGTTCGACACCGGCAACATCTTCATGCGCACCTACGATCAGGCGACGATGACGTTCGGGCCCGAGCAGCAGCTCGTCGCCGACGGCGCCAACAACTACTACCCGTCGTTCTCGCCCGACGGTCAGTGGATCCTGTTCAACAAGGCCGATAACACCGGCAGCGGCACGTACAACAACGCGAACGCCGAGCTGTGGGTCATGAAGTCCGACAACAGCGCGCCGCCGGTCCAGCTGTCGACGATGAACGTGTCGGTCGGCCTCACCGATTCGTGGGGGCGGTGGGCGCCGTTCCAGCAATCGTTCGGCCCGAACGACGAGGCGATGTACTGGATCACGGTGTCGAGCAAGCGCGACTTCGGGGTGCGCCTGGTCGGCGTCGGCCGGCCGCAGGTGTGGATGACGCCGTTCTTCGCCGACCGCGCGGCGGCCGGTCAGGATCCGAGCGCGGCCGGCTTCCGCCTGCCGTTCCAGGACATCGTCACCAACAACCACATCGCGCAGTGGACGCAGCAGATCGTCGAGTAGCGGCTACTTCGCGAGCCCGCCGCCGCCGTCGATCTTGTCGGGTGGCGACAGCGTCACCTCGTACGCGGTGACCGCCGCGATCGCGACGCCCGCGCCGATCATCGCGGTGATCCCCCACCACGTCTTGTACCAGGGAGGTGGCGGGTCGTAGCGCAGCGGGATCTCGCGCGGCCGGGTCGGCGTGGCCCAGCCCAGCACCTCGTTGCCGTGCTCGTCGTAAGCCTCGAGGTAGAGCTCGAGCGATACCGGCTTGTGGTCGGTCAGCGGCGGCAGCACGAGCCGGGCGTCGCCGCGATCGGGCAGCGCGAGGTCGGCGGCGCGCCACGCGGTCTGGCCGCGCTCGCGCACGAACACGGTCGCGCGGCGCATCAGCCGCATCGGATCGGCGAGCACCTCGACGTCGAGCGGCACCGGGTCGCCGACCTTGCCGCCGCGCTGCCAGGTGATGTCGAGCTCGGGCGCCGCGCGATCCTTCTGCGCCCGCACCTGCTCGAACACGAACGTCGCCTTGGGCGACAGCTTGTAGCTGAGGAAGTGGCCGGGATCGAGCGCGAGCAGCATGTCGAACGCCCGCTTCGCGCCGGCCTCGTCGTCGACGTACGCCGCCGCGATCCCGCGCTGCTCCCACAGCGTGACGTTGTCGTCGTGGCCGAGCGGGCCGGCCTTCTCGGCGGCGTCGAGCGCGGCGCGCGCCTGGTCGACCTGGAGCGCGGCGAGCGCCTGCTTGCCCTGCTCGAGCTTCTGGGGCGCGTCGCCGGTCCTGGCGCACGCGCGGCCGTCCCAGTACTGGCCGGCGCCGCACGCCGCGCGCAGGCTCGCGATCGGTGTGCGCGCGACCGGCGCGCCGCCGCAAGCCGCGAGCGCGAGCACCGCGATCGATCTCATCACACCCACGCTACTGGAAGATCGATCGGCGCGGTAGAGCCCGCGCGTGGCGCACGTGACGCCGGCCACGAGGATTTAACGTCGGCAGCTCGCGATCGCTTCCTTGAGGACCTCGGCGAGCGTCGCCACGCCGTGGACCTGGGCGAGCAGGCCCTTGAGCTCGCGTTGCTTCGCGGTCGCGCCGAGCTGATCGAGCGCGGGCGCGTAGCCGCCGTTCTCGGCGGCGACCTCGCAGAACTTGGTGTCGATCGCGGCGCGCAGCGCGGGCTCGATCGGGTGCGCGGCCTCGCCCGAGAGCTCCGCGAGCGTGTCCATCGCGCACGCCGCGGCGTCGCTACAGCTCGCGCTGCCGCACGCCGCGAGCACCTTGCGGTTGACGTCGACGATCAGCTGCCGCGCCGGCTCGTCGAACCCGTTGCGCCGCTGGCCCGCGATGCACGCCTCGACCGCCGCGCGGTTGGTCGAGCACCGGCTCGTGAGCTCGCAGCCGCGCCGGATGCTGTCCTCGAACTCGCTGGCCTCCGTGGCGGCCGAGCGGTAGCGCCACAGCGCGACCCCGCCGGCCGCGAGCGCGAGCACCCCGGCGGTGACCGCGATCGTCAGGATCGCGCGCCGGCGCTGCTCGCGGCGCAGCAGCTCGAGCTCCGGGGCGTCGTCGTCCACGCCGCGATGCTACGTCAGAAGATCGGTGCGTAGCAGGTGCAGCCGGTCTCCTTGCCGGCCGGGCACGCGACCGGCGGGTTCTGCGAGGTGTCGTCGCACGGGATGCCGTCGCAGCACGGCATCGTGTCCGAGCAGGCCTGACCGTCGAGCCCGCACACGGTGGACCCGCCGCACGTGCCGTAGGTGCTGCCGCCGCTGAACACGCAGGTCGTGCCATCGCAGCAGTCCGCGCTGTTCGTGCACATCCCGCCCATCGACACGCACGCGCTGAGCGCGCAGCGCAGCACGCCGTTCATGTCGGGCACGCACGGCGCGCCGTTGCAGCAGTCGCCCGAGTACGCGCACTGGTCGCCGGCCTGCACGCACATCGTGGTGCCGAGCGCGTTGCAGCGCGGGATGCCGAGCGCGTCGAGCTGGCAGCAGTCCTTGCCCGAGATGCACGCGCAGCAGTCGTTGCGCGCGTTCGAGTTGTCGCACGTCATGTAGTTCTGGTAGTGGCAGACGTCGCCCTCGGGGTTGCACGACATCGGGTTGCGGCACACGCCGACCGGATCGGTCGGCAGGTTCTTCGCGCACACCACGTTGCCCGAGCCGGGCAGGCCGGTGCCCGCCGCGCCGCAGCAGTCGCTGTCCTGGTGGCAGGTATCGCCGTTGACCCGGCAGCCCTCGGCGGGCTGGCAGATCATCGCGCCGGTCGGCGGGTAGCGCTCGCACAGCCGGCTGCAGCAGTCGCCGCAGCCGCCGCACACCGTGCCGTCGATCCCGGCGCTGCACAGCGTGCCGCCGACCTTGGGCTGCGCGCACGTGCCGAGCATGCTGCCCGGCTCGATGTTGCAGATGTCGCCGCAGCAGTCGGCGTCGTGCGCGCACGCGTCGCCGTCCTGCGTGCAGTACGACGACGGCCCGCACAGCCCGGCGGGGTTGCACAGCTGCGAGCAGCAGTCGGTGCTGGCGCTGCACGGGTTGCCGTCGGTCGAGCACGTCGTGTTGAGCGGCGCGCAGGTGCCGCTCGCGCAGGTGCCGCTGCAGCACTCGCCGTCCGAGCTGCACGTCCCGTTGTCGGCGACGCACGATGTCCCGCACACGTTGTCGACGCAGCTCACCGAGCAGCAGTCGGTGTTGGCGCTGCACGACGAGCCGGGCTGGCTGCACACCGCCGAGTTCGCCGAGCACGCGCCCTGCGGATCGCACACGCCGGAGCAGCAGTCGGTGCCGCCGGTGCACGCCGCGCCGAACACGCCGCACGGGTTGGACGCGTCGATGTCGTCGCCGCCCGAGCTCTTGTGGCCGCCGCCACAGGCGGCGATCAGCGCGATCGTGCAGATCCAGGTGCGGACGGTCATCACGGTTCTCCCTTCACGCGGGCCAGGAGCTGGCGCGCGTCCTCGGCGTTATCGCCATGCGGAAACCGGCGGAGGTAGATCGACAGCAGGGTCTGGGCGCGCGGATCGTGGCGATCGGCGGCGAGCCGCGCGGCGGCGAACAGCGCGACGTCGGCCCAGCGCGACGACTTCGCGAGCTCGAGGTAGCCCTGGATCGCGGCCTGCGGATCCTTGACCTCGAGGCCGACCAGCTCGTCGTAGCGCGCGCGATCGCGATCGGGCGGCGGCGACGGTGCCGCGGCGCGCGGGCGCGGTCGAGCGGGAGGCGCGAGCACCGGCTCGGGCTCGGCGGCCGCGACCTCGGCGACCGTGCCGGGCGCCTCGGACGTCCACGACTCGCCCGCGCCGACCCGCACCACCGAGCCGCGGAACGTCACCTCGACCACGCCGTGGTCGACCGCGACCTCGGCGTGCTCGGCGTCGCGCGCGACCCGGAACCGCGTGCCGATCACGCGCACCGCGAGATCGCCGGCGCGCACCTCGAACGCCGGGCGCGCGCCGCGCGGCGCGACCGAGAACCACGCGGCGCCGCGCTCGAGCAGCGCGATCGGCCGATCGGCCTCGTGCTGCATCACGACCGCGCTGTCGGCGTCGAGCGTGATGTGGATGTCGCCGAACTGCACCGCCGACGGGGTCTCGCCCGAGACGGCGCGCGTCGGCTCCTCGACCGGCGGCGGCGGCGCGGTCGCGACCTGCGGCCGATCCGGCGTGCGCGCGACCAGCCACACGATCAGCGCGGCGGCCGCGGCCAGCGCGCCGGCCACGCCGAGCTGCCACGGCCGCACGCGGCGGCGGCGGGGGGCGGCGGCGCCGTCCATGCGCGCCCACAGCCCGCGCTCGACGCGCGCCCACGCGACGTCGGACATCGGCTCGACCGGTGGCCGCTCGCCGGGCTCGGTCATGCCTCACCTCCGAGACCCGCGAGGTAGTGCGACAGCACCGGATCGCTGCCGGCGCGCTTCATCAGCGTGCGCCGCGCGCGCCACACCCGGGTCTTGACCGCGACCACCGTGCTGTCGGTGAGCTGCGCGACCTCGCCGAGCGGGAGATCGTCGATCACCGCGAGCGCGAACGCGATGCGCTGCTTGGCCTCGATCCGCTCGAGCGCGGCGTAGAGCCGGCGCGCCGCCTCGCGCGCGTGGGCGACGCGGTGCGCGTCGGGATCGTCGGCCGCGACCTGCTCGGCGACCAGCTCCAGCGGGGTCGCGGCGGGACGGCGCCGCGAGATCGCGAGGTACGCGATCCGGGTCGCGATGGTCTGGCACCAGCGCGCGAGCGTGCTGTCGCCGCGGAACGACGGCAGCGCGCGGAAGATCTCGAGGAACGAGTCCTGGATCAGGTCCTCGAGCTCGCGGTTGGCGCCGAGGATGCGGAACAGCGTGTGGTGGACCGCGTGCTTCTGCGCCTGGAACAGCTCGCGCTGCGCGGCGCGATCGCCGCTCGCCGCGCGCCGGGCGAGCGCGAGGTCGTGCTGGCGTGCCGGAGAGGCAGCTGGGCCCACGGTTCTCTAGTGGGCCCGACCCCCCGAAACGTCGCAACCGATCACCAGCCCCGCGAACCCCGCGACGCCGGGAACCTCGAAGATCTGCGCGGCGGCGCCGGTCTTGGTGTAGGTCGGTGTGCCGAGCACGGCCTCGAGGCCGACCTCGGCGCCGATCGTCCAGCGCCCGAGCCGGTAGCGCACGGTCCCGCCGCCGCGCACGGTCGCCAGGGTGGCCACCTCGCGGCGCGCGAACATCATCTCGCTGCCATCGAGCGTCGAGCGCTGGACCCCGGCCGCGGCCCACGGCTCGAGCTCGAACGCGCCCGCCGCGTAGGTCCAGCTCGCGGCGGCCAGCACCTGCCAGTCGCTCCACGTGCCCTTGAACCCGGCGCGATCGACCGCGGCGTCGCCGCCGAGCTCGCCGAGCGCGCCGAACCGCCAGCCGTGCTCGGGCCACGGCCGGAGCATCGCGCCCAGCCCGAGCCGCGCCGAGGTCTCGGTATCGAGGCCGTGGGCCACGCGGACCGTGCCGGCGACGTCGACGCGCACGCCGGGCCCGCCGTCGTCGGCCGGCGCGGTCGCCACCACGGCGGGGGCGGCGGGCGGTGGCGGCGGCGAATCGTCGGGTGGCGGCGGCGGTAGCCGCAGCATCGTCTTGACGCTCAGCGCGGCGGCCGCGGCGTCGCGCGGCGGCAGCGCGCCGGCGTGCGCGGTGCGGCGCTCCGCGAGATCGGTGTCGCGGTCGTAGACCACGAGCTGGTCGCGCTCGCGCCACACCACGAAGCGCGCGGCGTGCTGGTCGGCGCGGGCGCGCGCGGCCGCGACGTCGCCCGGCGGCGCGGGATCGACCACGAGGTCGATCCGCCACGGCCGGAGCGACAGGGCGATCGCTCGGCGCAGCTCGGGATCGCCGTCGGCGAGCACCACGCGATCGACGTGCGTGACCGGCGTCGCATGCGCGATCGCCGCGACCGCCAGCACGGCCGGGATCACGCCGCGCATGGTGGTAGGTTCGGCGCGTGCGCCGCGCGCTGATCGGGACGCTCCTCGCGATCGCGGCGCCGGCGCGCGCCGCGCCCGACGACCTCGTGGCGCGGCCGATCGTGCTCGCACCCGGCGAGCTCGACGCCGAGCTGGTCGGCGAGATCGATCTCGCGCCGGGCGAGGTGTTCCATCCGACCTCGCTCGCGCCCGACGCGTGGTTCGGGCTCAGCGATCGCCTGACCGTCGGCGTGTTCCACAGCGACCCGAGCGTAGATCGGATCGAGCCCGGCGCGAGCTTCTGCCTGATCACGGAAGGCACCGGGTGTGATCGGCTCTACCACGGCGGCGGGATCGACGCGCGCTACGAGGTCCTGGCCGGCGGGCTCTCGGTCGCGCCGCGTGCGCGGCTGTGGCTGCGCGACGTCGATCCGGCGCGCCCCGCGATGACGCTCGGCGCGCTCGTGCAGTGGACGCACGGCCGCCAGGCGGTGGTGGGCGATCCGTACCTCCAGATCGGGCTGGCCAACACCGGCGCCGGCAACCGCGCCGAGCTCGTGCTGCCGGTCACCTGGTCGATCCAGCCGGCGCGGCGGATCGCGATCGACGTGCGCACCGGATGGAACGCCGACGTCGCGGTGTGGCGCGATGGCTGGCACGTGCCGGCCTACCTCGGCGTGCGCGCGCTCGCGACCGGCGAGCTCGAGCTCGGCGCGGCGGTCGGGTTCCAGAGCGTGTTCGGCCCGCAGGCGACGTCGAAGCAGCGCGCCGCGTTCGTCACGGTGGCGTGGCGTGGCCGAGTCGGCTGCGCCGGGCCCGCGCCGTGACCAGGTAGAGCGCCGACGCGATCGCGCCGACCACCAGGCAGCCGGTCCACAGCACGTGCGGCCCGGCGTGCTGCCAGATCCACGTGCCGAGCTTGGGTCCGACCATCGTGCCGAGCCCCCAGGTCATGACCATCGCGCCCTGGTAGCGGCCGCGCGCGGAGGTCGGCGCGAACGCCGCGACCAGCGCCGACTTGGTCGGCGACTCGAGGATCTCGGCGAGCGTCCAGATCACGACCGCGCCGGCGTGGGCGAGCGCGGTCGGCGCCAGGCCGTGCGCGAACATCGCGATGCCGTAGAGCAGCGCGGCGAGCGCGAGCACGCGCGACGGATCGCGGCGCGCGGCGATCGGGGTCAGCACCGGCTGGAGCACGCAGATGAGGACGCCGTTGAGCGCCACGACCACGCCGTAGGTCGACGGCGCGAAGCCCTGCCACGACATGTGGATCGCGAGCGTGGCCAGGACCTGCATGAACACCAGCACGCTCGCGAAGTGGATCGCGAGGAACACCAGGAACGCGCGATCGCCGAGCAACGCCGGCGCCGGGCCCGCGGTGGCGCGCGGCTCGGGCGCCGGCCGGGTCTCCGGCACGGCGAGCGCGACCACGACGCCGAACGCGAAGGTGGTCGCGGCGTCGGCATAGAACAGCAGCGAGAAGTCGTAGTCGGCGACCAGCCCGCCGAGCGCGCCGGCGCACGCCCACCCGAGGTTGACCGCCCAGTACAGCGCGCCGAACGCGTAGACCCGGTGCGCGGGCGCGACCACGTCGCTGATCAGCGCGGCGACCGCCGGCCGGTAGAGCTCGCCGACGAAGCCGACCGCGGCGACGCCGCAGGTCAGCTCGAGCGTGCCGCGCGCGC
Source organism: Kofleriaceae bacterium (assembly GCA_035516595.1). Taxonomy (GTDB): domain Bacteria; phylum Myxococcota_A; class Polyangia; order Haliangiales; family Haliangiaceae; genus JABFXX01. The sequence continues at coordinate 10,070 of DATJAE010000181.1, read as the reverse complement.
GGCCGAGCGCGAGCATCGCGACCGCGCCGCCCCACAGCGAGATCAGCATGGTCGCGCGTCGGCCGAGCCGGTCGGTGAGCTGGCCGCCGGCGATCGACGCCACGACCTGGCCGGCGCCGAACGCCGCGACGATGCCTCCGGCCTGCTCGGCGTCGAGCCCGCGCGCGCGCACCAGGTAGATCGCGAGCAGCGGCACGACGAACCCGCCGAGCCGGTTGATCAGCGTGCCGGCCCACACGAACCAGTACGCGCGGGGCAGCGCCGGCCGCGACATCGCGTTCAGGCGGAGGCGGCGGTCAGCGGCGCCTGCTCGCGCGTCGCGAGGAAGCGCAGCTGCGGGAAGTCCTGCTTGGCGCGCCCGAGCTGCCACTCGTTGCGCGCGAGGAACACGGTCGCGCCGCTGTGATCCTCGGCGATGTTGTCGCGGTTGGCGTCGGCGAACCGCTTGATCAGCTTCGGATCGTCGGCGTCGACCCAGCGCGCGATCTCGAACGACGTCGCCTCGAAGTGGCAGGGCAGGTCGTACTCGCTGCGGATGCGATCGGCCAGCACGTCGAACTGCAGCGCCCCGACCACGCCGACCACGAAGTCCGAGCCGAGGAACATCTTGAACACCTGCGCGGCGCCTTCTTCCGCGATCTGCTCGAGCGCGCGCCCGAGGTGCTTGGCCTTCATCGGATCGTCGGGGCGCACCCGGCGCAGGAACTCGGGCGCGAAGCTCGGGATGCCGGTGAAGTGGAGCGGCTCGCCCTCGGTGAGCGCGTCGCCGATGCGCAGCGTGCCGTGGTTGGGGATGCCGATGATGTCGCCGGCCCACGCCTCCTCGGCGAGCTCGCGCTCGTTGGCCTGGAACAGCATCGCGTTGTGCACGCCCAGCGCCTTGCCGGTGCGCGGCACGGTGAGCTTCATGCCGCGCGTGAAGTGGCCCGACGCCAGCCGCACGAACGCGATGCGATCGCGATGCTTGGGATCCATGTTCGCCTGGATCTTGAACACGAAGCCCGCGACCTTGGGCTCGTCGGGCGCGACCGCGCGCTCGCGCGCCGGCTGGCTGCGCGGCGGCGGCGCGAGCTGGGCCAGGCCGGCGAGCAGCTCGCGCACGCCGAAGTTGTTCACCGCGCTGCCGAAGAACACCGGGGTCAGGTGGCCGGCGCGATAGGACTCGAGCTCGAACTTGGGGCACAGCTCGCGCACCATCGCGACGTCGTCGCGCAGCTTGGCGAGCGCGGCGGCGGGCAACAGCGCCTCGAGCTTGGGATCGGCCAGCCCGGCGAGCGTCACGCCCTCCTGCAGATACTCGCCCTTGCTGCGCTCCATCAGGATCAGCTGATCGCGGAACAGGTCGTAGCAGCCGAGGAAGTCGCGCCCCATCCCGATCGGCCAGCTCGCCGGCACGACCTCGAGCTGGAGATCGTGCGCGATCTCGTCGAGCAGCTCGAACGGATCGCGGCCGTCGCGATCCATCTTGTTGATGAACGTCGCGATCGGCACGTCGCGCAGCCGGCACACCTCGAACAGCTTGCGGGTCTGGGCCTCGATGCCCTTCGCGCAGTCGATCACCATCACCGCCGAGTCGACCGCGGTCAGCGTGCGGTAGGTGTCCTCGGAGAAGTCCTCGTGGCCCGGCGTGTCGAGCAGGTTGAACGTGCGGCCGTCGTAGTCGAACGTCATCACCGACGTCGTCACCGAGATCCCGCGCTCGCGCTCGACCTTCATCCAGTCGCTGCGCGCCCGCCGGCGATCGCCGCGCGCCTTGACCGCGCCGGCCAGCTGGATCGCGCCGCCGAACAGCAGCAGCTTCTCGGTCAGCGTGGTCTTGCCGGCGTCGGGGTGCGCGATGATCGCGAAGGTACGGCGCTTCGCGATCTCCGTCGGCAGCTCGGTCATGACGGCAAGTTCTACGCAACTAGGGGGCGTGGGGCAACCCGAGACGTACGAACGCTGCACAGGCGCATCTCGCCCCTCGCTGTGCGTGCGGTCATTCCGGCGGCGCGGCGATCCGGCGACGCTGGTGGCGAGGAGGGACCATGCGTGCTCGTCAACTCGCGCTCGTCGCGGCGTGGCTCGTGCTCGTCGCGTGCAGCAGCAAGAAAGCGGCGTCGACCGCCGACTCCGCGCTCGGCAGCGGCCCGGCATGTACGTCGGACACGCAGTGCGCGCAACCGACGCCGTACTGCGATACCGGCGCCGACCAGTGCGTGCAGTGCCTGAGCGACACCAACTGCGGCAACCAGCGATCGTGCAACATGACCTCGCACATGTGCGTGCAATGCGCGACCGACAGCCAGTGCGGCGGCGCCACGCCGTACTGCTCGCCCGCCGGCGCGTGCGTGCAGTGCCTCGCCGACGGCAACTGCCAGACCGACCAGGTGTGCGCGATGAACGATACCTGCGTGGCGAAGTGCACCGCGAGCTCGCAGTGCAAGGCGCCGCTCGCGGTGTGCGACACCAGCGACGACGAGTGCGTGCAGTGCCTGGCCAACGGCGACTGCGCGAATGATCCGCTGGGCAAGGTGTGCGACACCACCGACGACACGTGCGTCGAGTGCACCGTCGACGCCGACTGCACGGCGAGCACGACGCGCACCAAGTGCGACGCCGACCACGCGTGCGTGCAATGCCTGGTCGACAGCGACTGCCCGATGGGCCAGACCTGCCGCGCCGAAGGGGTCTGTCGCTAGCGGCTCACTCGAGCTGGAGGCCGCAGTCGGCGCACGCGCCCGAGACCAGCGGCTCGGCGCACCCGCACGCCGGGCACTTGGAGGCGTCGAGGTCGACCGGCGCCGCGCCGTCGCGCGCGAGCAGCTCGTCCCAGTCGCCGCGCAACAGCTCGGCGACCCTGGCGAGCTCGGCCTCCTCGACCAGGAGGTGCGTTCGCGTGCCTCAACCCTTGCCGGCGCCGGGCGGACAGCCGACCTCGGCCGCGATCCCGGCGGCCGCGCAACGATCGCGTAACGACTTCATTTCGGGCAACGATCCGGCGGTGACGGCGACCAGCACGGATCGAGCATACCCGATGAATTTGCCGGCGCCGGGGGCGACGTGTACCGTCGGGCCACGCTGCGAGGGAGGGTCCCGTGAAGATGATGAAGCTCTTGATCCTGTTGTTTGCCGCGGTCGGCATCGTGTCGCTGCTCATGGAGTTCGAGTCGTTCAAGGAGATCATCACGCACCCGTTCGCCGAGGGCGCGTATGGCCTGATCATCACGCTCGGCTTCGTGCTGCCGGCGTTGATGGGCCTGATGGCGCTCGGCAAGCCGCCGCTCCAGCCGTGGCAGGCCGTGGTCTCGCTCGGCGGCTTCGCGGCGGTCGGGATCAAGACCCGGTTCTGGGAGGGGCTGCCGCACTTCATGGACCAGCACCTCTCGGGCAAGCTCGCCCTGGTCGCGATCGTCGGCGGCCTGCTGTCCTCGCTGGTCGCGCTGCTCAAGCCCGAGTCGGCCGCGTAGCGCTACTTGCCGAACAGCTTGTCAAACGCGCGCCGCATCCCCGACTTCTTGGGCGCGGTGTAGTTGTCGTTCGAGTACGCGATGCGCGCCGACGGATCGATGCCGTAGGCGACGTAGAGCGACAGCAGGTCGTGCACCATCGCCGAGATCCCGGTGGTGCGCAGGTCGTACGACAGGCAGTAGCTGTCGGGCTTGTTGCGGATCATCGCCTTGGCGATGATCATCAGGATCGCCGGATCGATCAGCTCGCCGTTGCCGTCGAGGTAGTGCTTGTAGCTGAAGAACCGATCCTCGGGCGCGAGCTCCGGCGCGCCCTGGCCCTCGAGCTTGGGCGCGCGCAGGTTCTGGATCGTGCGGTACTCGTGCTCGATGTACGCCGCGATCGAGTTGTTCTCGTCGCGCTTCTCGTACTCGACGAACTTGCGGAACGCGTCGAACAGGTTCTTCGGGTTCGCGTACGCGCCGCTGATGAGGTAGTAGAACACCGCGCCCAGCGAGTAGATGTCGGCGGGCCGGCCGACGCTCTTGACCACGCGGCCGCGCACGTTGATCTCGCTCGGCTCGGCGAACGGGCGGTTGAGCAGGATCTTCTTGCGCGCGCGATCGGCGGCGGCGATCGAGTACAGCTCGTTGCGGTTGAACAGCGCGAACGTGTCGTTCTCGTAGATGTCGATGTAGAAGTCCTCGAAGAACTCGACCTCGGGCGAGCCCTGGGTCGTGTTGACCAGCAGCTCGAACGTGTTGGTCTCCTGCTCCGGCGACTGGAAGTACAGCGTGCCGGGCACGGCCTGGAACCGCGTCATCGACACGTCGAGATCCGGGTCGGCGACCTTGCCGACGTTGAAGTCGGCGAGCTTCACCTTCATCTGCGAGCCGCGCAGGTTCGGATCGGGCAGCTTGACCAGGATGTTGGCCGGCTTGATGTCGCGGTGGCAGGTGTCGCGCACGAGGTGAGCGAACTCGACCGCGGTCGCGACCGGGATGATGTACTCGAGCACCCGGAAGATCCGCTCGCGCAGCGGCACGGCGAGCAGATCGTCGCGCCGGCGCTTCTGGCGCGCGCCCTTGAGCCGCTCCTCGAGGCTCATGTCGAGCAGCTCGAGGATCATGAAGTCGTTCTCGACCCGCTCGCGCACCGACGGCGGGATGAACCCGGCGCTGTCGCCCTCGCCCGAGGCGAGCAGCTCGACGATGTTCGGGTGACCCTGGACGCGCTCCAGGATCTCCTTCTCCATCTGGAACCGCATCTGGTCCTCGCCGGTCACGCCGCGCTGCAGGCACTTGATCGCGACCGGCCGGCGCAGCGTGGTCTTGGACTCGACCCAGCGCTCCTCGCCGAGGTACGCCTTGGCGAACCGGCCGCTGCCGAGCTCGATCGGCATGCCGGTCTCGTCGACCACGAACGCGTAGATCCGGCTGCGCGACACGTACGGCGTCGGCTGGCTGATCACGCCCGAGATCTGCGTCATCGGCGGGCCCGGCATCTGCGCCATCTGCTGCTGCGACGGCGGTCCGAGCCCGGTCATCGTCGGCTGCATCATCGGGCCGCCGGACGGCATGGGCTGGCCCATGTGCGAGAGGTGCGGCGAGCCTTGCGGGAACATCGGCGGCGGCGGCGCGGACGGCCGCGGCGCGTTGGCCGACGGGATCTGGTTGATGCTCGTGGGATCGCCCTCGAAGTCGCCGTAGTCCTCGCTGATCGGCGGACCTTGGGATGCCGACTTGCGACCGCCACCGGACGGAGGGGATGTCTGACCCATATGAGCGAAGCGCCGCTACCCGCGTCTCCCTGACTTGGGCACCGTACGTCCCCGAGTGTACACGAAATATGCGTCGGATCCCGGGCCGAAATCGAAGAGGATGGGGTCGGCGCAGTCCTCGGCGCCGACCGCGACCAGCTCGTTCGCGACCGGGAACGCGACCTGTCCCGGCCCGGGGTTGCCCTGGGCGACGCGGACGTGACCGATCTCCTGTGCGCGCGGCGTAACCAGCGCAAGATCGCTGGAGCGGTCGATCGTGACCGCCGGGGAGGGCCGCCCGCCGAGCGGCGCCACGAAGCAGGTCAGGCCCTTCATGTGAACCACGCGGGCCCCGCTCGGCCCCGGCACCAGCGAGACCCGGACCTTGATCCCGTGCGGGCCGGTCAGGTCGACCGACGCGCCGGTGAGCATCACGAAGTGCGCGCGGCGGTCGGCCACCGGCTGTGGCGTATCCGACAGCGGCAGGCGGCGCGGCAGGCCGCTCGGCGCGGCCGGCGCGTGCGCCATCCAGGCCTGGACGGTCGGCGCGGTATAGGTCTTCGGCGTCGGGTCACTCGGGATCGCCGGCGGTGTCGGAGCGCCGGCCACCGGCACCGGGCCCTCGACGTCGGTCGCGCTCAGGGCGGGCACCGGCGAGGTCGGCGTCATCGGCGTGGTCGCGTCCTGGGTCTTCGACTTGTTGCGCAGCTGCGGCGGCGGCGTGACCCGCGCCTGCTCGTCGGTGATCGGCTCGGCGGACGCGAGCAGGTCGGCCGACAGCTCGTCGACCTTGGCCAGCCGCTTCTTGGGATCGAACGCGAGCGCGCGGGTCATCGTGGCGATGAACTCGCGCGGCAGCTTGAGCGGGACCAGCGCCTCGCGCACGTGCTCCTCGGCGTGGCGCCGCTTCTTGTAGCCGGCGTAGACATCCTCGTCGGCGAAGATCGCCTTGCCCGAGATCATGTAGATCGCGACGCACGCGAGCGAGTAGATGTCGGTGGCGGCCGACACCGGCTGGCCCGCGAGCTGCTCGGGTGCGGCCCAGCTCGGCGAGTACATCGCGAGCTTCTGGCCCGCGACGATCGCGGTGTCCTCGGCGATGTTCTCCTTCTTGTTGTCGTCGTCGACGCTCCACTTCGCGATCCCGAAGTCGGCGAGCTTGGGCAGGCGATTGATCCCGACCGAGCCGAACAGGATGTTCTGCGGCTTGATGTCGCGATGCACGATGCCCAGGCCGTGCGCCTCCGACAGCGCGGCGCACATCGCGGAGATCACGCGCACGGTCTCGACGAGCGACTGCTTGCCCGACTCGCGGATCAGCTGCGACAGCGTGCCGCCGTTCATGTACTCGCAGACCTGGAGCGGCATCCCGGCGGCGTCCTTCGGGCCGAGGTGGCCGAAGTCGTAGATGCGCAGCGTGTTCGGGTGGGTGAGGCGCGACAGCGCGAACGCCTCCTGTACGAAATGTTCGTAGCTGGTGCGGCCGACGCCGGACTCGCCGCCGAGCCCGCTGAACACCTTGATGCACACCGGGCGCGACAGCCGCTCGTCGGTGCCCATGAACACCACGCTGTGGCCGCCCGAGCCGATCTGCTCGACGACGCGATAGCGGTCGAGCACGACGTCCCCGATCTTGATCTCGGGAGCCTTGGGTGCGGGTCCCCGCGGCGCGCTCGGCATCTCGATGCATCGTAGCACCCGGCCTGGCGCTCAGTTCGGGGTGAAGCGGAATACCTTGCCAGGATCGATCGAGCCCGCGGTCGCGAACTCGACCTTGCTCGCGGCCTCGCCGCCGAAGTCCTCGATCCCGACCGTGGCGTCGCCGCCGTTATCGGTCATCGCCGGGCCGTACAGCATCGTGATCGCCCCGGTCGCGCCGTCGAGCTGGAGCTGGATCGCGACGGTCTGGGCGCCGCCGAACGTCGTGCCGTCCCATTCGATCGTCATCACCGAGCCGACCGTTCGCGCGCACACCTCGATGCCGGCGAGATCCGTCCAGTACGGCGCGATCAGCGCGTTGGGCTGGGTCGCCCCGGGCATGTCGATGTTCTCGAACGCCGCCAGCGTCTGGTCGGTCTGCAGCGATGCCCAGCCGTTGCTCGATAGCTGGATCTGGCCGACCTGCGCGCCGAAGAACGTGAAGCCGGGCGGCAGCGCGAGCGGTGCCGACAGGCCCTCGTCGCTGCCGTCGCCCGGATCGAAGCCCGACGCGTCCGGCACCATCGGCACCTGGGTCGCGGCGCTGCAGATCGAGGTGAACGTCGCGCTCGCCGCGGCCTGCGTGTAGCCGGTCTCGGGCGCGACCACCGCCGATAGATCGAACGTCCCCGCCGTGGTGCCGGTGACCGCGATCGCGGTCCACTTGCCGAGCTGCGTCGGCAACACCGCGGTCTCCACGCCGGGGCCGGCATCGACCGTGGTCGCCACCGACTCGTCGGGTGCGAGCGCGTGGATCGCGATGTCGGTCCCGCTCGGCGTGCCGACCAGCTTCACGAGGTTCGCGCCGTCGTCGGTCTCGACCAGGAAGTAGGCGGTGCCGCCGGCGGCGAGCGAGTTGTTCGGCTCGTCGACCGCCGCGTCGCCGGCGTGGATGACGCCGAAGTCGATGTACGACTTCGGCGCGAACGTCAGCGCGTAGCTGTCGCTCGGCACCGTGTTGGCGGCGTGCGCGGCGATGAAGAACGAGGTCTGCGGGTCGTCGATCAGGATCCGGCCCTGCGGCGTGCCGTCGGGCGCGAGCGCGTGGCCGAACAGCGGCGCGACGTCGGGCGCGACCGAGCCGGCCGAGGTGGTGAGCGGATCGAGCCGGCCGATCGCGGCCGCGGGATCGTAGAACCGCAGCGTCACGTTGCCCGCGTCGCTCGACGCGCTCGCGAACTGCTGCCACGGATCGCTGCCCTTGTCGTAGGAGAGCGCGGCGGCGTCGAACGCGCCGACCTGGATCGGCGCGGTCTGGACGCCCTCGGTGATCGCGAGCGGCGCCGGCAGCTCGTACGTGCTGGTCGCGGTGAGCGTCGCGCCGCCGGTCGCGCCCGGCGCGTAGACGATGAAGTAGTAGCGGCCGGGCGCGTGCGTGCGCAGCATCCCGGTGAACGCGTTCCACGTGGTCGTGCCATAGCCGGTGAAGCGCGCGATCCGGTTGAAGTCGCCGTCGACCAGATCGCCGGCGACCGGCCGGTTCCACGCGACCGCGAGATCGATCGGCTGGTCGACCTGGGTGTCGATGTAGAACTGGTTCTCGCCGAGCAGATCGGACGGCTGCTGCGGCGGCGCGGTCGCGGCCGGCTCGCTCGCCGACGTGCCGTCGCTCGGCAGCGCGGTCGCGGTCGTGGTCGCGATCGTCAGCATGAACGGCGCGGGGTCGATCGCGAAGTTGTAGACGTCGTCGACCACGAGCAGCGGCGTGTCGGTCGGCGTGAACCCGCCGGCCGCGATCTCGGCCGGCGAACCGGTGTTGACGTCGCCCGCGCCGGTCTGGCGAAACGCGCCGTTGTCGAGCACGTCGAGCGCGGGCAGCGCCTGGAGCTGCGGCATCGACACCTGGAGATCGCAGAAGCCGCTGTCGAGCGGCGCGGTGTAGAACAGCGGGTCCTCGCCGAGCGCGCCGACCTGCGTGCCGGCGTGCGCCGCGATCGCGATCGGGCTCGGCTGGGGAATCGCGACCTGATCGATCGTGATGAAGTAGTAGCCGTTGTCGCCGCCGGGCGCGGCCTCGATCGGTCCACCGGTCGCGTACTGGAACAGCGTGCGGGTGTCGGCGATCGCGAGGACGTACGTGCCGGCGCGCGGCAGGAACAGCTGGCGCTTCGAGCTGGCGCCGGTGACGTCGATCCCGAAGCGCACCCACGCTGCGAGCGGATCGCCGCCGCCGACCTCGGTCACCGAGACGAAGCCGGCGTCGACCCCGTTGGTCCCGTCGGCCGTGATGTGGATCAAGGTCGGCGCGGTGACCGTGAGCTCGTACGAGTCGACGTCGGGATCGGGCTGGCCGTCGGCGTTGGCGTCCTGGAATGGATCGATCTTGCCGTGGATCACGAAGCCCGGCCCGCCGATCGCCTTGAGCGTGATCGTGCCGGCCGGGTTCGAGCTGTTCTCGATCACCCCGAGGCCGTTCGGCTCGGGGCCCTCCTCGAGATCGATCGGCAGGTTGCCGTCGGGATCCACGCACGCCCCGTTCACCAGCACCGTGCCATCCTGGCAATCGTCCGGATCGACGATGCAGGTCTGCGTCGCCGGATCGAACTTCGTGCCGTTGCTGCACAGGACGGGACCATCTGGCACGCACTGGTTGGCGTTGACGTCGAACGTCGTGCCCGGTCCGCAGTCCATCGGCGTGCAGTACCCGTCGACGTTCACCGTCCCGGGACCGCATGCCCGCGAGTTATCGCCGCATCCGGCCAGCGCGGCTGCGATCGCCAGGAAGCGGCGCCTCATGTCGCACTATCATGCGCGCATCGAGGTGTGGCTTGGAAGGTCCGCGGAGCCCGTGCTATTCGGTAACGGTGAGGATTCGCCACCTCGCGCTCGCACTGGCCGGCATCGCCGTCGTGGTCCTCGGCGTGTACCTGTTCATCGAGGTCCGCGCGGCGCCCGCGCCCACCGCGCCGACCGCGGCAGCGCGCCCCGAACGGGTCGAGCGTCCCGAACGCCACCCGATCGCGGCGACCGCGCCGGCCCCGGCGCTCGCCGACACGCCGCACCCGGCCGCGCCGGCCGAGCCCGAGGAGCGCGTGCTGCCGCCGGCGCCGCACCCGTTCCGCCACGAGCCGGGCGCCGCGACGTTCGAGCACGGCGAGACCTCCGACCAGGTCAAGCTGATGGCGGTGATGGACCAGGCCAACAAGGCCTACGATCGCGCGGTCGCGGGCGAGCAGGACTACGA
>DATJAE010000180.1:0-22726 GCA_035516595.1 Kofleriaceae bacterium | reverse complement strand
TCGACGAGTAGCCGTAGCCGAGCGCGCCGTTCACCGTCGCCGCGCCGAGGCTGGTCACCGCGAGCACGATCAGCGTCTCGGTCGTCATCGCTGCCCGTCCGCCATAACGGATACATGTCTACACCGGCAACGGATGACCTGTCAACTATAACGGACGTCACACTCCGTGGTGGCGCTTGAGCTCGGCGATCGCGCGCTGGGCGCGCGGGCGGTCCTCGTCGCCCTTGGGGGCGAGCTTGAGATAGGTCTCGTAGTTGTCGAGCGCGAGGCTGCTCTTGCCCTTGGCCGCGTACAGCGCGCCGAGCTGGAAGTAGTTGTTGGCGTTCTTCGGCTCGCGGTGCACCGCCTGGGTGAGGATCAGCTCGGCGTCGTCGTACTGCTTGTTCTTGACCAGCAGCGCGCCGAGCTTCTGCAGCGCCTTGGGGTAGGGCGGGTCGAGGTCGCACGCCCGCTTGTACGCCTTGATCGCCTCGTCGTACTGCGACTGCAGGCGATAGATCTCGCCGTACGCGTACCAGAACAGCGACGTGTTCGGTGACAGCTGCACGGCCTTGGACAGCGCGACCTCGGCGTCGGCCTGCTTCTGCTCGGCGTTGTAGAGCAGGCCGAGCTCGAAGTAGGCGCGGCCGCTGCGCGCGTCGAGCTCGATCGCCTTGTCGAGGTAGCCCTTGGCCTCGTCGAACTCGCCCTGACCGCGCAGCGCCATGCCGAGGTAGACGTACGAGTCCGCGTCGTTGGGCGCGTACTTGACCGTGGCGCGGAACTCGAGCGCGGCCTCGTCGATCCGCTTGTCGGCGTTGAGCGCGATGCCGAGCGAGCGGTGGTACTGCGCGTTCTTGGGGTCGAGGTCGCGCGCCTTGCGCAGCTCGTCGAGGCCCTCCTCGATCTTGTCGATGCCGATCAGCGCGCGCCCCATCTTCTCGTGGCCGGCGGGGTCGTCGGCGTTGAGCTTGATCATCTCGTCGGCGACGTCGACCGCGTCCTTGGGATCGCCCGACGTGATCAGCGCCTCGGCGTACAGGTTGAAGCCCTTCGGATCGGTCTCGTGGCTGTTGTAGTAGGCCTGCGCGACCTGGACCGCCTTCTGCGCCTTGCCGGCGCTGTTGAGCAGGCAGTCGACCCGCTCCTCGAGCGTGTCGAAGTCCTTCGACACGTCGTAGGCCTCGCTGTACGCCTTGTCGGCGCCGTCGTAGTCGCCGTTCTTGGCGTCCTCGCGCGCTTCGGACAGCAGGTCGTGGGCGTCCTTCTGCTTCTGGGTGTCCTTCTTGACGACCTTCTTGACGGGCTTCTGCGCCCCGCCGCACGCGGCGACTCCAGCGGTCGCCGCGACGGCGAACGCGAGGCGGGCGAGCGTGCGCGACATGGCAAAAGCCTAGCGAAACCGCGGCGGTCGCGCCAGGCTAGAAGCTCGCCTGGAGCCGGCCGACGATCGTGTCCTCGTCGGGGCGGTCGATGCCGCCGGCGAAGCCGAGCCGGAACGTCGTGCGCTCGGCGTCGAGCTGTGCGCGCAGGTACCGGCTGAGGAACCAGTCGACGCCGACCGAGTAGCCGCGGGCGCGGCGCGCCGCCTTGGTCGGATCGAGGATCTTGTCGCTCAGCGCGCCGCCGTCGACCCGGAACTCGTCGTAGCGCGCGACCACGTCGAACGCGCCCCACGTGTGATGCTCCGGATCGAACGGCGCGGCCGGCGTGACGTTGTGATAGGTCGCGTCCTCGCCGGTCACCACCCACTGGACCTCGACCTGCCACGCCTGCGCCGGCACGACGGTCGCGATCGGTCCGAGCGCGACGCGCTGCTGCGACCGCACGTACTCGGCGAGCGCGCCGAACGGGCCGTAGAACCAGTGGCCCTGGCCGGTGATCCGCCAGCGCACGCCGTCGGCGATCGCGGTGTCGTCGAGCGTCGCGCCGGTCGGATACGCGACGAACGTGGTCATCCCGGTCGTCTTGTAGGCCGCGAGATCGGGCGAGGCGAGCGAGCCATGCGCGCGGCCGTAGGTGGTCGCGACGCCGAACCCCAGGCCGCGCAGCGGCGAGCGCGGGCACGGGAACGGCACGACGAACACGCGGGCCGCGAGGTCCTTGTGATCGTCGTCGTCGCCGTCGCCGATCGCGCCGTCGGGCACGCCGTCGAACACGCCGAGCTGCCACTGCACGCCGCCGTCGAGCAGCGCGCCGAACAGCATGACGCCGAGATCGCGGTTCGGCGCGATCTGGGTGGGCAGGCCGCGCTCGACGAACATCGGCGTGCCCTCGGGCTGGAGGCGCTCGAGGCCGAACGGCACCTTGAACTTGCCGGCGCGCACCGCGAGGTACGGCGTGTAGGTCAGATCGATGTACGCGTCCTGCAGCACGATCTTGCCGCCGGCGAAGTCGGGGACCAGGCGCGCCGAGGCGTGATCGAACGTCGCGTCGAGCTCGGGGCGCAGGCTGCGGATCGCGAACTGATCGGTGTGCGGATCGGCGGCGTCGTCGACGAAGAACCGGCCGTCGGCCTGGATCAGCCCGCCCGGCGTGACCACGAGCTCGCCGGCGCGGGCGGTCAGCGGGACGAGCGCGAGCGCGAGGGCGAGCGCGAGGCGGAGCATGTGCCGACGCTAGAGGGGCGCGTCGCGTCTGTCAAGACGGATGCTCGTCCAAGATAGCGGCGGTCAGCGCCGGCGGCGCAGCGCGAGCAGGATCGCGCCGACGATCAGCACGTTCGCGACCAGCGTGGTCCAGCCGAGCGGCTCGCCGTACAGCGCCGCGCCGATCAGCACGGCGAGCACGGGGTTGACGTACGCGTAGCTGGTGGCGACCACCGGGCGTGCGTTGCGCAGCAACCACGAGTACGCGGTGAAGCCGACGACCGAGCCGAACATCGCGAGGTAGCCGACCATCAGCCACGCGGTCGCGCTCGCGTGCCGCGGGATGGTCTCGCCGCGCAGCAGGCCGACCGCGACCAGCACGCCACTGCCGCACAGCATCTGCAGCGCCGGGCCGACCACGCCGCCGTGCGGCCCGTCGTGCGCGAGCCGGCGCGACAGCAGCGAGCCGGTCGCCCACAGCACCGGCGACCCGCACAGGATCGCGATGTGCAGGGCGTCGCCGTCGAGCGACGGTCCGCCGACCAGCACGACCACCCCGACGAAGCCGATCAGCAGGGACAGCCACTCGCGCGCGGTCGGCCGCGCGCCCGAGATGAAGCCGAGCACGCCGACCCACAGCGGCATGGTCGCGCACACCACCGCGGCGCCGCCCGACGACACGCGGGTCTCGGCGATCGCGACGAAGCCGTTGCCGCCGAGGAACAGCAGCGCGCCGACCGGCAGCGCGCGCAGCCAGGCGCGCGCGCCCGGCCAGCTCGCCCCGCGGCGCAGCGCCAGCGCGAGCAGGAACCCGCCGGCGGCGAAGAACCGCGCGCTCGCCATCAGCAGCGGCGGCAGCTCGGTCACCGCCACGCGCATCGCGAGGTAGGTCGAGCTCCAGATCAGGTACACCGCGGCAAGGCTCGCGATCAGCCTGGGATCGGTAGACGGTCGGGTCACCGGGATCGCTCGTGCGGACGCAGACGCCACCATGGCGCACACTCTGGCCGCGCGCCGCTCGCCGGTACAGAGACACGGCGCTCGCGGGTGAACCGATACAGACGCGCTGTGCCGCCGCGCGCTCCAGCATCTGTGCTGGTCGATCTGAAATACGATCGATACACTTCCGGCATGGTCGCGACTCCGACGGGCTTTCTCTACGAGCATCTCGCGGACGAGCTCGGCCGCGCCATCGATCGCGGCGCGTTGCGCGCGGGGGATCGGCTGCCGTCGGTGCGCCGGCTGGCCGAGGAGCGCAGCGTCAGCGTCTCGACCGTGATCGAGGCGTACGTCCGGCTCGAGAACGCCGGGCTGATCGAGGTCCGCCCGAAGTCCGGCCACTTCGTGCGGCGGCGCGCCGCGCTGACCGGCGATCCGCGCAGCGCGCGCGCGTGCCAGCGGCCGTCGCGCGTCACGGTGAGCGACGCCTACACCCAGATCCTGGCGGCGATGCGCGATCCGACGCTCCTGCCGCTGGGCTGCGCGACGGTCGATCCGCAGTACCTGCCGATCACCCAGCTCAACCGGATCGTCACGCAGGTCACGCGCGAGATGACCACGGTCGGCGCGCGCTACGAGGCCGCGCCCGGCCTGCTCACGCTGCGCCGCCAGATCGCGCGGCGCGCGGTCGACGCCGGCGTCGCGCTCCACGAAGACGACCTCTGCACCACGATCGGTGCGACCGAGGCGATGTGCCTGGCGCTGCGCGCGGTGGCGCGGCCGGGCGACGTGATCGCGGTCGAGTCGCCGGCGTACTTCGGCGTGCTCCAGGCGATCGAGGGGCTGGGGCTGCGCGCGCTCGAGATCCCTGCGCACCCGCGCACCGGGCTCGACGTCGACGCGTTCGAGGAGACGCTGCGCAGCCAGCCGATCCGCGCGCTGGTCGTGACCCCCACGGTGGCCAACCCGCTCGGCTCGGTGATGCCCGACGACGAGCGCGAGCGGCTGGTGCGGATCACCCGGCGCGCCGACATCCCGGTGGTCGAGGACGACGTCTACGGCGAGCTGATGTTCGACGGCTCGCGCCCGCGCCCGCTGCGCGCGTGGGCCGGTCCGAGCGAGGACTCGCACGTGCTGCTGGTCAGCTCGGTGTCCAAGACGCTCGCGCCGGGCTATCGCGTCGGCTGGATCGCCGGCGGGCGCTGGCACGATCAGATCGTCCGCATCAAGTACAGCCAGTCGCTGGCGTGCCCGGCGCTGCCCGGCATGGCGGTGGCCGAGTTCCTCGCGTCGGGCGGCTACGATCGCCACCTGCGCCGGCTGCGCCAGGCGCTGGCCGGCAACGTCGAGCGCTACCGCGAGGCGATCGCGCGCGAGTTCCCCGAGGGCACGCGGGTGTCGTCGCCGCGCGGCGGGTTCGTGCTGTGGGTCGAGCTGCCGCAGGGCAGCGACGCGATCGAGCTGCTCGAGCAGGCGCTGCGCAAGGGCATCGTGGTCGCACCCGGCCCGCTGTTCTCGGCGCGCCAGCGGTTCTCGAGCTTCATCCGCATCTCGGCCGGAACGCCGTGGTCCGAGCGCGTCGCGGCGGGGCTGCGCACGCTCGCCCGGCTCGCCGCGCAGCGATCCTGAGCTCGCGGGCGAAATTCCACGGCTTCGCGGTGAAATGACCTACATGCCGCCCGGCGTATAGTCGCTGGTGGTGAGGCCGTCCCAGTTCGACCCGACGATCGGCGTCAACGATCCGACGACCCCTGCGGCGCCGGTCGAGCGCCGCGCCGAGCTCGAGCGCGGCGCGCACCTCGATCGCTACGTGATCCTGAAGCTGCTCGGCAAGGGCGGGATGGGCGCGGTCTACGCGGCGCACGATCCCAAGCTCGATCGCCAGGTCGCGATCAAGCTGCTCCACGCGCAGGCCGCGTCCGAGGAGGTCGTGCGCGAGGCCCAGGCGCTGGCCCGGCTCGACGATCCGCACGTCGTGCAGGTCTACGACGCCGGCGAGGTCGACGGCCAGGTGTTCATCGCGATGCAGCTGGTCGACGGCGAGGATCTCGCGACCGCGCTGCGCCGGCGCTCGCCCACCGTGGCGCACGTCATCCAGTGGTACCTCGCGGCGGGACGCGGGCTGGCCGCGGCGCACGCCGCCGGGCTCGTCCACCGCGACTTCAAGCCGAACAACGTGCTGATCGATCGGCGCGGCCGCGCGCTGGTCACCGACTTCGGGCTCGCGCGCGATCTCGGCGAGCGCGGCCAGACCGGGCTCGGCATGTTCATGGGCACGCCGGCGTACATGTCGCCCGAGCAGCACGGCTCGATGCCCGCGACCGAGGCCAGCGATCAGTTCTCGTTCTGCGTCGCGATGTGGGAGTCGCTGTTCGGCCAGCACCCGTTCGTGGTCGGCGACCGCGGCGCGATGTCGCCGTTCGCGATCGGCTTCGCGATCTACGACGGGCCGCTGATCGCGCCGCCCCGAGGCCACCGCGTGTCGCGCAAGGTGATCGAGGCGCTGACCCGCGGCCTGGCGCGCGATCCGGCGCAGCGCTGGCCGAACATGGCGGCGCTGCTCGAGCAGCTGACCCCGAGCGACAAGCGCCGGGTGTGGCCGTACATCGCGATCGCCGGCGCGGTCGCGGCCGCGGCGGGCGGGGCCGCGATGTGGCTGGTCACCCGGCACGCCGCGGGCGACAGCTGCGGCGCCGAGGCCGCGCAGCGCGCCGACGCCGCGTGGTCGCCGGCGCTGGCGCAGCAGATCCACGATCGCTTCGCCTCGACCGGGCGGAGCTACGCCGACGCCGCGACCCGCCAGGTCCGCGCCGGGCTCGATCGCTACGCGACCCGCTGGCAAGCGCTCGCGAGCGACGTGTGCACCGCCGAGCACGCCGCGCACGGACCCGCGCCGGAGCTGGTCGTGCGCCGGCGCGCGTGCCTCGACGCGCGGCTCGACGCGCTGCGCGCGCTCGGCGCGCTGCTCACCGGCGAGACCCACCCCGAGTTCGTCGATCACGCCGGCGAGATGGTGAGCGCGCTGCCCGAGCTCGGCGATTGCAGCGACGAGGCCGGCCTGCTCGCCGCGCCCGATCTGCCGCCGCCGGCGCAGGCGCCCGCGATCGCGCAGCTCGAGCTCGAGCTCGCCAACGGCACCGCGCGCGGCGTCGCGGGCGACTACCAGCGGGCGGTCACCGACCTGACCTCGGTCGCGCAGCGCGCCGACGCGCTCGGCTGGACGCCGCTGATCGCGCGCGCCCATCTCGCGCTCGGCCGCGCGCAGGCCGCGATGCTCGAGCCCGCGCACGACGAGCTGGTCGAGGCGGGCACGATGGCCACCGAGCACCACCTCGACCGCGACGCGGCGCGCGCGTGGACCGCGCTGTTGCTCGACGACGGCACCGAGCGCAAGCCCGAGGCGATCGCGGCGATGCTGCCGGTCGCGCGATCGAGCGCGGCGCGCACCGGCGATCGCCCGCTCGAGGTCGCGGTCGACATCGCGTACGGCCGCGCGCTCGCCCGCACCCACCAGCTCGGCGAGGCCGCCACCACCTGCCGCGCCGCGATCGCGGAGGCGCAGGCGCTCGATCGCAGCGACGAGCTCGGCCACGCGCGCGACTGCCTGCTCGAGGCGCTCGTGCCGTCGGGCGCGTACGCCGAGGTCGAGCCGCTGCTCGCGCAGCTGATCGCCGACAACACGCGGCTGCTCGGCGCCGAGCACCCGGCGGTCTCCGACTACCTCCAGGTCAAGGTCACGATCGAGGTCCGCCAGGGCAAGCTCGCCGAGGCGCGCGCCGACGCCGAGCGCGTGCTCGCGATCCGCCGCCGGGTCTACCCGCCGCATCACTTCAAGATCGCCGAGATCCTGAACGAGCTGGGCGACATCGCGCGCGCCGAGAACAAGGCGCAGGAGGCCAAGCAGCACTGGACCGAGGCGCTCGCGATCGCGGTCGACGTCAAGCCCGAGCCGCTCACGCTGATCGCCGACATCCACCAGGAGCTGGGGTTCCTCGCCGAGGCCGACGACGATCACGCGACCGCGCGTCAGCACTTCGAGCAGGCGATCGATCTCATGCGCAAGCGCGGCGCCGACGGCGAGCTCGAGCTCGCGTTCCTGTTGCTCAACTATGGCCAGGTCAAGTCGCAGACCGATCTCCCGGGCGGCATCGCGATGCTCGAGGAGGCCAAGGGCATCCTCGAGAAGCATCACGACAAGCGCGCGAGCGCGGTCGGCGGCGCGCTGACCGTGATCTACGTGACCCACAAGAAGTGGCCCGAGGCGCGCGCCGCGGCCGAGGACGCGCTCGCCCACACCGACGCCGACACCGATCCGCATCACCGCGCGCTGATCGAGTGGATGCTCGCGCAGTCGATCGCCGAGACCCACGGCGATCGCAAGCGCGCCCGCGAGCTCGCGACGTCGGCGCGTGCGGGGTTCGCCAAGCTCGGCCCGGCCGAGGCGGCGACCGTCCAGGCGGTCGACGCCTGGCTGGCGTCACATCACTAGGCCGCCGTCGACGTCGATCGTGCGGCCGTTGAAGTAGTCGCACTCGAGCACGAACTTGACCGCGAGCCAGATGTCCTCGGGCACGCCGATCCGGCCGACCGGGATCGCGGCGACCAGCCCGTCGCGCGCCTTCTGGTTCATGCCCTGGGTCATCGGCGTCTCGATCATGCCGGGCGCGACCGCGCCGACCCGGATGGCGAACGGCGCGAACTCGCGCGCCCAGGTCACGGTGTTGGCGGCGAGCGCGGCCTTGGCCGAGACGTAGTTCGACTGGCCGCGGTTGCCGTGGCGCGCCACCGACGAGAGATTCACGATCACGCCCGGGCGCTGCTCGGTCGCGACCATCTTGGCGACCGTGTCGCGCACCATGAACGTCGCGCCGGTCAGGTTCACGGCGATCACCGCGTCCCACTGCTCCTTGGTCAGCTTGGACACCGCGCCGGTGGTCCTGTCCTTCTTGACCAGCAGGCCATCGCGCAGGATGCCGGCGTTGTTGATCAGCGCGTTGAGCCCGCCGAGCGCGCCGTACGCCCACTCGACGAACGTGCCGACCTCGGCCTCGCTGGCGACGTCGAGCTTGCGCGTGTGGATCTTGCCGGGCAGCCCGCGCGCTGACTCGGCGAGCGCGGCCAGGCCGTCCTCCTTGACGTCGCCGGCCGCGACCTGCGCGCCCGCCTCGGCGAGCCGGCGAGAGAAGTGCGCGCCCATGCCCTGGGCCGCGCCGGTGACGATGATCTTGAGCTGCGACAGCTGCATGGCGGCGTGCATACCACACGCCGCGCGCGCTCAGTTGTGGCAGCCGGTCACGTCGAACGTGCAGCCCGGCGTACACGCGAGGTTGCCGCCCGCGTAGCCGAACGTCGTGCAGCTCGCGCCGTCGAGATCGGTGCCGTCGCACTGCTCGCCGGTCTCGGCCTTGTTGTTGCCGCAGAAGCTGGTGCAGCCGGTGACGTCGTACGTGCAATCGGCCTTGCACGCCAGCGTGCCCTGACCGTAGCCGAGCGAGGTGCAGCTCGCGCCTTCGAGGTCGGTCATGTCGCACTGCTCGCCGGTCTCGGCCTTGCCGTTGCCGCAGTCGTTGGTGCAGCCGGTGACGTCGAACGTGCAGTCGCTCTTGCAGGCGAGCGAGCCGCCGCCGTAGCCGAGCGTGGTGCAGCTCGCGGCGCCGAGGTTGGTCTTGTCGCACTGCTCGCCGGCCTCGATCACGCCGTTGCCGCAGTTGTTGCCGCAGCCGGTGACGTCGAACGTGCAGTCGCCCTTGCACGCGAGCGCGCCGCCGCCGTAGCCGAGCGAGGTGCAGCTCGCGCCCTCGAGGTCGGTCTTGTCGCACTGCTCGCCGGCCTCGGCCTTGCCGTTGCCGCAGACGTGGCCGCAGCCGGTGACGTCGTACGTGCAGCTCGCGGTGCACGCGAGCGCGCCGCCGCCGTAGCCGAGCGAGGTGCAGCTCGCCCCGTCGAGGTGGGTGTTGCCGTCGCACTGCTCCCCGGCGTCGACCACGCCGTTGCCGCAGGTCGTGCACGCGCTGGTGTCGTAGCGGCAGGTCGCGCTGCACGCGAGCGTGCCGCCGGTGAAGCCGAGCGACGTGCAGGTCGCGCCGTTCAGGTGGGTGTTGCCGTCGCACTGCTCGTTGTCGACGGTCTGGACCACGCCGTCGCCGCACGACGGTCCGGCCTCGTTGGACGTCAGGGTCTGGCAATCCGAGCTGCAGCGGTTGCACGACGTGCCGTAGGGGCAGGGCGTGCCGTTGAGCGCGCCCTGATCGCACACCTCGAACGGCGCGTCGGTGTTGCCATCGCCGCAGTACGGCGCGGGCTGCGCGGCGTTCAGCGTCTGGCAGTCGGCGCTGCACCGCGAGCACGTGGTCGGGCTCGGCGCCCACGGGCAGGGCGTGCCGTCGAGCACGCCCTGATCGCACTTCTCGGTGACGCTGTTGGTGTGGCCGTCGCCGCACACCGGCAGCGTGCAGTCCGAGTCGCACGTCGCGGTGTCGATCGGGTTGGCCGGGTTGGTGAACGTGGTCTGCGGATCGCACTGCTCGCCGGGATCGAGCTCGCCGTTGCCGCACGCGACCTTGTGGCAGAACGCGTCGCAGCTGCCGGGCGTGCTCGACGTGCCGTTGAGCGGGCCGTCGTCGCAGTCCTCGGTGGTCGGGTTCAAGAAGCCGTTGCCGCACTTGTTGGACTTGCAGTCGGCGTCGCACGACACCGTGTTGACCCCGCCCGAGTCGCAGTCCTCGACGCCGGTCTCGACGTTGTTGTCGCCGCACACCGCGAGCTGGCAGGTCGTGGTGCACGCGCCGGTGTCGCTGTTCGCGGCGCCGAGATCGCACTGCTCGGGGTGCACGCCGTCGGGCTTGTACTGCGTGTTGACCAGGCCGTCGCCGCACGCCGGCAGCGTGCAGTTGCGGTTGCACGTCGCGGTGTCGGTGTCGGGCGCGCCGGGGTCGCAGTCCTCCTTGGCCTGGCCATCGGTGTCCTGCACGCCGTCGCCGCAGGTCGCGATGTGGCAGTCGTTCAGGCAATCGTCGTTGTTGTCGGTGTTGCCATCGTCGCACTGCTCGCCTGGATCGATCTGGCCGTTGCCGCAGCCCATGCCCGACTTGCAATCGGGCTCGCAGCCCGGCGTCGAGTCGCACGCCTCGCCGAGATCGACGATGCCGTTGCCGCAGGTCTCGTTCGACTTGCAGTTCGCCGAGCAGCCGTCGGGCTGGCAGGTGCCGACCGCGCAGTCGGCGTTCGAGTTGCAGCCGCCCATCGTGCCGCCGGTGCACTTGCCGTCGAACGTGTTGCCGTCGTCGCACACCTCGTCGACGTCGGTGATGCCGTTGCCGCAGGTCTCGTTCGACTTGCAGTCGGCCGAGCAGCCGTCGCCGCTTACCGTGTTGCCGTCGTCGCATACCTCGCCGGGATCGAGCACGCCGTTGCCACACATCTCGACCTTGCAGTCGTGCGAGCAGCCGTCGCCGTCCATGACGTTGCCGTCGTCGCAGTCCTCGCCCGGATCCACCACGCCGTTGCCGCAGCCGTTCACGATGCACACCGCCTGCACCGCGGCGCACTGCATCTGCGCCGGGCACACGATGCCGGTCGCGCACACGTGCGAGTCGGGGTTTCCCGCGCACGCGGCGGCCGCGAGCGCGAGCGCGAGCAGTCCGGCGCGAGTCCACATGTCGGTCCTCATCTAGAAATGCCCCTGCACCGCGGCGCCGGCGTAGGTCGGCGCGACCACGGGTGCGATCGTGACTTGCTCGTTCTGGAGGTCCTCGGCGCGGATCTGGTAGGCCTCGGGCCGGTCGATCCACCACAGCACGCCCGCGGTGACCAGCGTCGCCGCGGCCACGCCGTAGCCGACGTAGCCGACCGCGCGCTTGGTGTCGCCGCTGTCGCGCAGCTGCTTGAGCTCGGGCGTGTTGGCACACGGCATCGGACAGGTCTTCACCTGGTTGTCGTAGTCGCGGTAGCTCGACTGCGCCGACAGCTCGAGCCCGCCCGCGATCGCGCCGAGCACCACCGCGCCGCCGCCGACCGCGTACGGGATCCACGTCGCCTGCCACTTGCGATGATAGCGGGTGAGCTCCTCGGCGGTGTAGAGCTTGAGCTCGATCCGGAAGTGCTCGCCGGGGCCGATGTACGGCGCGTTGATCCGCGTCGTGTAGCCCTGCTTCTCGGCGACGAACGTGTGCTTGCCGACCAGCACCTTGGTCGAGAACCTGCCCGGCGCGACGAACGCCTCCTTGCCGTCGACCGTGACCTTCGCGCCGGGCTTGTCGCACGACACCTCGATGTCGGCGATCTCCTTGTCGAGCAGCCCGAGGTAGCGCGTGGCGTTGTCGTACTTGTCCTTGGACTGCAGCGGCGCGTCGCCGTACTTCACCGCCGCGGTGAGGTCGGTGAACGCGTCGATCCGCTGGTCGAGGTTCATCTCGGCGAGCGCGAGGTTGTAATGGATCGCGGGGTGGTCCCAGTGCTTGAGCGCCTGCTTGTACTGCTCGGCGGCCTTGGCGAACAGGCCGTCGTTGAGCTCGACGTTGCCCTGGTGGAACAGCTCGAGCGCGGCCTGCTGCTCGCTGTCCGCGACGCCGCGCGCCCACGGCCGATCGCCGGCCGTGCCGTTCTGCAGCGACTCGTTGCTGCCGGCCTTCTCGTCCTTGGGCGCCTGCTGGGCATGCGCGGTCGCGCACAGCGCGACCACGAGTGACGCGATCACCTGCTTCATGGCATCACCTCGCTACTTGAGCTCGTCGACGATCGGGCTGCCGATCTGCTGCTGCAGCTTCTTCACGCGATCTTGCTCGGCGCGATACGCCGCCTCGGCCTTGCTGCGCTCGATCAGCGCCTCGTCCTTGGCGGCCTCGGCCTCGCCCTGCGACTTCTCGGCGCGCTTCTCGTTGGCCTCGGCCTGGCCCTGCGCCGCGACCGCGCGCTCCTCGGCCTGCTTGGCCTCCTCGAGCGCGATCTTCAGCTGATCGCGCTCCTTGCGTAGATCGTCCTGCGACTGGCCGAGCTCGGTGTCGACCACCTGCTTGGCCTGCTCGGCCTTCTGCTTCTCGGTCTCGGCGGCGGCCTTGTCGGACTCGGCCTTCTGGCGCTCGAGCTCCTTCTGCTGGAGGTCGTGCAGGTTCTGCTCGGCGATGTCGGCCTGGCGGTGGGCCTCGCTGCGCGAGCGCTGGATGATCACGAGCGCGACCATCGTCGCGATCACGATCGCGCCGAGCCCGACGAACCCGCCGATCACCGCGGTGCGGCGGCGGCGCTGCAGCGCGAGCTCGTACGTGATCACCTCGTCGAGGAACGCGCGCTCGACGTCGGACAGCGGGCCCTTGTAGCGCTTGCGGAACTTCTTGGCCTCGTCGGCGGTCTCGCCGCGCCACAGCAGATCCGGCGAGCGGTTCTTGCTGTTCCACTGGCGCGCCGCGGTGCGCAGCTGGTCGACCAGCGCGGCGTCGTCCTGGTTCTCGTCGAGCCAGCGCCGCAGCATCGGCCAGTTCGCGATCAGCGACTCGTGGACGATCTCGACCGTCGAGCCCTTGCCGCCCTCGAGCGTCTGCACGACCAGCAGGCGGGCGTCGACCAGCTGATCGATCAGGCGCTGGACCTCGCCGACCTCGCGCGACAGCTCCCGGAGCTCCACCAGCGGCACGATCGCGCGGGTGCGCTCGGCCGAGACCAGGCGGAGCAGGATCGCGCGGGCGAGCGACTGGCGCTGCGGCCCGAGGTCCTGGATCACCCGATCGGCGTGGCTGGCCAGCGCGCCGCCGACGCCGCCCATCTGGGCGTAGGCGCCGTGGGTGAGCAGCCTGCGCGCGCGGTCGCGGTTGTCCCACAGCTTGCTCGCCGCGAACTGCAGGAGCGGCAGCGCGCCGGGCGTGGTCTCGAGGTGGTCGAGCATGTCCTCGACCGTGGCCGCGAGCTCGAAGTGGAAGCCGGCGAGATCGGCGGGCTGCACGATCGCCTCGCGCAGGCCCTCGCGGTTGGGCGGCCCGAGGAAGAACAGGCCCTGGGTCAGCTCGGCGACGAACGCCTGGTCCTCGGCGGCGCGATCGAGGAAGTCCGAGCGCAGCGACAGCACGACGCGCAGCGGGCTGGTCGCGTCGTCGGCGACCGCCGCGAGGCACGCGGTGAACGCCGCGCGCTCGGCAGGATCGGCGACCTGCGTGTACAGCTCCTCGAACTGATCGACGAACAGCAGGATCTTGCGCGCGTCGCGGCGGGCGCGGCCGCGCAGCAGGTGGCCGAGGTGGCCGGGCTCGCGGCGCAGCTTGTCGACCAGCTTGTGCTGCTCCTCGATCTCGTCGGCGAGGTTGGCCGCGGTCGCGACCATCGGCGCGATGATCGCGGCGAGCGCGCCGAGCGGGTTGCGGCCGGGCCGCACCACGAGGGTCTCCCAGGTCTCGCCCGAGCGCTTGAGCGCGGGCACGAGCCCCGCGCGTACGAACGAGCTCTTGCCGACGCCCGAGCTGCCGACCACCGCCATCATCGGCCGATCGCGGATGCGCGCGACCATCGCGGCGACCTCGCGGTTGCGGCCGAAGAACTTGCCGGCGTCGCTCTCCTGGAACGACGACAGCCCGGCGTACGGGCTCTCGTCGAGGGTGAGCTCGGCGGCGGCGCGCCGGCCGGGCAGGAACGCCTCGACCGCGTGGAGCAGGTCGGTGACGCTCTGCCAGCGGTGCTCCTTGAGCTTGAGCAGGCAGCGGTCGACGATCTGGATCAGCTCGCGCGGGCAGTCGGGCGGCGCGGCGTCGGCCATCGACGGCATCGGCAGCTCGAGCATCGCGGTCACGACCAGCTGGTTGCCGTCGAGCGGGTGCAGGGGATGGCGCCCGCAGATCATGCGGTGCAGCAGGATGCCGCACGCCCAGATGTCGCTCAGGTGGTCGATCTCGACGCCGATGCCCCACTGCTCGGGGGACATGTACTTGAGCGTCCCCATGATCGTGCCGTGGCGGGTGAGCCCGGTGTTGGAGCCGGTCGCGAGCTCGAGCGGGCTCGGCAGGCGGATCCCGCCCGACGACAGCTGCGCGCCCGGGCCGACCGGCTCGAGCACCTTCGCGATGCCGAAGTCGAGCACCTTGATCGTGCCCGAGTCCATCAGGAAGATGTTGTCGGGCTTGAGGTCGCGGTGGACGATGCCCTGGCCGTGCGCGCACTCGAGCGCGCGCAGCACCTGCACCATGATCTCGGCCGCGCGGCTGTACGGCAGGCGCTGGCCGTCGCGGATCGCCTGGGTCAGCGGCTGGCCGTTGAGGTACTCGAGCACCATGTACGGGCTCGAGGTGTGCTCGCCGACCTCGTAGATCACGACGATGTTGTCGTGCTGGCAGCGCGCGGTCGCGCGTGCCTCGACCAGGAAGCGCTGGGTCAGCTCGGGCTGCTGGCTCTGCAGGAACTTGATCGCGACGCGCCGGCCGAGCCGCAGATCGCGCGCGAGGAACACCGTGCCCATCCCGCCCTCGCCGATCATCTTGATCAGCTCGTACTGGTTGATCCGCACGCCGGGATGCGGCGCCGCCGATCCGAGGTGCACGCCGGTCGTGGTCGCCCACGGATCGGCGGTCGGCTGGCTCGGCTCGCGGTGCGCGTCCCACTGGTTCGACGGCGCCACCGACGGCGCGGCGGACTCGCGGCGCGGCCGCGGCGTCGCGGCGATGGTCTGCGCCTGCGGCGGCGCTTGCGGCGGCGGCGCCTGGGTCGGCGGCGGCGTCGCATCGGGCACCAGGCTCGGCGGTGTCACTGGCGCGAGCCCGCTCGGGATCGCGTGGCTCGTGCCGGGGCGCGGGCTCGGCGGCGTCACCACGGTCGGTGCGTCGTGACTGCGCACCGGCGGCAGCGAGCTATCACCGCGGCGGCGCGGCAGCTTGTTCGCGCCGGACAGCTCGTTGCGCGTCATGCTGTACTCGCCCGGCGCGAGCGGCCGCTTGTGCGCGCCGCTGCCTTCGGTGAGCTTCACTTCGCCAACGCCGAGCAGCGTGTCGGCTGCGTCGGAGTCCTTGTCTTCGCTCATTCTGGAACGACCTCCGAGAGACGGCCCCCCACCCGCGCTCACAGGAAGACGCGGTTCCCCAGTCAGCGTTCATGATAACGCCGCGCCGGGCGCCGATCCTACGGGCGAAGCGAGGATTGGTGCCGCGCGCACATGTAGGGACGCTACATCCGATCAGTGCGCGTTCAGGTAGGCCTTGACCGTCGTTCCCCACGCGGTCGGGACCAGGTCGGTCGCGCTCGTCGTGACCGTCAGCAGATCCGGCGAGCAGTCGCTGTAGGGCTCGAAGTCCCACGCGAGGTTCGGGACCTGCTTGGCCTCGACGTCGGCGTAGAACGACGCGGAGTCGGCGAGCGATCCGTACTCGCCGAGGATCACCGGGATGTTGGCGTAGGTGTACGAGGCGGTCGCGGGAGGATAGCCGTGCACCTCGTACACCACGTTGTCGGCGGGCAGCGGCGCGGCCGCGTAGCCGCTGATGTCGCTCGTCCAGTCGTTGCCCTGGACCGAGACCAGGTGATGCGGCACGCCGAGGCGATCCTCCTCGGCGCGGATCGTCCCGACCGCGTGGCTCATCGCCGCGGCGATCTGCGCGCTGGTCAGCTTGTTGCCGCCGGGCTCGTTGCTCAGGCCGAACAGCACGAACGGCGAGGTCGCGAACGTGTCGACCAGCGCGGTGTAGACCGCGTCGGTGCTCGGCGACGGCAGTCCGGTCGCCTCGGGATCGCCGTCGCTGGTGTCCTGGCCGGTCATCGTGGCGTCGCTGCGCAGCGTGACCAGCACGTAGACGCCCGGGTTGGCGCCGAGCGCGTCGATCACCGCGGTCATCGGCGTCTTGTACTGCGCGTCGCCGGCGAGCCAGCTGGTCTGCGTCGTGTAGCTCGCCATGCCGAGCGAGATCCGCACGAAGGTCGGCTTCCAGTCGGCGACGAGCCCGGCCGCGATCGTCTCGAGCGTCGCGTCCGGGCTGGCCAGGTACAGCGTGTTGTTGTAGCCGCACAGGAAGATGTCGTCGAGGTTGACCCCGCGACCCATCCATCGCGTGCCGCCGCCGGTGCCGTCGTGGACGTAGATCGTGCCGCCGTCGGTGTAGAGCCAGCCGGCGAGCGACGGAGCATCGCGTGCCGGGGCGTCGGCGCTGCCGCCGCTCGCCGCATCGCCCGCCGCGTGCTGGACCGAGCCACACGCCGCCACGAGCCACACCGCCACGACCGCCCGATAGCCAAGCATCCGAGCACTATCGGTCGCTTCGCGATCGCGTCGCAAGGTGGCCACTCCGGTAGCCGGTAAAACGCAAAAAAAGCGGGCAAAACGTTAAGGTTACCTACATACCGGGGACCGCGGCGCTGTCCTCGCTTTCGGTCAACACGAGTCATCGCACCGCGGGCGACACACGGCGCGCAGCCGTGTCACACAGGGCCATGCAAAAGCGACTGTATTGCGTGGCGCTCGCGCTCGTCGCGAGCTGTGGCGTCGACGGTGCGCCGCCGCCCGGCAGGGATCTCGACATCTCCGCCGTCAAGGCGCAGGGGACCGATCCGCGAACGCCCGCCCCGGTGGGCACGTGGGCGCCGCTGACCAACACGCCGCCGGTGGCCGCGGCCGCGTTTCACCTGCTGGCACCCGACGGCACCGTGATTCTCCAGGATCTCGAGACCAGCAACTGGTACCGCCTCACGCCGGACAACACCGGCAGCTACAAGAACGGCACCTGGTCGCAGATGGGCTCGATGCCGAGCGGCTACGCCCCGCTGTACTTCTCGTCGCAGTGGCTGCCCGACGGGCGGCTCGTCGCGATGGGCGGCGAGTACAACGGCCCGAGCGGTGCGAGCTGGACCAACCTCGGCGCGATCTACGATCCGACGATGGACAAGTGGACCTCGCTCGCGGCGCCGTCGGGCTGGACCACGATCGGCGACGCCCAGAGCCAGCTGCTCAACGACGGCACGATGATGATCGCCGACTGCTGCAGCGCGAACGAGGCGGCGCTCGATGCGACGAGCTTGACCTGGACCCCGACCGGTCAGGGCAAGCTCGACTGGAACGACGAGGAGGGCTGGACGATGCTGCCCGACGGCACGATCCTGACGCTCGACTGCAACGTCCAGTCGGGCTCGGACCCCAAGGGCACCGAGTTCTTCGACCCGACCTCGAAGTCGTGGACCGCGGGATCCGACCTGCCGGTCCAGCTCGCCGACGTCGGCGCGACCTACGAGCTCGGCCCGGCGCCGCTGCGCGGCGACGGCACGGTGTTCGCGGTCGGTGCGCTGCCCGCGAACGCGATCTACGACACCAAGACCAAGACCTGGACGGTCGGCCCGACGTTCCCCGGCGGCATCGTCGGTCAGGACGCGCCGGCCGCGGTGCTGCCCAACGGCAACATCCTGCTGGTCGCGAGCCCGCCGGGCGAGAGCTTCCCGTCGCCGGTGTCGTTCTTCGAGCTGGATCCGTCGAACAACATGAACGCCGCACCTGCCACCCCGAACGCGACGAGCGATGCCTCGTACCAGGTCGGCCTGCTCGTCCTGCCGAGCGGCGAGGTGATGGAGACCGACTTCTCGACGGACGTCGAGCTCTACACGCCGGGCACCGGACCCGACATGACCTACGCGCCCGACATCATCTCGATCCCGGAGATGGTGAGCAGCACCGGCGGCACCGCGGGTACCAAGTACCCGCGCACCCCGCTGCCGACCACCCCGACCCAGGGCGTCTCGCTGACCACGCTGTACGCCGGCCAGACCTACTCGGTGTGGGCGAACCGGATCAACGGCGTCACGGAAGGCGCGTACTACGGCGACGACGAGCAGCCGTCGACCGGCTTCGCGATCGTGCGGCTGACCAACATGGCCTCGGGCCACGTGGCGTTCGCCCGCACTCACCACGAGAGCACCTACGCGATCGGCGCCGACGTCGTGGGCGCCACCCTGTTCGACGTGCCCGCCACCGCGGAGTCGGGCACGACTCAGATGTCGATCGTGACCAACGGCATCCCGTCCCCCGCGATCCAGGTGGAGGTGCGCTGATGCGTCGCGAATCGCTTGTCCTTCTCAGCCTCGCCGCCGCGTGCGGCGGGGGTTCCAAGAGCGCGGTGGATGCTGCCCCGAAGCTGCCGGCGTGCGATTACATCGAGGCCGGTGACACCACCAACGACACCACCGCGGAGAACACGTCGCTGACGATCGGCGACAAGACCCGCGACATCTGCGGATCGATCAACACCGGGCACTACAACGCGACGACCCAGGCGGTCGACGTGGACACCTACCAGGTGACGGTCGATGCTTCGAGCGCGGATCTGCTGGTCGACTTCTTCGGTGGCCCGGGCGTGGAGACGCTGAGCGAGTTCTCGGTGCTGATCTTCGACACCCAGACGCCGAACCCGACGCTGATCAACGGCGGGCTGTTCGATCACACCAAGAGCGACCACGGCGTGTTCATCTCGACCCTGCCGGCGGGCACGTACAACATCGTGGTCACCGGCAAGGCGCCGGCCGATCTCTCGGCGTCGTTCGACTACAAGGTCCGGGTCAACATCGACGACCGCACCAAGCGCTGCGCGCTGCCGGTCGCGATGATGGGCAAGACCGCGCCGGCGCCGGACTACATGGAGTCGCACGACACCGCGTCCAACACCGGCAACGACGTGTACTCGGTGAACTTCGCGACCAACCCGCAGTTCGGGTCGATCGCGTCGAGCTCGCCCGAGCCGACCAACCTGACGATCGACGCCGGCAAGGGCTTCCACATCGCCGGATCGGCCGCGGCGGTGACCAACACCGACCAGTACCAGGATCGCGACACGTACAAGATCACGTCGGGCGCGAAGTCGAACGAGCTGGCGGTCCGGCTCGACTGGACCGGCGGCGCGGCCGACCTCGACTACGTGCTGTTCGCGGATGGCACGATGACGTCGATCGGCTCGAGCACGACACCGGGGACGAGCGGCGAGGAGTTCGTCAACATCGCGGTCGAGCCGAACACGGCGTACGACCTGTGGATCGGGGCCACCAAGGCGAGCACCGGGCTGCCGGCGACCTACGACGTCGAGGTGTGCGGCGACGACGTGAGCACCGACGTCTCGCAGATGTAACGGCTCGCCTGGCGAGATCGTGACGGCGGCGGGTGGATCCCGTCGCCGTCGTTCGTTTCGGACTGCTACCGTTCCGGCCATGGCACGGATCGTGGCAAGCGTCGTGTTGACGATGGCGTGCTCCTCGCACCACGCGGCCGCGCCGACGGTGGATGCGCCCGCGCCCGATGCGACGCTCGATGCGGCGTTCTCGTGCGCGTCGTGCGATCCGGCGACGCAGCTGTGCTACGTGCTCGGCGCGGGCGTGTTGCCGCCGCAGCCCGCGTGCATGACGCTGCCGACCGCGTGCACGTCGACGCCGACCTGCGACTGCGTGCTCGCGAACATCGGCGGCGTGTGTCCCGCGCCGTTCGCGTTCGCGCCGGCGTGCGTCGCGCCGGCGCCAATGGGCTTCTCGTTCGCGGGCGTGCTCGTCACGTGCAACGAGGGCATCTGAGCCGGCTCGCGCGGTGAATCATCCGGGCGAGCTGGCGTTGCCTGGCGCGCGCGGCAGCTCTCAGAACAGCCAGAGCGGCTTGCTGCCCGCGAACAGGACGGTCTCGCCCTCCGCGCTCGGCGTGGTCATGTCGATCTCGACCATGATGCCGCGCTGGATGCTCTCGTCGTGCGGGTGGATGTCCTGGACCTCGCCGTCGATCGCGACCTTGACGTGACCGACGACGTGGCACAGCACGAGCCCCCACGAGCAGGCGTAGAGCTTGGTGCCTTCCTTGACGTTGCGCAGGTTCTGGTACGGCACGAAGCCGAGCACGACCTTGCCGTTCTGCGCGCGCAGGTAGGGCGACTGCTCGAGGCGGTGGACCAGCGAGTCTTCGTCCTTGGAGCGCATCACGAGGCTGTCGAGCCGCGCCTTGACCGCCGCGCGCTTGCCGTCGGCGTTCTGCTTGTCGAGCTGCGCCTTCTCGACCTCGCGGTGCACCAGCCACTGCTCGGGCGTCTTCGGCGCGTCGGCCGTGGTGCCGACCTCGGCGAGGAACTTGTCGTCGGCGGAGACCGTCCGATCGATCTCCTCGAGCTGCGCCTTGAGCTCGAGCCGCTCGGCATCGATCTGGCTCGCGTGCATGCGGGCGTCGGCGAGCTGGGTCGAGGCCTCGACCACCTTCTGGTGGGTCGGTGACAGCACGACCGGGCGAACCCAGGTGTGATCGAAGAAGTAGAAGACGTTGACGATCAGAAAACCGACGAGACCGACCAGGATCGCGGTGAGCGCCACCAAGCCCGCCACCTTGTACAGCCGGATGATCGACGGCTGCACCGCCATCCAGAACCGGGGCGTCTTTCGAGGAGCTTCCATTCCGGCTGAGTCCTACTCCAAGAATCGCGCCGCTGTCTATCTCTACGCGGCTGGCAGCTGGGCCTGTGATCTCGCGCGCGTCCGCACCGGCTCGGCCGCGACGGTGGCAGGAACCAGCACGTGCTGGCCGGTCGCGGTGGTGACCAGGTCGGTGGCCGGCTCGATCGCGAGCTCGGGCTTGGTCTCGTGGCCGCGGGTCTCCCAGCTGCCGGAGTCGAGCGTGAACAGCCCGAGCGGGGTGAGCAGCGCGTAGGTGATCGGCATGAGCAGCGACAGCGGCAGGAACGCGAGCGCGCCGACCCGCTCCTCGCGGGGCAGCTTGCGGACGCGCCAGCGGTAGTACACGCCGAACACCGCCACGATCTCGAGGTGGAGCTGGAGCGACGGGAAGAAGCGATGCGACTCGAGCGCGCGGCCGAGCGCGATCGGATAGACGATGAGCAGCGCGAACAGCGAGAAGAAGTGGATCGCGAGCACCGGGTTGAGCCGCCACACGTGGCTGAACCCGCCGGCGTAGTCGACCACGTTCGAGCGCCGCCAGCGCAGCTGCTGCGAGAAGTACGACATCAGCGTGCTCGGGACAAACGTCCGGCAGCGCGCGTCGAGCGTCATCGTCGTCAGATAGCCCGCCTTGACGATCTGGCGGGTCAGGAAGCGATCCTCGCCGTACTTGATCGGGCAGCCGAGCACGCTGCGCTCCTCGAGCAGCGGCTCGAGCTCGACGAGCACGCTGCGGCGGTAGGCGGTGAGGCAGCCCGACAGGCACATGATGCGGCGGAAGCCCCACTCGAGGTTCTTGAGGAAGAAGTACGAGTACCAGTACTTCACCACCTGCATCTTGGTGAGCCAGTTCTCGTGCTTGTTGCGGACGTCGACCCAGCCGCCGACCGCCGCGATGCGCTCGCTGGTGAAGCGCTTGATCAGCTGGCTGATCGCGTCGCGGTCGACCACGACGTCGGAGTCGACCGAGACGATGATCTCGCTATCGGACTCGCGCACGGCGCGGTTGATCGACCGGCGCTTGCCGAGGTTCACCCGGTTGCGGAGGATCTTGAGCCGGCCGCCCGAAGCGCGCGCGACCTCGCGCGCCTGCTCGTAGCTGTCGTCGGTCGAGCAATCGTCG
This sequence comes from Kofleriaceae bacterium, assembly GCA_035516595.1. Classification (GTDB taxonomy): domain Bacteria; phylum Myxococcota_A; class Polyangia; order Haliangiales; family Haliangiaceae; genus JABFXX01. The sequence continues at coordinate 739 of DATJAE010000180.1, read as the reverse complement.
ACGCAGACCACGCGGAGCTTGGCGTGGGGGTAGTCGGAGTCGAGCAGGCTGTGCAGCGTCTCCTTGATCGCCGAGCCCTCGTTGAACATGGGGATGACGGCGGTCACATTCGGCTCGTAGCCGTCGTGGCGCGACTCGTCCCAGCCCTTGCCTCGGAGCACGCGAAGCACCACGCCCGCGATGTACCGGTTCACGAAGACGAGGACCGCCAGCGAGTGAACCAGGACCCAGAGAACGTGGGTGTTCATCCTGGCCCCTCAGGTGCGAGGGTCACGCCAATGCCGCTGCGATGACAGGTAAGGCGAGGTTTCACGGTGAAAGCTAGGAAGGGCTACGGCCGAGAAAACAGGAGTACCGGGCCGGAGCAAAAAAACTGAATGATGCGAGCAAGCTATTACGGTTCGGCCACCAACTCAAGTTGGTTGACGCATGTTGCCACATTCGGGGTGACGAAGGCACCTGAACATCAGGTTCTTGAGAGCCGCGTGTTGTTTTTGCGAGGACGAGGTGAGATACGTCGCGCGATGCGCCGGGCGTGTGCGGCCCTCTTGGTGATCGCGTGGTTGCATGCACCGGCAAATGCAGCGCCAGCTCCGTCTGCCGCGCCGGCGTCGACCCCCCATGATCCAGGTGCCGCAGTTGCGGCGTCTCCGCCTGCGACGGTCGATGCGCCAAGTGATTTGGCGCCGGCATCTCCGTGGATCGATCTCGCTCCCGCACAGGTCCTCGAGCACGTCGT
>DATJAE010000179.1:0-8745 GCA_035516595.1 Kofleriaceae bacterium | reverse complement strand
AGGCGAGACCGAGCGGCGGGAGGCGGATCGCGGCGCACCCCCGGAGCGCAGCGAGGCGCGGGCTTGCCGCCCGTGCCGAGCGAGCACCGGAGGTACGTCGCGAGGCGCCCGCGCCGCGACGGTCGCAGCCCGCGCGGGTTTCTGAGAGGCGCTCTAGGCTGCGAGCGCGCGCAGCGAGATCTCGACGACCGTGCCGGCCCCGGCGCGGCTGCGCAGGATCGCGCGACCGCCGTGGGCCTCGGCGACGCGGCGCACGTAGGCCAGCCCGAGCCCGCTGCCGGTCGCCTTGGTCGTGTAGAACTCGTCGAACGCGCACTCGACGGCCCACGGCTCCATGCCGACGCCGGTGTCCTCGATCGCGACCAGCACGCCGCGGCGGTCCACGCTCGTGCGCAGGGTGAGCGTGCCGCCGGATGGCATGGCATCGAACGCGTTGGTCACGACGTTGTCGAGCGCGGCCTCGAGCAGATCGCGGTCGAGCTGGCAGGCCGGGAGATCGCCCTCGAGCGCGGTCTGGACGATCACACCGGCTGGCGCGGCGGCGCGGCGCGCCGCGGCGAGCCCCGCGATCAGCTCGTTGACGTCGGCGCGCTCGAACCGCGGCTCGACCTTGCTCAGCCGCTGGTAGTCCTTGACCAGCCGCTCGAGGCGGCCGCACTGCTCGAGGATCGACTCGGCGAAGTGGCGCTGGGTCTCGATCGATCCGTCGCGCGCCTGTTCGACCACGATGATGTCGGCCGCGCCCTTGATCGTGGCGAGCGGGTTGAGAAAGCTGTGCGCCATCTCCTTCGCGAGCCGGCCGAGCAGCGCCAGCTCGCGCTCGCGCGCGCGATCGGCGGCCTGCACGCGCAGGAGCTCGCGGACGATCGGCGCGGCGGCGAGGGTCACGGTCGCCGTGCCGAGGATCAGCATCGCGGTCGACGACGCGAACACGCGAAACACCGCGAGGTACGCGCCGACCTGCGCGGCGCCGACCGCCGCCGCGCCGAGCCACAGCGCGGCCGCGCGCCGGTGCACGACCAGATCGAAGCGCACCGCGGCCACGGTGAACAGCAGGGTCGCGCCGAGCGTGCCGGCCGCGCTGAGCGGCGGCACGGGATAGCCGAGGTTGGCGAACAGCTGGGTCAGGCAGCCCGCGGCGCCGACCGCGAACGCCGCGATCACGATGCGCACGCGCCGGCGCTCGAGCCGATCGGCCGCCCGCCGGTGCTGGATCGCGAGCAGCGCCGCGATCACCGCGACCAGCGGCGCGGCGCCCGCGAGCACCGCCTCCGACCAGGCATCGGAGCCGGCGAACGCGGCGAACGGCTCCGACAGGAAGCCGAGCGCGCACGCCAGCGCGATCGCGCCGAACGCGCTGCGGCAGGCCCACAGCAGCCACGCGAGCGAGCGCCGGCGGCCGGTGAAGATCAGGAAGAAGTCGAGGACCAGCGGCATGAGCAGCGACGCGCAGGTGACGTCGAGCAGGTTCCAGCCGCGCGCCGGCGAGAACCGGCTCGCGAGGTCGGCCGCGTTGAACGCGAAGAAGTCGAGGCAGACCAGCGCGAGCGGGCGGACCAGCGGGCTCTGCCTGCCGCGCCCGACCAGCAGCGAGACCAGCGCGACCTGGCCGACGCACGACAGCAGCGCCACCCACGCCGCAGCGTCGAGCGTCATCGCAGCCCGTAGGCGTCGAGCCGCTTGTGCAGCGTGCGGCGCGCGATCTCGAGGATCTCGGCGGCGCGGGTGATGTTGCCACCGGTGCGCTCGAGCGCCGCGACGATCCGCGCCTTGTCCTCGTCGGGCGACAGCTTGGTGGCCGGCGCGCCCGGCCGGCTCTGGCCGGTGGGCGGCGCGAACCCCCGCGTCGAATGCGCGAGCTCGCGCTCGACATCGGCCGCCGCGATCCGGTCGCGATCGGATAGCACGACCAGCCGCCGCACGAAGTTCTCGAGCTGGCGCACGTTGCCGGTCCAGGGCTGCGCCTCGAGCACCGCGATCGCGCGGTCGTCGAGCGCGACCCGGCCGCCGCCGGCGCGCTCGCAGAAGTGGCGCGCGAGCGGCGCGATCTCCTCGCGGCGCTCGCGCAGCGGCGGCAGGACGATCGGGATGCCCTGGATGCGCTCGAAGAAGTCCTTGCGATACTCGCCGCCGTCGCTGCTCGCGACCAGGTCGCGATTGGTCGCACACACCAGGCGGACGTCGACCTCGGCCGGGCGCGTCGCGCCGAGCCGCGTGACCGACCAGCGCTCGGCGGCGCGGTTGATCGTGCGGAGCAGCTTGATCTGCACCGCGTACGGCATGTCGCCGACCTCGTCGAGAAACAGCGTGCCGCCGTCGGCGAGCTCGATGTGGCCCGGCTTGTCGGCGCTCGCGCCGTTGAACGCGCCCTTCTTGTAGCCGAACAGCTCGCTCTCGATCAGGCCCTCGGGGATCGCGGCGCAGTTGAGCGCGATGAACGGGCCGTCCCTGCGCGGGCTCGCGGCGTGGATCGCGTGCGCGGCGAGCTCCTTGCCCGTGCCGTTCTCGCCGAGCAGCAGCACCGGCTCCATCGACACGGCCGCCTTCGCGATCCGCCGCGTGACCTCCCGCATCGCCGCGCCCGCGCCGACGAACGGGCCCGGCGCGGTCGATGGCGCGCGCTCGGCGTGGCGCGCCTTGGCCAGCGCCTTCTCGACCACGAAGCGGACCTCGTCGCGATCGAACGGCTTGAGCACGAAGTCCTCGGCGCCGCGCCGGTTGGCCTCGATCGCGGCCTTCACGGTCGCGTGCGCGGTCATCATCACGACCGGTACGTCACGCCACTCGCGCTTGATCCGCGCGAGCAACTCCATGCCGTCGATCCCCGGCATGCGCAGGTCGGTGATCACCGCGTCGATCGGGCCGGTGGCGAGCTCGTGCAGCGCCGCCGCCGCGTTCGACACGTACCGCGTCTGCACGTGCGGCAGATCCTGCTTCACGAGCGTGCCCAGGACCTCGCCGACCGACGGATCATCGTCCACGATGAGCACCACCGCCGCGTCCACCACGTCGACCACTATAGCGCCGGTCCGTCGACGCGATCCATCGCGCCACCACGCGACGAGGCAAAACTCCTCGCTCACCAGTTCAGCCCGAGCGTCGCGGCCATCCGGTAGTTGCCGTCGGGGTCCGGGATGTAGATGAAGTGGATGGGGACCTGGATGCTGCCGATGTACGGCGTCCAGCCCGCGGCGAAGATCGCGTGCGATGGCGCGACCGGGTCGGGAATCAGGCTGACCCCGGCGGCGATCTGGAAGCCGCGCTCGATCTCGACGCCGAGCAGCCCGTTGACCGACGGGATGAACACGCTCTGCGACAGCCCGGCGACGCTGACGTTGCCGACCATGATGACATCGAGCCACGAGTGGCTGACCACGCGGTAGAAGCCCTCGTACCCGAGCAGCATCATGTTCGGGTCCTTGAACCCGAACTTCTGCGCGAGGCTCATGCCGTCGCGGTCGGCGAGCGGCTTGTAGATGTTTGCCAGGTACATCCAGCCGATACGGAAGCCGCTGACGAACCGCTTGTCGACCGGGCGATGCGGCGTCTCGTCGGTCGGCTGCGCCTTGGCGTCGACGTCCAGCGCGGGCACCTCGCCGTGCCCGGCGTCGAGCCACGACGACGGAACCCAGCCGATGTTGCCGTCCGCGGTGACCACGTTGGTCCACGCGCCGCTCGCGCCGCGGCGGTACAGCGTCTGCGCCGGCTGCACGACCAGCACGACCTGGCTGGCCGTGTCGGGGGCGGCGTATACCGGCGTCGGACTCGCGACGTGGACGACCGTCCGGGTCTGCAGCTGCGGACCGTACGGATCGACGAGCGCCGGCCTCGGATCGCTCGGCTCGGTGGGCGCGGGCTCGGCGAGCGCCGCGCGGGTGATGGAGATCGTGATCGCGATGAGGACGGGCTTCATGAGGCAGCGCTCACAGCACGCCGCGTGCCGCTTGCATGTCGCGCTGAACGCTCGCGCGCGCGTGCAGCGCGCCGTGCAGCTGCACGTGTCAGCCGCGCAGGCGTTCCCAGACCGCGCTCAGCCCGAAGAACACGCTGACCCCGCGACGAAACGCGTGCGCGGTGTAGTCGCCGACGCGCACGAACGCCGAGACCTCGTGCAGCGACGGGGTCGGATGGCGCACGTCGAGGGTCGCGAGGCCGCCCACCAGGTTCGCGGCATAGCCGGCACGCGGCACCGCGGTGAAGTCGTCGGTGACGCCGGCGCGCAGCGTCGCCGGCGCGCGCTTGACCTCGACCAGCAGCGCCGCCGTGTTCTTCACCAGCCAGTCGGAGCGCGCGAGGATCACGTCGCGGCGCTCGTTCACCCAGTAGGCGCCGTCGCCGAGCCGCCAGTACTCCGGGTTGAGCGTGTCGCTCGCGACCAGCCCGAGCCGCGGCGCGAGCGGCAGGGCGCCCTGCAGCGTGACCGAGCTGCCGGCCTCCACGCCGGTCGCGCTGCCGCCGCGCGCCGCCGGCAGCGCCGCATCCCGGAAGTCGGCGCGGTAGCCGCTGACCGCGTAGTAGCCGGCACCGTCGATCGGCAGCGGCCAGTACTGCACGCCCGCCACCTCCGCGCGCACGACCAGCGGCGACAGCGGCGTCACCTGCACGAACGCGCCCTGCTGCACGTAGATCGGGCTCAGGTTGTCGTAGAGCCCGAGCTCCACGTTCGTGTAGTCGAACAGCAGGCCGGGGGTCTCGACCAGCGGCCAGCACGCGTAGAGCTGGAGCTGGTTCTCGACGCCGAGCGGGTTGGTGATGCCGACCAGGGTCTCGTCGAGGATCAGGTGCGCGCCGCGCTCGTCGACGCAATGATGCGGCTCCGCCCGCGCGACCGAGGTCGCGAATACCACCACCAGAGCCACGCGCACGCCGACATCGTAAGCAAGTCCCGTTCCGCGAGCCTAGTGGTTTTGTTCCGCCTTCGCCCGGCAGGCGGCGACCCGCGCGAAGCCGGTCCCCGCGCTCGCGATCTCCACCGCGGCGAGCAGCGTGAAGCCGGCGACCCACGCGCCTCTCGGCATGACCTGGGACGCCGGAGCGTTCGACCACTGCGGGTCCGCTTCGCTTCCGATGCCCACCACGAGCAGCGTGGCCAGGGCGCCGGTGACGAGATCGACCGTCGGCGTCGTCCTGTCGATCGTGCACTCGAGCTTCGCGACCGGACGCTGCGGCGGCCCGTGGACGAACGCGAACGAGCACCCGCCGAGCACCGCGACGACCACGATCGACCGCATGGCCACGCGTCCCAGCAAGCCTCGTTCCGCGCTGCCAGCCGTGCCGCCGTGCAGGGCGGATCGCGGCAACCGTCGCGGATCTGTCGGCTGACGCCGAGCCTTCGACGCCCGCGCGTGCAAGCTCGCGTGGACCGGTAACAGCGCGGTGTCGTCGCGGCGGCACGTCGGTTGCTGCGCCTCGGGCGATGCGCCGGTGGATCTTTGCCGCCCTGCTCGTCGCGACCGCGGCCCCGCGCGCGCGCGCGGATGATCGCCCGCGGCGGTCGCATCGCTCGCCCGCGCTGGCGACCGCGCTGTCGATCGCCGGCACGGTCGCGCCCGCCGCGCTGCTCGGCCTGGCATCGCAGTCGACACCGTTCGACGGTCCGATCCACCTCGATGACGGCGCGGTCGCCGCGCTGGTCACCGGTGGCGCGGTCGGCATGGTGATCGGTCCGTCGGCGGGAAACATCTACGCCGGGCACGTGCTGACCGAGGGCCTCGCGCTGCGCCTGGCCGGCGCGATCGGATTCCTGATCGGCTACGACGTGCTGAGCACCGAGGGCAACCAGAGCTCCGGGATCGTGTTCGCCGGGCTCGGGCTCGGCCTGGTCGCGGCGGGGACGATCTACGACATCCAGACCGCGTCTCGCGACGCCGAGCGGTACAACGAGCGGCACGCGATCCAGCTCGTGCCGACCGCGATCGCGCAGGGCCACACCCGCGTGCCCGGCGTCGCGATCGTGGGGCAGTTCTAGTTCGCGGTCCGCCGCGGCGCGCGCGCGGGACCGTGCGGCGGCGTCGCGCTGCGCTCGCGTCGAGCGCGCAGGACATACGTGGACTCGCGTAGCTGCGCCTCGATGCGGCACATCGCGTCCCAGATCGCGAGCGAGCGATCGACCGCGGTCGCGGCGACATCGAGCTCGACGCGCTGCCAGCGCAGGCGCTGGTCTTTGACACGGGGCATGGTCGAGTGCACGAAGCAACCGCGGTGCCACACCCCGAACCGCCCCGTGGCACCTGCCTCGCAAGGCTCGTGGACAGGAGGGCTTCATGGCGATGGGATCCGAGCGCGCGCTCGCGGTGGTGACCGGTGCCTCGTCGGGCATCGGCAGAGAGCTCGCCGCGCAGTGTCTGGCGCACGACTTCGACGTGGTGGTCTGCGCGGAGGGACCGGAGATCGCCCAGGTGGCCGAGGAGCTCGCCGGCCGCGATGGCCATGCGCTTCCCGTGCTCGCCGATCTGGCGACCGCCGAGGGCTGCGACGAGCTCATCGAGTGCATCCGGGACCTGTACCGCCCGGTCGACGCGCTGCTGCTCCACGCCGGCGTCGGGGTGGACGGCGCGTTCATCGAGACCGATCTCGACCGCGAGCTCGACATGATCGAGCTCAACTGCGGCCACATCGTCCGGATCGCCAAGGCGATCGTTCCCGACATGGTCCGCCGCCGCCAGGGGCGCGTGCTGCTGACCGGCTCGGTGGTCCGCACCAAGCCCGCCCCCCACGCGGCGGTGTACGCCGCCACCAAGGCGTTCGTGAGGTCGTTCGGCGAAGCCCTGCGCCGCGAGCTCGCCGATACCGGCGTCACCGTCACCGTGCTCCAGTCGGGCGCGACCGACACCCACTTCTTCGCGCGCGCCGATCTGGAGAACGCCGAGGTCGCGCGCGACAAGCAGGACTCGCCGGCGCGGGTCGCCAGGCACGGCTTCGAGGCGATGATGGCGGGCAAGGCCTCGGTGCTGGCCGGCAGCTTCGCCAAGAAGGCCGAGGGCACGATGCCGGATGCGACCCAGGCCAAGCCGCCGTCGCACTAGCCGCGCATGCCGTCTCGCTCCGGCGCGACGTGACTCACCGCGCGAGCCGGTGGTACGAGGCGACCGCGCGCTCGAGCGCCGTCTCGCCGCCGGGTGCGCTGACGATCGCCGAGATGTTCGCGAGCTCGCGGCCGGCGAGCCGCAGCGTGCCGGCGATGACCTGCCCGCTGCGAAAGTGCAGCTCGTAGCTGGCCGAGTGCGCGTCGGGAGCGATCGTCTGCTTCGAGGACTCGATCCCGCCGGCGAGGTCGTCGAGCGCGCTGTGCTGGTGCTTGATCGCGCCGCGCAGCACCTCCTCGTCGATCGGGAGCTCGGCGTCGGGCGGATACGCGATGCAGGTCGCGAGCAGGTGATCGTCGCCCGCGGTCTCGTACAGGATCGTCGGCGGATCGTCGGCGGTCTCGACCTCGCGCGTCACCGTGCCCGGCAGCTCGAGCTCGGCGTGGCACTCCGGCACCGCGACCGTGGCCCACCGCGGCGGCGGCGCCGCCGGCTCGCGGTGCGAGCATCCGAGCGCGAAGGCGAGCACCGGCCATCTCACGACCGGTTGATAGCACGCGGTCAGCGCGCGGTCGCGAGCAGCTCGGCGTAGCGCGCGAGATCGATGTTGCCACCCGACAGCACGATGCCGACCCGCGCGCCGCCCAGCGCGATCCCGCCGTGGCACGCGCCGGCCAGGCCGAGGCAGCCGGTCGGCTCGACCACCAGCTTCATGCGCTCGGCCAGCAGCTGCATCGCGGCCACGAGCTGGGCGTCGCTCGCGGTCAGGATGTCGGCGACCTCGCGCTGCAGGATCGGGAACGTGAGCTGGCCGAGGTGCTGGGTCTGCGCGCCGTCGGCGATCGTCGCGGGCGTCGCGATGGTCACGATCGCGCCGGTGCGCAGCGAGCGCTGGCCGTCGTTGCCGGCCTCGGGCTCGACGCCGTAGACCCGGCAGCGCGGCGCGCGGGCGCGCGCGGCGAGCGCCGAGCCGGCGAGCAGGCCGCCGCCGCCCAGCGGCACGAACAGCGCGTCGAGCTCGCCGACCTCGTCGAACAGCTCGAGCGCGGCGGTGCCCTGCCCCGCGATGATGTCGGCGTGATCGTACGGCGGGATGATCGCCGCGCCGCGCTCGGCCGCGATCCGCGCGGCGATCGCCTGGCGGTCCTCGCGGAACCGGTCGTAGCGCACGATCTCGGCGCCGTAGCCGGCGGTCGCGGCGAGCTTGGCCGCGGGCGCGTCGTGGGGCATGACGATGGTCGCGTGCAGCGCGAGCTCGCGCGCGGCGAGCGCGACCGCCTGCGCGTGGTTGCCCGACGAGAACGCGACCACGCCGGCGCCGCGCTCGAGCCGCGCCAGCGCGTTGTACGCGCCGCGGATCTTGAACGCGCCGGCGCGCTGCAGGTTCTCGCACTTGAAGTGGACGCGCGCGCCGAGCAGCCGGTCGACCGTGGCCGAGTGCGCGACCGGCGTGCGGTGGACGTGGCCCGCGATCCGGCGCGCGGCGGCGGCGACGTCGTCGAAGCTCGGACCCATCCGGCGAGCATACCGGGTCGGCCGCGCTACGACGTCGCGATGATGGCGGCGGATCCGCGGCTCGCGCTAGCGGCTCGACGACGACCTGGTGCGCGCGCGGATCCGCTCCGGCGACGTCCGGCCCTATCACCGGATGTGGCGGCTTCGCCGGGCTGTTCGCGCCCGGCGGGGCGGGTGTATCGTCGAGATGATGGGGCGTTTCGGT